>DGNT01000161.1 GCA_002389055.1 Alcanivorax sp. UBA4485
CAGTCCAAGGGCATTCCCCGTCTGCGCAAGGCGATCACCGACTGGTACCAGCGCCGCTACGACGTCAGCCTGGATCCGGAAACCGAAGCCATCGTCACCATCGGTTCCAAGGAAGGCCTGGCGCATCTGGCACTGGCGACCATGGGCCCGGGAGATACCGTGCTGGTGCCCAACCCCAGCTACCCGATCCACCCCTACGGTTTCGTGATCGCCAACGCGGACATCCGCCACGTGCCGCTGGTGCCCGGCGTGGACTTCTTCGAGGAGCTGGTGCGCGCGATCAAGGAAGCCTGGCCCAAGCCCAAACTGCTGGTGCTTAACTTTCCCGGCAACCCCACCGCCCAGTGCGTCGAGCTGGAGTTCTTCGAAAAAGTGGTGGCCATCGCCCGGGAATACGGCATCTGGGTGGTGCACGACATCGCCTACGCGGACATTGTCTTCGACGGCTACCAGGCGCCCTCGATTCTGCAGGTGGAAGGCGCCCGCGAGGTGGCGGTGGAGTTCTTCTCGCTGTCCAAGAGCTATAACATGCCCGGCTGGCGGGTCGGTTTCTGCTGCGGCAACCCGCAACTGATCCAGGCCCTGGGGCGGATCAAGTCCTACCTGGATTACGGCACCTTCACGCCGATCCAGGTGGCCGCCATCGCCGCCCTGGAAGGCGATCAGAGCTGCGTGGGCGAGAGCCGCGACATGTACCAGCGGCGTCGCGACGTGCTTTGCGACGGCCTTAACGAACTGGGCTGGACGGTGGAGAAGCCCCGCGCCACCATGTTCGTCTGGGCGCGCATCCCCGAAGCCTACCGGGAGATGGGCTCGCTGGAATTTTCCAAAAAGTTGCTTCAGGAAGCGGGCGTGGCGGTGTCACCGGGCATTGGCTTCGGTGAATACGGCGACGACCATGTGCGCTTCGCACTGATCGAAAACGAACAACGCACCCGGCAGGCGTTGCGCGGCATCAAGAAGATGTTCCGCGCCGACGGCGTGGCCGGCGAATGAAGAGAGAGGACGCCAAGGTGAATGCGGTAAAGGTCGGCATAGCAGGTCTGGGCACGGTGGGCTCCGGCACGGTCAACGTTCTGCAGCGTAACGCCCGGGAAATCGCCCGGCGCGTGGGCCGCCCGATCGAGATTTCGCACATCGGCGCCCGCCGCGACAACCCGGCGTGCGACATCAGTGGCATCCGCGTATCGCGGGATATCTTCGCGGTGGCCACGGATCCGGAAATCGACATCCTGGTGGAACTGATCGGCGGCACCGACACCGCCCGCGAACTGGTGCTCACCGCGATCAAGAACGGTAAGCACATTGTCACCGCCAACAAGGCGCTGATCGCCGAACACGGCAACGAAATCTTCCAGGCCGCCCATCAAAACGGCGTGGACGTGGCGTTCGAGGCGGCGGTGGCCGGTGGTATTCCGATCCTGAAATCCCTGGGTGAAGGTCTGGCGGCCAACCACATCAACTGGGTGGCGGGCATCATCAACGGCACCGGCAACTACATCCTCACCGAGATGGAGCAGGGCGGGCGTGCCTTCCAGGAAGTGCTGGAAGAAGCACAAAGCCTGGGCTACGCCGAAGCGGATCCGACTTTCGACGTGGAGGGCGTGGACGCCGCGCACAAGCTCACCATCATCGCCTCCATCGCCTTCGGTATTCCGCTGCAGTTTTCCAAGGTCTACATGGAAGGCATCAGCCGCATCACCATCGAGGATGTGAAGAGCGCCGCCCAGTTCGGTTACCGGATCAAACACCTGGGCATCGCCAAGGACACCGGCCACGGTATCGAATTGCGTGTGCACCCCACCCTGATCCCCCGCGAGACCATGCTGTCGGCGGTCAACGGGGTGATGAACGCGATCATGATCGACGGCGACGCGGTGGGCCCCACCATGTTCTACGGCGCCGGCGCCGGCGCCGAGCCCACCGCCTCGGCCGTGGTGGCGGACATCATCGAAATGGGCCGCGCCCTGACCGTGGACCACAACGAGCGGGTGCCCTACCTGGGTTTCCACGCCGACCAGATGTCCGACGATCCGATTCTTACCATCGACGACGTGTCCTGCAGCTTCTACCTGCGCCTGCACGTTCAGGACAAGCCCGGCGTGCTCGCCAACATCACCCGTATCCTCAGTGACAACCACATCAGCATCGAAGCCCTGGTGCAGAAGGAAACCGAGGAAGGCCTGGTGCCGATCGTGATGATGACTCACAAGGTGCTGGAAGGGGACATGAACGCGGCTCTGGCGGCGATCTCCGCCCTCGACACCGTGGACAACAATATTATGCGCATCCGCGTGGAAACGCTGGACGCTTGACGCTTAAGAGAGATACGACATGCCATTCCGTGACCGCTACACCGGCCTGATCAATCGTTACCGTGACCACCTGCCGGTTAACGACGACACCCCGTTGATCAGCCTGGGCGAAGGCAACACGCCGCTGATCCGTTTGAAGAATATCCCCCGCCTGCTCGGCAAGGACGTGGATATCTACGTCAAGTACGAGGGTTTGAACCCCACCGGGTCGTTCAAGGACCGGGGCATGACCATGGCGGTGACCAAGGCGGTGGAAGAGGGCAGCAACGCCATTATTTGCGCGTCCACAGGCAACACCTCCGCGGCGGCGGCGGCCTATGCCGCCCGTGCCGGGATCACCGCTTTCGTGATTATCCCGGAAGGCAAAATCGCCATGGGCAAGCTGGCCCAGGCGATGATGTACGGCGCCGTGATCATGCAGATCCGCGGCAACTTCGACCAGGGCATGGAACTGGTCAAGCAAGTGGCCGAGAAAGCACCGGTGACCATCGTTAACTCGGTGAACCCCTACCGTTTGCAGGGCCAGAAAACCGCCGCCTTCGAAATCATCGAAGAGCTCGGCCGCGCCCCGGACTACCACTGCTTGCCGGTGGGCAACGCGGGCAACATCACCGCCCATTGGATCGGTTACTGCGAATACTCTTCCACCAAAACCGACATCGTCACCGAGGCATGCGCGTTCTGCGAAGGTCATTGCCGCTACGCCGGTGGCCCGATGATCGGCGACCGCCCGAAGATGGTCGGCTACCAGGCGGCGGGTTCGGCGCCGTTCCTGCGCGGCGAACGGGTCTCCGACCCGGAGACCGTGGCCACCGCCATTCGTATCGGCAACCCGCAATCATGGGATAAGGCCTGGAAGGTGAAGGAAGAATCCGGCGGCTGGTTCGACGAGCTCAGCGATGACGAAATTCTCGCCGCTCAGAAGTTGCTCGCCGAGAAAGAGGGTATTTTCTGCGAGCCCGCTTCCGCCGCTTCCATCGGCGGTGCCATGCGTGACATCAAGTCCGGCAAGATCGCCGAAGGGTCCACCATTGTTTGCACCCTTACCGGTAACGGTCTCAAGGATCCGGACACCGCTATTGAGCAGTGCAAGGACTCCCGCATGGTGACCATCGACGCGGAACTGGACGCGGTGCGCGACGCCATCGTCAAAAATATGTGAAGGCCCGACGTTCAATATCGAACGTTTTTAAAAGGCGTGGCACCGAAAGGTCCACGCCTTTTCTGCTTTTTGCACAAGGCGAATTTCCACCTTGGCCTTGAAACCTGCGTCCGATTGGGGGATATATAAAGAACGAAAAGCAGCCTGTGGCAATAAGTTCATTGGATTTTTCAATTTTTTTATATTGCTGGAAAGCCAGAGACAATAAGGGTTTTTCGGTGAAAGTCTGAGCAAGAAAAAGGTCACCGGTTTGACATCAGTGCAGTGATCTTTAGGCTGCGTAATGACTTCTGCTGGGGAGACCATAATGAGAAAGTCTATTTTTGCGAAGTCCGCACTGGGCTTATTCGCGGCGACCGCCGTATGCACACCGATCACGGCCACCGCTGGCGCGGAATTAAGCGCCGGTGTTTGGTGGGTCTATCAGAACGTAACCAATTCTGATTTCAATTCGACCTCGTTCAACGAGGATCTCGATAATGAAACCGGCGGCAATTTCGCCGATCCGGCGCTGATTTTGTACGCCGATGACGACGGCAGTCACGGCCCTTGGCATTTCAGCGCGGAAACCCGCATCGGTACCGGTTCCTTTACCAGCCCCGCTAACAATAACAGTGGGGACAACTTTACCCTTCACAAGGCCTGGATCGGTTATGACCTGACCGAAGACACCAGTCTCAAGTTGGGTAAAAGCCAGGTACCGTTCGGTTGGAAAACCACTAACTTCTGGCCCGGCGACGGCCTGCAGGGCGGCTACGGCGACCAGATGGACGTGGGCCTGAAACTGAGTGGTGATGCCGGCGCGATCCATTATGACGCGGCCTATTACCACCAGGACGACTGGGGCGAGGACAGTACCGACACCGTTGACGACAACGGTCACTGGGGTACCAGCGCCACCTACCGCAAGATCAAGACCGGCGTACTCAACGTTGACTGGACCTTCCTCGAGCATCACACCATCGGGGCCTCCGCCCAGTACGGTCGGATGCAGGATCTGGTGCCGGTGGCCGCCGGTAATCCGTCCGCCAGTAACGACGAAGGCAGCCACCAGGCCTACGATCTGCACTACATGTTCGAGATGGATAACTGGACCGCCAAGTACCGGTTTATCAGTGTCGAGCGTGATTTCGATGGTATGGACGCGCTGCTCGCCTCCGCCGATGCGCCGGTGGACGACAAGATCGAAAACCAGCGCCATGTGGTGGAAGTGGGCTACAACCACAACAACTGGTTCTACTATGTGGACGCCGGCGTGGCCAGCACCGACACCACCGGTAATAACGCCGATGACGTTCAGTTCATCGCGCCCGGTATTCGCTATCAGTACGGTCCCGGCTGGATCTACTTCGAGTACCTGCAGTCCGACGGCGACATCAATGCCTATGGCGATGTCTACGAATCGGATTTCGATGCGGCCTACGTCGCCTTCGATTTCTACTTCTAAACGCAATGCCGTCAAGCCGGCCCCGTGCCGGCTTCAGGGTTCGGCAACACCGAACCGACCGCGCGGCGCCGCCTTTCTGGTTCTGAGCCGGTGCCGCGTGACACGGAAAATGGAGTCATGCCATGAGCGTGGAATACGAAACAGACTATGAAGCGGGTCAGGATAATGTGCAGGTCCTCGGGATGGACATGCACAATCCGGTCTTCTTCATCAGTGCGGTGCTGATCCTTGCGTTCGTGATCGGTACCCTTATCTTTCCCGCCGAGGCCAAAACGGCCCTCGACGGTGCCAAGGGCTGGACCATCGACAACTTTGACTGGTTGTTCATGGTCGGCGCCAATATCTTCGTTTTGTTCTGTATCGCCCTGATTTTTCTTCCCGTCGGCAAAATCCGCCTGGGCGGCGACGACGCCCGTCCGGATTTCTCGACCCTGTCCTGGTTCGCGATGTTGTTCGCCGCCGGCATGGGCATCGGCCTGATGTTCTGGAGCGTGGCGGAGCCGGTGGGCTACTACACCGACTGGTTCGGTACGCCCCTGAATGTGGCGCCCAACACCCCGGAAGCCAAAGACATGGCGCTGGGCGCGGTGATGTACCACTGGGGCCTGCACCCCTGGGCGATTTACGGCGTGGTGGCACTGTCCCTGGCGTTCTTCGCCTATAACAAAGGCATGCCGCTGACGATCCGTTCCGCCTTCTACCCGATACTGGGGGAACGCTGCTGGGGCTGGCCCGGCCACATCATTGACGTGCTGGCGGTACTGGCGACCATCTTTGGTCTGGCCACGTCCCTGGGGCTGGGCGCCAAACAGGCCGCCGGGGGCATGCACTTTCTGTTCGACACCCCCAACGCCATCAACGTGCAGATCGCGATTATCGTGGGCGTCACGGCGGCGGCGGTGATCTCGGTCATGCGCGGCCTGGACGGCGGCGTCAAGCTGCTGAGTAACATCAACATGGGCCTGGCCGCGCTGCTGTTGCTGTTCGTGATGATCGCCGGCCCCACCCTGTTGATTTTCACCAGCATGGGCCAGACCGCCGTGGATTACGTGGCCAATATCATTCCGCTGAGCAACTGGATCGGTCGTGAAGACCAGGGTTTCCTGCACGACTGGACCGTATTCTATTGGGCCTGGTGGATTTCCTGGTCCCCGTTCGTGGGCATGTTCATCGCCCGGGTTTCCCGGGGTCGCACCGTCCGTGAGTTCCTCACCGCGGTGCTGCTGGTGCCCACCCTGGTGACCGTGGTGTGGATGGCCACCTTTGGCGGCTCTGGTCTGCACCAGACCATCAACGGTATCGGCGAACTCGCCAACGGCGTCGGCGACTCGTCCCTGTCCCTGTTCCAGATGCTGGCCGAACTGCCGCTCACCGCGATCACCTCCTTCCTGGCGATCGTGCTGGTGCTGGTGTTCTTTATCACCTCCTCGGATTCCGGCTCCCTGGTGATCGACTCCATCACCGCCGGCGGCAAGCTCGACGCGCCGGTACCCCAGCGGGTGTTCTGGGCGATTATGGAAGGCCTGATCGCCGGTGCCCTGCTGTATGGCGGTGGCGAGCAGGCGCTGAACGCGCTGCAGGCCGGTGCCATTACCACTGGCTTGCCGTTCACGGTGGTGCTGTTGGTGATGTGCTTCAGCCTCTACAAGGGCCTCTCGGCGGAGCGCAAGCTGATGACCGCCAAACCCTGAAGGCTTCCCGCAAGCCTCGAATAAAAAGCCCGGCCTTCGCGCCGGGCTTTTTTTGTCTGGCGGATAATCAAAGAGCGAGCTGAGATGTTGGCGTCTTCGTAGCCCGGTTCGGTCTCGGTGCCTGTGTCCAGGACCCGCCGTGAATACGTCCCTGTAGGCTTGTGTTCGGCTCCCTGCCTCACACAGTCCTGGACACAGGCACCGAGACCGAACCTCCCTTGGGAGCGAACCGCCGAGCTCAGCTAAGAAGCCAAGCTTGTGCGAGTTGGCCTTACCAAGCTCGCCCCTCCCCAAAAATTTTTCAGAGAGGTTCGGCGCCGGTGATAACCCGGAGCGCTGGAGTCTCACTCCGGAGCGGGTCTGTGTTAGGCCCTTCCGGGACCCTGGAGAACAGGACGTTCGACAGGGAGTCTACAGGGACGTATTCACGACGTTCCCGGAAGGGCCTAACACAGACCCGCGCCCCCGGCTGGAGAGAACCGAGCGCCGCGACTTATCGGGTGTGGCGGTTAATGGTGTATTGGAGGTTGAGCAGGGCGGGGAGGTGCGGCCCGATCAGACCCTTGCCGGTGGTCAGCAAGGCGCCGGCCAGATCCCGGTCCGGGTCCGCCCAGCAATAGATGCTGATAAAACCCAGGTGCCCGAAGGCGCGCGGCGCCGCCGGCCCGAACAGGCCAATACCGCGATTGCCCAGCATAAAACCTGGCGAGAACGTCAGCGGCAGCATCAGGGTGCGGTCCACTCGGGGGCGCCGCGAAGCAGGCGCCAGCGCCGCCGCCACCGTCTCCGGTCGGAAAATCTGATGGTCGCCCCAGCGGCCGCCATTGAGCAGCATCTGGAAGAAGCGGCTGGCTTCCTCGGCGGTGGCGTACAGGTTGCCGGCGGGCACCACCGCCTGCTGGAAGCGCTCGTCGTTGGTGACTTCCACCACCTCGCCGAAGGTGCCGCCCACCGCGTAGTTCAGAAACAGGTCCACCAGCTTCATCGGCACACCGGTGGCCACGTCGCGGGCGCGCTCCGGGCCGGTGGCGCCGAAGGTGAAGTAGCGCATGCCCATGGGCTGGCGTACCACCCGGTCCAGGGTGGCGTTGAGGCCCTCGCCGGTGACTTTTTCCACCACCGCGCCCAGGATGAAACCGGCGGTGATGGCGTGGTAGGACTGGTTGCCCAGGGTGCTGGGCCGGGCTTCGCAGAGCAGTTTCACGATCTCATTCGGCCGGTACAGGATGTCCGGCTCCACCGCCTGCTCCGGGCGCGGAATGCCGGCCCGGTGGGTGAGCATATGCCGCAGGGTGGTGTTCTGCTTGCCGTGGCAGCCGTATTCGGGCAGATAGCGGCTGACCGGGTCGTCGAGGTGCAGCTGGCCCTGTTCCGCCAGGTGATGCACCAGCATGGCGGTGATCGACTTGGAGGCGGAGAACAGGCACACCGGGGTCTCGGTGGTGAGCAGGCGCTCGCTCACCGGGTCCGCGTAGCCAATCGCCCGGTCCAGGAACACGCTGCCCCGGCGGCGCAGGCTGAGCGCGATGCCCGGGCTCATGCCGCCCCGGTAGAGCCGCCGCGTGGCCCGCCAGATCGCCTCGACCCGGTCGTCGTCCAGCCCGGCCTCGGCGGCGGGCGCTTCGCTGCCCTGGGCGATAAGCGGCGCCAGATTGCGGGGGATCGGGGTGCGTTGCGGGGAAAGAAGGCGGCTGAGGCGCGGGCGTAGGGCCATGGGCAATCCGGTATCCGTGGTTGATCAGGCCATTGTCCATGGCCGCCAATCGTGGACAATGGCTGAAACAACCATTCCGGCGGCGGGCGCGTCAGTGCCCAAGAGGTGAGCACCATGAACGAGATCAAGCAATCCGGATTCGAGAGCTTTCAGGAGTTCTACCCCTACTATCTGCAGGAGCACACCGACCCGACCTGCCGTCGGCTGCATTTCTTCGGCACCCTTGGGCTGTTCGCGGTGCTGGCCGGCGTTCTGATCACCGGCAACCTGTGGGGGCTGTTGTTGCTGCCGGTGGTGGGCTACGGCTTCGCCTGGGTGGGGCACTTCTTCTTCGAGCACAATCGCCCGGCCACCTTCAAGCACCCCTGGTACAGCCTGGCCGGTGACTTCGTGATGTTTAAGGACATCCTCACCGGGCGTATTCGCTGGTGACCCTGGCACAGCGGTTCGTCCCCGGTGAGGCGCCGGCCCGGCGCGACGACAAGCCGGACCTGGACAGCCCGGCGCGCATCGAGGCGATGGTGGATTCGTTCTACCAGCGGGTGCTGGACGACCCGCTGCTGGCGCCGGTGTTTCTGGAGGTGGCGCGCATCGATCTTGACGAGCATCTGCCGCTGATCGCCGCCTACTGGAAAAAGATGCTGCTCGGCGATACCGCCTACGACCGGCACATGATCGCCAAGCACCGCGCGGTGCATGACAAGCAGCCGCTTACCGGCGCCCACCACGAACGCTGGCTGGCCCTGTTCACCGCCAACCTGCAGGCACACTTCAGCGGCCCCAATACCGACCGCGCCCGCCTGCTCGCCGCCCGCGTCATGGACAACCTCTACCGACAGCTCTCTCAACGCTAGTTAGCCGGAAGGCTGTCTCTCCATCGGGGGCGAGCCTCTGTGCCGGGACCTTCCGGGAACGCCGTGAATACGTCCCTGTAGGCTCCCTGTCGAACGTCCTGTTCTCCAGGGTCCCGGAAGGTCCCGGCACAGAGGCGCGCTGAGGGAAACGTCACCGCCACGGGCCCACCCGATTCCGCGCGGGCTTTCTGGAGAGAACGAACACTCTGGGATCCTGCCGGCCGGCAGAGCCGGCCTTTCGCTTGCAAGGCAAGCTCCCACAAGCCCGCTCCCACAAGGTTCGCTATACCCTTTGCCCGAGTGTCAAGCGCCGAACACACCCTCGGCTTTCAGGCGCTGGAATTCTTCCTCGGACAAGCCAAGCTCGCCGCGCGCCACGGCTTCGGTGTCGCCGCCGGCGTCGCCGCCGGGCCAGCGCGTGGCGCCGGGGGTGCCGCCCAGGCGCGGCATTATGGCGGGGATTTTCAGCGGCGCGCCGTTGATTTCGACCTGCTGGAACAGGCCGCGGGCCTGGAAGTGCGGGTCAGCCATCATGTCGGCGGCACTGTAGATCGGGCCGCAGGGCACCCGGTTGGCTTCCAGCTTTTGCAGCACCTCGGGGCTGGGCAGGGTGGCGCACCAGGCCTCGATGGCGCCGTCGATTTCCGCTTCGTTTTCCACCCGCCCCGGGTTCTTCGCCAGGCGCGGATCCTCGGCGAGATCGACACGCCCCGCGGTGGTCATCAAACGTTTAAAAATGGAATCACCGTTGCCGCCGATAATCACGTATTTGCCGTCCGCGCAGCGGTAGGTGTTGGTGGGCACGATGCCGGTGACGGTGGAGCCGGCGGGCTGGCGTATCTCGCCGGCGCCGTCGAATTCCGGGATCACCGCTTCCAGCAGATTGAACACCGATTCGAACAGAGCCACATCGACCACCTGGCCCTGCTTGCTGCTGTGGCGTTCGAGCAACGCCAGGGCGATGCCCAGGGCCGCGTGCAGCCCGGCCACGGTGTCGCCCAGGGACAGGTTGGGGCGCACCGGGCGCTCGCCGGGGAAGCCGTTCACGTAGCGCAGGCCGCCGATGCCCTCGCACACCGACGCATAGCCCGGTTTGTCCGCGTAGGGGCCGTCCTGGCCATAGCCGGAGATGCGTGTGTAGATCAGGCCCGGATTGCTCTCCTTGAAGCGCTCCGGCCCGAGCCCCCAGTTTTCCAGGGTGCCGGGGCGGAAGTTTTCGATCAGCACGTCGCTGTCGTCGATCAGGCGCGCCGCCAGTTCGCGGCCGGCGTCGCTCTTCAGGTCCAGGGTCACGGAGCGCTTGTTGCGGCCCAGGCTGCGCCACCAGAACGAGGTGCCGGTGTCGTCCAGGGTGCGCCAGCCGCGAATCGGGTCGCCGCCGGGCGGCTCCACCTTGATCACCTCGGCGCCGAAATAGGCCAGCAGGGTGCCGGCGAAGGGGCCGGCCAGCAACTGCCCCAGTTCCACCACTTTGACGCCGGCCAGCGGCAATGCCCGTTGGTTCATGGACGGTCCTCGTTCCAGGTTCTGTGCTCGGGGAAAGCTCTAGTGTGCCCAAGGTGGACGGGATTGTCCGCCCGGCGCGCGCGGCGATGCTACAATCGCCGCCGTTGTGCCCGCTACCCCTGGAGACCCGATGACCCCGGAACGACACCGGCGCCTGTGCGCCGCCCTGGACCGACGCCAGCCGGACTTGTCCGTGATTCTGGAAGGGGTGCACAAGCCGCACAACATCAACGCCATCGTGCGTACCTGCGACGCGGTGGGCGTGCTGGATGTCCATGCGGTACTGCCGGAAAACCGGGCGCGGGCCTCGGCCAGCAGCGCCATGGGCTCGCAGCGCTGGGTCTACGTGCATGAGCACGACAGCGGCCCGGAGGCTGTGGCCGCCGCCCGGGCCCAGGGGCAGCAGGTGCTGGCGGCGCATTTCTCCGACACCGCCGTGCCCTACCGGGAGGTGGATTTCACCCGCCCCACGGCGGTGCTGTTCGGTACCGAGAAGTTCGGCATCACCGAACGCACCGTGGCCGCCGTGGACCAGCATGTGATCATTCCCATGATGGGCATGGTGTCCTCGTTCAATGTCAGTGTGGCGGCGGCGATCATTCTCTCCGAGGCCTGCGAGCAACGCCGCGCGGCCGGGCTGTACCAACAGCGCCGGCTCAGCGAAGCGCGCTACCAGCACGCCTTCTTCCGCTGGGCGCACCCGCGTCTGGCGGCGCTTTGCGAACGTTACGGCGTGCCGTACCCGGCCCTGGATGACGAGGGCCGCATTGCCGAGCCGCGACGTTTCGACTTCCTACTCAGCGAGGCTGTCCGCCGTGGCGAAGACGCTTGACCCTAACCCGCCCCTCGATCTTCAAGCGCGTCTGAACCGCCTGCTGCCCAATATCCGTCTGTTGGCCACGCCATTGCCGCTGGTGCCGGCGCTGCGGCTGTGGCTGCTTGACGAACTGGTGGACGAGCGGCTCGACCAGGACGTCGCCAACGCCCTGATGGAAGCGCCGCCGTACTGGTCGCTGTGCTGGGCCTCCGGCCAGGTGCTGGCTCGCCATCTGCTGGCGCACCCGGAGTGGGTGCGTGGCAAAACCCTGGTGGATGTGGGGCCGGGCTCCGGGGTGGTGGCGATCGCCGCCGCCCTGGCGGGGGCGCGCCGCGTGATCGCCTGCGACCTGGACCCGGACGCGCTGGCCGCCACCGCCGCCAACGCCGTGCTCAACGGCGTGGAGGTGGCGCTCAGCGACGATCTGGAGGCCTGCCTGGCCGACGCCGACTGCATCAGCGCCGCCGACATTCTCTATGATCGGGACAATCTACCGCTGCTGGAACGCTTCCACGCCAGCGGCCTGCCGATACTGCTGGCCGACTCCCGAATCCCCGATCTTGATCCGCCCGGTTTGACGTTGCTCGGCACCTGGCAGGCCTCCACCTGGCCGGACCTGGGTGAGTCCGGCGAGTACAACCGGGTGAGAATCTTTGCGTCGGAACCCTGACCCCGGTCTTGGGTCGAAGCTTGCGTTACGCACCGTTGATTCACAGGAGGGTTTGACCTTGCGCACCGCTCTGAAACGACCTCTCGATTTGATTAGTGCCGTGGTTCTGATGAGCCTGTTGTCGGCGTCCGCCGGCGCCGCCTTGCCGACGCGTATCGCCAGCGGTGAAGAGTTGCCGTCGCTGGCGCCGATGGTGGAAAAGACCGCCCCGGCGGTGGTCAATATCGCCATTGAAACCCGGGTGCGCGCGGCCCAGAACCCGCTGATGCAGGACCCGTTCTTCCGTCGCTTTTTCGATATGCCGGATCAGGCGCCCAGCCGCCGGGCGGTATCCGCCGGCTCCGGGGTGATTGTCGACGCCGATCAGGGCTACGTGCTCACCAACGCCCATGTGGCGCGCAACGCCGACAAAATCGAAGTGACCCTGATCGACGGCCGCGAGCTGTCGGCGGAGCTGGTGGGCCTGGACGAGGAAGTCGACCTGGCGGTGCTGAAACTGGAAAGCGCCGAAGATCTGACACAGATTCGCATCGCCGATTCCGCCGGTCTCAAGGTTGGTGATTTCGTGGTCGCCATCGGCAACCCCTTCGGTCTTGGGCAAACGGTGACCTCCGGCATCGTGTCGGCACTGGGCCGCACCGGCCTGGGTATCGAGGGCTACGAGAATTTCATTCAAACCGACGCCTCGATTAACCCGGGCAATTCCGGCGGCGCGCTGGTCAATCTCAACGGCGAACTGGTAGGCATCAACACCGCCATCCTCGCCCCCGCCGGCGGCAACGTGGGCATCGGCTTCGCCATCCCCACCAATATGGCGGTGAACGTAATGGACCAGTTGATCGAACACGGCGAAGTACGGCGCGGGGTGCTCGGCGTCACTATTCAGGAGCTCACCGAGGAACTGGCCAGCGCCTTCAAGGTGGATCGCCGCAAGGGCGTGGTGATCACCAATGTGCTGCCGGACAGCGCCGCCGATGAAGCCGGCCTGAAAGCCGGTGACGTGGTGCTGGAAGTGGACGGCCAGCCGGTGGACCGGGTCTCGGACTTGCGCAACAAGGTCGGGTTGTCGCCGGTGGGCGAGAAAATCGAAATGACCATTCAACGGGACGGCCGCCGCAAGACGGTCACCGCGGTGATCAGCGAATCCGGCCTCGGCGCCGACGCCGGCGACGGCGTGTCTTCTCACCTGCAAGGCGCCAACCTGCGTGACCTGCGCGACGGCGAGCTTGATTACGTCAAACAGGGCGTGCTGGTGGAAAACGTGGCGCGGAATTCCGCCGCCTGGCGCGCCGGCCTGCGGCGCGGCGACGTGATCGTTAATGTGAACCGTCAAGACGTCAACAATTTGGAGCAGTTACGTGCAGCCGTGCCGGATAAGGACGCCGCGCTGCTGCTGCGCATTAACCGAGAGGGCGGAGTGTTCTTCGCCGTGGTCCGCTAAGGCTGGTTGAAACGGGCCTTGTGGGAGCGGGCCCAGCCCGCGAAAGGGAGCGAAGCTCCCGGCAGGATGCCAGAGACGTCTGAAGGCGGGCACTAACCAGGTCTCTGGTATCCCGCCGGGTGGCTAGCGCCACCCTTTCGCGGGCAGGGCCCGCTCCCACAAAGAGCGGCCGGGGCTAGTTTAGAGGGAAGTCGGTCCAGCCGTCCGTCCAGTCGCGGGCGGCGCCGGGCCGGATGGCGCCGATATACAGTGCGGATTCATCCCAGAACTCCCCTTGGGGCGGCGCCACGGCGCCGTCCTTTAGGGCCGAGGTGCCGCCGGGGGCGAAGTCCGGGTTCACGGTGCTGCTCACATCGCGGCTGAACTGCGGATCCACGGCGAAGCGCGCGCCCACGGTGTCGCGGAAGTAGGCGGCTTCGTCGAGGCCGCCGTCGTCGTCCGCGGTTCCGCTTTCGTCCTCGAAATAGCTGATGCCGCGCCCGCCGATGTCGTTGATCGCCAGGGCCTCGAACGTCAGGCGCCCGTTGTCCAGATTGGCCACCGTCACCGCGTCCTTGATGTCCACCGCTTCCCCCGAAAAGCCGTGCAGGAACAGGTTGTGGAAATGCCCGCCGGTGCCTTCGCGCAACGTCATGGCGCGGTGGTGACGGGTGTGGCTGCGCGGGCTCACCAGGGTGACGTTGTACATCACCGGTTCCGACATCGGCTCGGCGTCGTGCTGGCCGCCGTTGTTGTCCGCCTCGAAGGCGTTGTCGCCGCTGTTCGGGTGCTGCTGCGCAATCAGGAATTGCACCCGGCCGCGCCAGCCCCAGTCCCAGTCCAGCGAATCGTCGCCGGCGCCGGTGATCAGAACGTGGCGCAGGTCCGCGGTGCCACCGAACATTTCCACGCCGTCGTCCAGAGAGCGGTGCACCTGCACATGGCGGACAATGGTGCCGCTGCCGCAACCGCCCAGGGTCAGGCCGTTGAGTTCGTTGTTGGCGTACACCTCGAAGCCGGCGAACTCGATGCGCGCGTACTCCAGCACGCCGCAACTGCCGTCGGCGTCGTCGCCGCCGAAGGCGCCGCGGGTATCGGTGGCCGGCACCCCTTCGATCTGCGCGTCGGCCTGGTTCACCGGCGCCGAGCCGAGCAGCACCACGCCGCCCCAGTCGCCGGGGGCGCGGGTGCCCTCCGGTTGCCCGCTGGTGAACACGATCGGCGTATCCGCGCTGCCGGCGGCGTGCAGGCTGGCGCCCCGCGTCACCACCAACGCCGACCCCGGCTGCCCCTCAATACGGGTGCCCGGCTCGATAGTGAGACGCGCGCCGTCCTCCACATAAACGATACCGTCCAATACCCAGGTGCGGTCGGCGGACCAGCGGTGCTCGCCGGTGAGCGGGCCGGCCACCACCTGGCGTCCGGAGAGCAGGCCGCCGATGTAAGGCTGCAAGAACACCCCGGCGGCAATCACGCCGACCAGCGCCAGTGTGCCCAGGCCCAGCCACCAAAGGGTCGATGAGCGTGGCGACGTCGTGGCGTTCCCGGAGGTGTGCTGGGCGGTGTGCTGGGGGGAAGCGGGCGCCGTATTGTTACCGGCCGGCGAAGGGGCGCTGGTTTTATGCAGCAGGCCACCCTGGCGGTTGGCCGCTTTCAGCTTGCGGCCCAGTTCGCGGATGCGCGGGTGTTCGCTGGACAGCGCCTTCTCGATTACCTCGGCGCGGTACTGCGAGTCGTTAAGGAGCGTGTTGAAGTGGATAAAGCGCAGCGAACCGTCGCCGCTTTGATCGTAGTTTTGTTTCAGTTGCCACAGCAGTTCCACGAGCTGTGCCCGTGGTGACGATTCGCCACTCATGATGCCCCCTCCCCGGACGGAATTCCCCATTGCAGGGAACGCAGTCTGGGAGCGGGGCGTTACAGTGCGATGAAATCAGACGCCAAGAATCTTGTCGGCGGCTTTTTCCGCGATCATCACCGTGGGCGCATTGGTGTTGCCGCCGATCAGCGTTGGCATGATCGACGCATCCACCACCCTCAGGCCTTCCAACCCGTGCACTTTCAGGTCCGGGTCCACCACCGCCTGGTCGTCGACGCCCATCTTGCAGGTGCCCACCGGGTGGTAAATGTTGTCGCACTTGTGGCGCAGGAAGGCGCGGATCTGCTCGTCGCTCTGCACATCGGCGCCGGGGGCGAGTTCTTCGCCGCGCCAGGGTGCCAGCGCGTCCTGGGCCATGATCGCGCGCATTGCCTTGACGCCGCGCACCATGCCTTCCATGTCGTCCGGGTGTTCCAAAAAGCGCGGGTCGATCAGCGCCGGGCTGCGCGGGTCCGCATCGCGCAGACGAATGGTGCCACGGCTCTTGGGACGCAGAATGCAGACGTGGCCGGAGTAGCCGTGACCCATACTGAACATCCAGTTCAGACCGTGGTTATCGAGTTTGGCGGCGGTCAGGTGCAGCTGCAGGTCCGGGCGTTCTTCCTCTGGCCGCGATTTGATGAAGCCGCCGGCTTCCGCCACGTTGGAGGTCAGTTGGCCGCTGCGTTTGGTAAAGAAATCCCACACCGCCTTGGCGCCGGTGAAGGGCAGCTCCCAGGAGCCCATGGTGAAGGTGTCGCGGCGCCGGTTGCGGTGAATCACCAGCACGTCCGGGTGATCCTGAAGGTTGCTGCCGACACCGGGCAGCTCGTGCACCGTGTCGATACCGTGGCGCTTCAGCTCCTGCGGATCGCCGACCCCGGACAATTGCAGCAACTGCGGCGAATTGATCGCGCCGCCGGACAGAATCACCTCGCCGGCCTCGATGGTGTGCATGCCGCCCTTATGCTCCACCTCCACGCCGGTGGCGCGTTTACCGTCGAAGCGCACCCGGTGCACCAGGGCGCCGGTCATTACCGTCAGGTTGTCGCGTTCCAGGGCCGGGTGCAGATAACCGCGTGCCACGCCCCAGCGCTCGCCGTCCTTCTGATTGACCTTGTACATCGACATCCCTTCCTGGGTGTCGTTGTTGAAGTCATCGGTGGCCGGGTGGCCGGCCTGCACACCGGCGGTCACGAACGCCTCGCTGACCGGGTGGCGGTATTTAAGCTCGGCGATATTGAGGTTGCCGTTGACGCCGTGGAATGGGCCTTCGCCGCCGGGCTCATAGTGTTCGCAACGCTTGAACAGCGGCAGCACGTCTTTATAGCCCCAGCCCGGGTTGCCGAGCGATTCCCAGTGGTCGTAATCCCAGGGGTGGCCGCGGGTGTAGCACATGGCGTTCACCGCCGAGGACCCGCCCAGGGTCTTGCCGCGGGGAATATAGATTTCACGGTTATTGAGTGCTTTCTGCGGTACCGTGTAATAACGCCAGTTGCGGGCGTTGGAGCGCATCAGCCAGATAATCCCGGCGGGGATGCGAATGAACAGGCTGTTGTCCGCGGGGCCCGCTTCCAGCAGACAAACACGGGTATTGGGGTTCTCGGAAAGCCGGTTGGCCAGGACGCAACCGGCGGAGCCGGCGCCCACGATCACATAATCAAACTGCATGCCGCTCGCCTATGTTCAGTGCCTATTTCAACCAGTATATAACCTGTACCGCGCTGCTGTTATTGACCCTTTGTATCCGCGCCACGGCCAATGCGGAGCCGCCGCCGGACTGGCGGCCCGTGGCCTTCGAGGGCGAAACCCGCTACCAATGGACTGACGACGGCTGCTGGCGGGCCACGGCGCGGGCCAGCGCCTCGGGTCTGGCCCGCGAGCAGGTCGTCGATCTGGCCCGCACGCCGTGGCTGAACTGGCGCTGGCGGGCCGCTGAAACGCCGGCCTGGCCTGTGGCGGACGAGCAGAGCAAGCAGGGCGACGATTTTCAGGCGCGGGTCTATGTGATCAAGAAGGGCTGGGTGCCCTGGCGGACCCGGGCGATCAATTACGTTTGGTCGCGCTCGCACCCGCCGGGCAGCCACTGGCCCAACCCCTATGCCGAGCAAGCGGAAATGGTGGTAGTCCAGGGTCCGGGCGGCGCCGGGCCGTGGCGGGGCTTCAGCCGTGACGTGGCGGCCGATTTCAAGCGCTTCCACGACCTTGAGGTGGAAACCGTGGACGCGGTGGCGATCATGACCGACACCGACAACACCGGCGTGGCCGCCGAAGCCTGCTATGAACTGCCGTCCTTTTCCGGGCGGCCGCGTCATTCCCGACCATCTCAACGGTAATCACGGTTGCGGACCCGGATTAAGGCTGTTTATTATTCAGGCAGCCCGTTTTCTTTACCTGCTTTCTGATTAGCCGGCCCGGGTCGATTAATCAGAGATCAGGACAGTACCCGCGCCATCCGCCGGCGCGTGCTTTTGAGGCCTGGCGCGGTGCCCGTTTTTCACCGCCGCCCGCCCCTGTCGCAGAATCGTCACGCTTAAAGACTTTCATGACTCCGCGGAACGCGGAAGAAAACGTCGGAACAGGCGAAGGTGCCTATGAGTGAGCGTATTTTGCGGTTGGACAAGGCGGGCACGCCGGTGGAATGGCTGGATTGGCAGGCCGCCGCGGTGCTCTACGCCCGGGGTCTGGTGACCTGGACCCTGGGCGACGTGATTTACAACCTGCGCGGGGGCATGTGCCGCCTGACCGGCGACCGCTCACGGCTGTCCCTGCATTCCATTATCGCCTGCGACGGCATCGCCAGCCCGCGCCGTCGCACCCGTCCGCCGCTCACCAACCGCGCCCTGTTCCGCCGCGACCAGCACCTGTGTCTTTACTGCGGCAAACCCTACCCGGAAGCGCTGCTCACCCGTGACCACATCCGTCCCACCTCGCGGGGCGGCAAGGATAACTGGCTCAATGTGGTGGCCGCCTGCCGGCGCTGCAATCAGCACAAAGGCGACCGCCTGCCGGAAGAGATCAACATGGAGCTGCTGGCGCTGCCCTATGTGCCGAACATGGCGGAATATCTGGCGCTGATTAACAGCCATCGCATCCGCGGCGACCAGATGGCGTTCCTGCGCAGCCAGTTCGGTAAGAACAGCCGGCTATTACTCTAATGAGGGTGAAGTGCGTGAATTTTCTGTGAAGGTCTTTGCTTTGTAAAATAATGCCTCCATAGGCGCCGGTTTTGGTCCCTGAGTGAAGAACATTGCTTGTTTGTTCACGCAGCGACTGGCAACTTACACGTTATAATTATTTTAACGTTCGGGAAGCCACCTTGGCGCGTTTTTCTCTTTTTATCGTTTGCTTGCTTCTGCCTTTGACGGTGTCCGCCGGACTCCGCTCCGCCGCCTTCTACTATGGCCCGGATATCCCCTGGAATGAGCTGGCTGTATTCGACCTGCCGGTGGTGGAGGCGGCACAGAGTGACGCGCCGCCCGCGCATTTGGTGGGGGAATTCTATGCTTATGTCAGCCTGGGCGAAGTGCTGCCCTCGAGAGATTACGCGTCCGGTATCAAGCCGGCGTGGGTTCTGGGCGAAAATCGTGACTGGCAAAGCCGGGTTCTGGATCTGACCAACGAAAATCTCCGCGGTTATTTGGTGGAGGAGGTGATCGCCCCGTTGTGGGCGCAAGGCTACCGGAAGTTCTTTTTCGACACCCTCGACAGCTATCGTCTGATAGAGGGCACTTCCGGTGATCTGGAAGCACAGCGTGAAGGTCTGCGGACGCTGATCACTGCTATTGCCGAGGCCTTCCCGGGTGCCCGGTTTATTTTGAACCGTGGTTTTGAGCTTCTGCCTGCCGTCCATGAACACGTGGACGCGGTCGCGGCGGAGTCGTTGTATCAGCGCTGGGTGCCCGCGGAGAAGCGCTACCAGCCGGTCCCGGAAGAAGATCGAAAGTGGCTGCTCGACCGGTTCGAGGAAGTTCGTGAGCGCTACAGTCTGCCTACCATAGCCATTGATTATGCGCCGCCGGGCGACCGCGCCGGCGCCCGCGCTTTGGCCGAGCGTATTAAAGCCCGGGGCGTGATTCCCTGGGTCAGCAACCCGGCTCTGGACATGCTCGGGGTGGGGCAAATCGAGGTGATGCCACGCCGGGTTCTGGCGGTTCATGGCGAACCGAAAGGCAGCCGCTGGGAGCAGAGTGAGCTGGTGCGCTTTGCCCTGATGCCTATGCAATTCCTGGGGCTGGTCCCGGATATGCGGGATGTCGGCGATCCGATGCCCGAAGGTACGCTGACTGGCCGGTATGCCGGCATCGTCACCTGGATCAATGAGCCTGATCGGGTGAACGGCCGGTTTCGAAAATGGCTGGCCGCTCAAGTGGCCAATGGCGTGCCGGTGGTGATCCTCGGACAGATGCCCTTTGACCCCCAGGATCCGATCAGCAAGCCGTTTGGTTTGCAAGCGCAACCGACGCCCCGGACTCTCCCCCGGGTGGTGGAACAACACCCGGCGATGGGGTTCGAAGCGCCGTTGCCGGCGTTACTGGAAATCGCCGCGCCGCTGACCCTCGACGTTGGTGAATCCTGGTTGCGGCTTGCCGCCGGCGACCACGAGTATACGCCGGTGGCGGTCACCGATTGGGGGGGCTATGCCCTGGATCCGTTCGTGGTGCGCTCCACGTTGCCGACCATTACCAGTGAGGAAACCACCGACCGCTGGATGCTCCAGCCGCTGACCTTTCTGCGCGAGGCGCTCAAGCTGCCGGCGATGCCGGTGCCCGATGTGACCACGGAAAATGGGCGGCGGTTGTTCTTTGCGCATATGGACGGCGACGGTTTTCCCAATCTCGCGGAAGTGGAAGGCTATCGCGGCCAGGCTGCCGGCGAGGTGCTGCTGCAGGAGATACTCAAGCGCTACCGGGTACCCACCACCCTTTCGGTGGTCGAAGGCGAGGTGGCGAAGACCGGGCTCTACCCGAAACGTGCCGACGAGCTGGAAGATATCGCCCAACGCATGTTCGAGTTGCCGCACGTGGAGGCGGCCACGCACACTTATTCGCATCCGTTTTACTGGTATGAGGCCAGCCAGAAACCGGACGCGATACTCGGCAGTGAGGGCCCCCTGCGACTGAACATCCCCGGTTATAAACTGGATATTCAGCGCGAACTGGTCGGGTCCGCCGACTACATGGAAGAGCGGCTTTTGCCGCCCGGCAAGGACGTGGAGATGGTGCTGTGGAGCGGTGATACCAAGCCCACCGAAGAGGCCCTGGAAATCGCCCGAAAAAACGGCCTGCTGAACATGAATGGCAGCGATACCTTGATTACAGAGAGCGCGCCGAGCTGGACCTTGATCAAGGGCATCGGCCTGCCCAAGGGCGATGAATACCAGGTTTACGCACCGAATCAGAACGAGAACGTGTACACCGGCAATTGGCGCGGCCCCTTTTATGGTTTCCAAAGAGTGATCGAAACGTTCCAGCTTACCGGTGAGCCGATTCGCTTTAAGCCGATCAATGTGTACTACCACACCTATATCGCCAGCAAGAACGCCTCCTTGACCTCGTTGCGCCGGGTCTTTGATTGGGTGCTCTCTCAGCCGGTGCATGCCGTGTTTGCCTCGGAGTATGTCCGCAAGGTATTGGATTTCAACCGGATGGTGGTGGCCCGTGACGGCGATGGCTGGCTGATACGGGGCGGGGGTGAGCTGCGCACCTTGCGTGTGCCAGCCGGTGTGGCGCTGCCCGATCTGGCGCGCAGCGCGGGTATTGCGGGCTACCAAGAAGGCGGCCCCGGGCCTTATGTGCACATGAGCGGCGAAACGGCCCATTGGCGTAGCGGCGATGCTGGTAAAGACACCGGGCTTTGGTCGGCCAATGCCCGGCTCACGGCGTTTGAGCGAAACGGAAGCACCCTGCGCTTTTCCCTGCGCGGCTATTTGCCGCTGTCGTTTACCCTGATGCAACCTGCGGACTGTGTGTTGCGCCAGGGCGAGCAGGTGATCGAACCGGCGCGGCGCGATGGACGTCTTTACCAATACAGGAGCGACCAGCGTGAGCTCAACGAGCTACGGCTACAGTGTCGACAGTGAACGCCGCCGGGTCATCGGGCTGACCGAACTGGCCGCGCTTGTCGTTCTGGTGGCGGTGGTGTGCTGGCTGGTGTTCCCCCGCGATCTCTCCGACACCCTGCGGAATGCGGACCTGGACGCGGTCACTTTGTCCTATTCCACGGCCTGGCTGAAAGCGAAACCTGATGATCATGAGCTGCGCCTGGTTCTGGCTCGCGACTTGATTGAGTTGGGGCGCTTTGCGGAAGCCGACAAGCAATTGAATTATGTTGCCGCGAAGACGGCCCGGCCATCGCTGCTGGATGAGGTGCAATGGCTGCAAGCGCGTTTGCCGTTCGTGGCGTTGATGGCTATGGCACCGGCTGAGCGCGGTGGTAGCGCGTTGAGTGCCCGCGCCAGAGTGGCGTTTGCGAAGGTGCGGCCGGAACGGCTGGAGACGGCACAGTTGCAGCGGTACGCCGAGATGGCTCTGATTATGGGCAATCTGGACCTGGCGGTGAGTGCCTATCATTTGCTCGCGGTTCAGGCACCGCCGGCATGGCAATGGCATCGCAAGGCCGGCGACGCGCTGTTGGCCCGGGGCCGGTACGCTCGAGCCTCCGAGGAATACATCCTGGCGATGCGAGCGCAGCAAGACGGAGCCGGGCGCGCTGACTTTTTGAAAGCGGTAAGTACCCTTCAGGCGGGCGGATTATCCGGCCAGGCTTTGGGTGTGGCCGCTCGTTGGGAAGGTGCGTTTTTGAACGACTCGGAGGTACTTTATCGCCTTATGAGCCTGGCGCGTGCCGCTGGAGATGGTGTGCGGGCACAACACTATGCGGTGCTGTTGTTGCGCCTCCGGAAAGACGAGGTGCGCCAGTGAAACGGAAGTGGTTGTGGCTGGCACCGCTGGCGGTGGGCGTTTCAATCAGCGCCGTGGCTCAGGCGCCAGTACCGTACGAGCACCGTTACTACGATGACGGTTATCAGGTCTTCGTCGGTAACGGCAATCTGCCACGTGCCCGGGAAGTGGTGGAGAACGCACTCTATTGGCGTCCCGCCGATCCGATGTGGTTGCAGAGGTTGGCGCAGGTCGCTGGGTGGCAAGGCGATGTGGAGCTGTCTCTGGCGGCCTGGTTGAAACTGGCGGAATCTGATAACAGCGATTTGGCGTGGCAGCGGGTACTGGAACTGGCTCCGGCGACGTTCAACAACGAGTTGGCGCTGCGCGCCCGCCGCCGATTGCTGCGCAACGACCCTCGAAACGAAACACTGGTCGCCTTGGTGGCCGCTGAGTACGAACGCCTGGGGCGGCCTGAAGAGGGCATAGCGTTCCTGGATGACTGGAGTGAGCGGCACCCCAGCCCCACGGTGTTTGAAGTGCTGCAGCGCCTCGCCGAGCAGAGCGGCCACGATGCTGAAGCGATCCGTTATTACCGTGCGTTCATGGACCGTTACGGCCCGCGCCCGCGAATGGCCTGGCACGCGGCGGATCTGCTGTGGCTGCGTGGCGAACGTGAACGCGCTTACCGGGCGTTGCGACGGGACGCGGACGGGCTCTCTTATGACCCCAACCTGACCCGACGCCTGGCGGTGATGGCCACGGAGCTCGGCGACTGGCCCGCCGCACTGAACGATTACCAGCGGCTTTTCGCCAAGGGGCATGCCAGCGTCGGGGACGGCTACCGCTACTTAACCCTGGCGCGCTATCAGGCGCCCGAGCGGGTGGCTTCGATTTTGCGCCACCTGTGGGAGCAAAGCGACGATCCACGCCTGGCGGTCAGCTATCTTTATGCGTTGCGCGAAGATGGCGACAAGCGTGCCATGGCACTGTTCTTCGAGGGTTTGTCCGAACAGGAGCGCCGCGCCTTCTATCAGGATCGGGGTTTCCTGCTGGTTTACGCCGACTACCTGCAGTGGACCGGCCAGCCGGAGCGGGCCCGGTCGGTGTTGCGGCAGGCCCTGGCGCTGGCGCCGGACGACGTTGAAGTGCGGATGTCCTGGCTGTGGTTGCTGATCGGTCTGGGCGATGACAGCACGCTCACCGGCAGCCTGGTGCGTTGGCACGACCAGATCGCTTACGACCCACGCTATCTTGAGGTGTTGGCGGCTGCGTTCATGGCGCTTGATCAGCCGGAGCAAGCCTTGCGATATGAAATGGCGTTGCTGAAAGGCGACCCGGACAATTGGCGCCGCCGCTGGGCTTACGCCCAGGCGTTACTGGCCGCCGGCCAGGAAGATCAGGCCTGGCCGATGTTGCGTCAATTGTGGCGCGACCCACCACCGGCGGACACCATCAACGTGCTGGATCGCCCGCTCTACAACGAGATGCGCAGTGCCTTGGTGGCACGGTTTGAAAACGGTGACACCCAGCTGCGCTTCCAGCAGCGCCAATGGGCCGCCACCAAGCCGTCCGAACGCGCCCAACGTGCCGAATGGCTGGCGCAGTGGTCGCTCGGGGTGAACGCGCGGGAGTTGGCCCGGCTGTGGTACCTGCGCCAGCAGCAGTGGCGCCCGGAGGGCCTGCCGCCCGGCTCGGCGCTGGCTTTGGCGACTCTGGAAGACGACCGTCTGGCGATTCGCGAACTGCGGGACCAGCACGGCGAACAACTGACGGCGGGTGAGCGCCTGGAGGCCGACAACACCCTGGGCCGCAAGCGTCTCGCCGCCGCGCAGTTGGCGGAGCAACAGCGGTACGCACCGCAAGTGGCGGACCAGCACCCGCAGCAGGAAAGCCTGCTGTTGCCCGCCGAAGAGAATGTCGCCGTTAACCTGGAACACCGTCGCCAGGGCGCCTTGGATATGAACAGCGTCGAAGTGTCTCAGACTCAGCCTCTGGGCGACCGCTGGGGACTTCGCTTCACGGCGCAACAACACCGGTTCAGCAGCAACGATGACGCGATTCTGGCGGTCAATGAGCGCGAGCAGCGATTCAGTGTCACGGCGCGGCGCGAAGGGCGGCGTTTGGATACCAGCCTGAGCGCCGGGCATCGCGATATTTTCGATTACCAGGGTCCCGATTTAACCCTGGCCTTTGCCGGCGAGCTCGGCCGCGCGTGGC
Source organism: Alcanivorax sp. UBA4485 (assembly GCA_002389055.1). Taxonomy (GTDB): domain Bacteria; phylum Pseudomonadota; class Gammaproteobacteria; order Pseudomonadales; family Alcanivoracaceae; genus Alloalcanivorax. The sequence continues at coordinate 24,553 of DGNT01000161.1, forward strand.
GCTGGGAAGGTTCCTATGAATGGCAGGCGCCCGCCGATGAGACCTCGGAATTGTTGTTGGCCGGGGACCGGACGGGCGCGGCGCTCTCGCTGAGCTGGTCGCCGGTGTCCAACTGGCAGAATGGTGTCTCGGTCGCGCAGTATGACTATCAGGACCTGGAAGATCGCGATCTAGGCCAAGGCACACGAGTCAGTGCGCAGAGTACCTGGCGCCCTTGGTTGTCGCGCTTTTCGCCCGGCCTGCGCGTGCGCCATACCCGGGCGTCATTCAGTGGCCAGAGGGCGTTAAGTGGCGAAATCGGTGTGATGCAGCCTGGCGCGGAGGCGCTGCCTGCGGTGCCGCAAAGCTATCGCGAGACGGAGCTGGCGCTGCTGCTAGGGTCGCCGGATGTTCATTTGCGCCCACACCGCATTCAAGCCTGGGGTGAACTGGGCGTCACCGACAACAGTATTTCCGGCACTGGTTTTAATGCCCGGGTGGGCGCCGAAGGCCCGTTGCTGGGGCGCGACGCCTGGCGCTTCTATCTGGAGCGCGGGCTGAATACCGGCGGGGCCGATGAAGACAGCTATCGCGCCGGGTTCGATTACCGGTTCTACTATTAACAGGGGTTTATCAGGAGAAACGCATGAAATTGTCATTAATCGTACTCTGCACCGCCGTACTGGCGCTGACCGGGTGCTCGACGCATATGCGCAGTACCCAGGATGTGTCGTTCGAGCGGCAGGCGCGCTGGCTGGTGCTGCCGTTGACCAATCGAACCACCACGCCCCAGGCCGGCCTACGCGCCCAGGCTATCGTCGAAGCGGTGCTCGCCCAACACGGAGCTCGTCCGGTGGTGGCCTTCGAGCAGGAAAACGGCGAAGGCGTGTTGTTCGAGGCGGGCTCGGAGGAAAGCCGGCAGGCCATGCGCGCCTGGGTGGCCGAGCAGAACGGGCGCTATGTGGTGTCCGGCGTGGTCCATGAGTGGCGTTATAAAACCGGCGTCGACGGCGAGCCCGCCGTGGGCGTGATGATTGAGATCCGTGACCCCGCCGGTGAGCTGCTTTACAGCGGCACCGGTTCGCGTGCCGGTTGGGCCCGTCAGTCACTGGGCGAGACCGGGCAGCGTGTTGTTGACGATCTGATCGCGCCGGTGATCGACTGATGCTCAGCAACCTCGGCGACAATCGCCTGGCGCGGTTTCTCGCGCCCCCCAAGCTGGGGGCCATGGCCTGGTTGGAAGCGCCCTTGTTGGTGGTAATGGCGGTGCTGGTCGGTTTTTTAGTACGCCCGGACGATCCGCTTATTTTTCAGGGTGGTATCCGCTGGAGCATCGTGGTGGTGCTTTTGGTGGCGTTGCGGTACGGCTCCTTGCTGGGCTCCTTGGGCATGCTGACCTTGTTGCTCGCCTGGTTTGCCTGCAAGGCGTTGGGCCTTTATCCGGGGCTGGCCTTCCCCGAGCTCACCTTCCTGGGCGGCTATATTATTGTCCTGATCACCGGTGAATTCGCCGATATGTGGCGGGTACGGCTGGACCGTGCGGAAAGCCGCGCCGGTTATACCCTGGATCGGCTGCAGAACCTTACCCAGCGCCATGTACTGCTGCGGTTATCCCATGATCGACTGGAAGAGAACCTGCTGGTTCGCCCCTATACGGTACGCGATGCCTTGCTCAGCCTGCGCGACGTGATGATGGACGAGAGCCACTTGGAAGTGCTGCCCGCGGGCGATGAGCTGCTGAATTTGCTGGCGGATTATTGTCAGTTGCAACGCGGCGGCTTGTACTCGGTAGCCGGCGGCGGCATCAATCCAGAGCCGGTGGCGTTGTTGGGGCAGAACGCACCTTTGGATCTTGACGACCGTTTGCTCAAGCATGCGTTTGAAAGCCGGCAAATGGCCCACGTACAGATGGCCGGTGAAGGGTATGGCGGCATTTACTGGGTCGCGGCCCCGGTGATGAACAGTGGTGGACAGCTGATCGGCATGGTGGTGGTGGAGCGGATGCCGTTCCTTTCCATTCACCAGGAGACCCTGCAACTTTTCGGACTATTGCTTAATTTCTACGCCGACGTGGTGCAGCACGGCCCGGAGGTTGACCACCTGATCGACGTGTGGCCCGGTATGCCCGCGGTGTTTGGCCGTGAGCTGGTCGCGTTGGCTAATTTGTCCGCTGCGAAAAAAATCGATACCACGCTGATTCTATTCACCCCGGACGATAGCGCCCAATCCCGTCAGATCGTCGAAGGCCTGTATCGGGGGCGTCGTAACCTGGATGGTTACTGGTGGGTCGATCAAGAAAGCCACCAGTTGATGTTGTTGATGCCGATGACGGGGCCGTCCAGTTTCGAGAGTTTCTTGCGTCGTGTGGAAGAGTGGCTGGCCGAGGATTATGCGTTCGCCAGCCTGGCGCAGGCCGGAGTCAGCTATGTCCACCATTCACTCGATAAACGCCCGGTCAAAGCACAGATCGAAGAAATGCTGGTAGAGGCCGGTAATGGTTGAAGTCCGCTGGTTGCTATATGCCCTGGTCTTGGAGCTGGCATCGCTGGTATCGCTGTTGTCCGCGTCCAGCGAGCTTAGCCTATTCATCACCTATCTGGGTACTCATCTGGTGGCGTCGCTGCTGTTGGCGTCGGCGGTGTGGGCATTGTTGCCTTCGGGGTTTCGAAAGCCCGCCGTAGGCTCATGGGCGTTGACGTTTTCACTGGCTTTCTTTGTGCCGGTATTCGGTTTGGTGGGCATATTGGGAGGTGTGTTGGTTGGCTACCTTCTGCCCGCGGTGTTCCGCGACGAACCCTTCGTGGGTGTGGACGCACCGGTCTTCACGCCGGTGCCCGCACCAGCGTTGGCCGGCTTTCGCCAAGAGGACCTGAAGGGCCTTTTGAAGTCCACCGACACGCCCGTGGAGCTCCGGCTGCAAAGTATGTTGACGGTGCGTGGTATGCCCACCCGTTCCACGGGGCGGGTATTGCGTGAAACCCTTGGCGATGCATCCGATGACGTGCGATTGCTCGCCTATGGGATTCTCGATCAAAAAGAAAAAGCAATCACCCAGCAGATCGACAGGGCCATTATTTTGTTAGAAAGCGCTACGCAGGCGCGCCGCTATCGTCTCTATCGGCGTCTCGCGGAGCTCTACTGGGAACTGAATTTTCAAGATCTGGTGCAGGGTGACATTCGCAGGCTGGCGCTGGAGCGGGCGTCGTTCTATGTGGACCGCGCTCTTTCCGAGCGGCCTGATGATGCCGGTATGTGGTTGCTCCGCGGACGTATTCTACTGACCGATGAAGAGCTAGAGCACGCTGAAGAGAGTTTTCTGCATTGCCGTCAGCTCGGGCTGCCACCCTCGAGGGTTAACCCCTGGCTTGCTGAACTGGCCCTGCTTCGCGGTCAGTTGGGCCGTGTTCGAGAGTTGATGACGTCGATATCGGATGACACACAGTTCTCATCGCTGAAGGAATCAGTCCAATACTGGAGAGACGCATGAGCTTGCCGCGCGCCAACAGCGCCGATATTTGTCTGCTTCTGGAGGGAACCTTTCCCTACGTCAGCGGCGGTGTTTCCAGTTGGGTGAATCAGATTATACGGGGGTTTCCAGAGTACACCTTCGCCTGCTGTTTCGTCGGCAGCCGGCCGGAGGACTATGGTGAGATGAAGTACGACCTGCCGGATAACGTGGTGCATCTGGAGGTTCACTATCTGCATGATCAGGGCACCAAGGCGGAAAAGAAAGCCGCGCAAGGGGACCGGAGCATGTTCGAGGACGTCGATCGTTTCCACCGCATGGTCCGCAGCGGCCGCGTCAGCGAGGAGCGTAACCGTCTGTTCACTAAGCTGATCGGTGAACTGGGGGATGGCGGCGCCTTATCCGAAGAGGCTTTTCTGCACAGCCGGTCAAGCTGGGATCTGATTTCGGAGAGCTATCGACGCTACAGCCGTGACCCGTCTTTCGTGGATTATTTCTGGACGGTGCGAATTATGCACGCGCCGATCTGGATTCTGAATCGCATCGCCGACAACCTTATTCCCGCCAAGATGTACCACACTATTTCCACCGGCTATGCCGGATTTCTTGGCGCTCTGCTGCGCCGCAAGACCGGCCGCCCTCTGCTGCTTTCGGAGCACGGTATTTACACCAAGGAGCGAAAGATAGATCTATTCCAAAGTGAGTGGATTAGCGATAACCGGGGCCTGGTGGAACGCAACAACGTGGAAATGGCCTATTTTCGCGAAAAGTGGATCAATTTTTTCCAAGAGTTGGGCCGCGAATGCTACCAGGCGTCGGATCAGATCGTAGCTCTCTACGAGAATAACCGTCTTCGCCAGGTTGCCGACGGTGCGCCGCCACCGCGCACGCAAAACATCCCCAACGGCATCAATCTGCCGGCGATGCAAGCGGTGCGCGCCCAACGCGGTGAGACGATCCCTCCGGTGGCCTGTTTGATCGGCCGCGTCGTCCCGATTAAGGATGTGAAGACCTTCCTGAGATCGATGCGCACCGTGGTCAACGTGATGCCGGAAGCGCAAGGCTGGATCGCCGGACCGGAGGACGAGGACGAAGAGTACGCGGCGGAATGCCACGCCCTGGTCAGCAGTTTGCAGCTTGACGATAACGTGCGTTTCCTCGGTTTTCAGAAGATCAGCGAGCTGTTACCGAAAGTGGGTGTGGTGGTACTCAGTTCGATCAGCGAGGCGTTGCCTCTGGTGCTTTTGGAAGGCTTCGCCGCCGGGGTGCCGGCGGTGTCCACGGATGTGGGGTCTTGCCGGCAATTGATCGAAGGCTTTGGCGAAGAAGATCGTGCGCTAGGGTCGGCCGGTGACGTGGTGGGTATCGCCAACCCGGAAGCACTGGGGCACGCCGTGGCCGACCTGTTACGCGATGATCAGCGCTGGTACCAGGCTCAGCAGGCGGGCATTCGCAGAGTGGAAAAGTACTATACCCAGGAAATGATGTTCTCTGCCTACCGGTCCCTGTACCAGGGGCTTCTACGACAGGCCGAGGTGGCGGATAACGAGAGCACCGTCCCTACCCTGGACCAGGAGGCACGCTGATGGCGGGTATCGGTTTCGAGCTGCGCAAACTATTACGACAGGACACCTTGCTGGGCATGATGCGTGCCTATGCCTACGCCGGCGTAATCGGTTCCGGCCCCTGGGTGCTGTCGATTATTGGCATTTTGATCATCGGTTTGGTCAGTCTGTCGGTGGTTTCGCCCGCGGAGGCGGTCACGCAGTTCCAGGTCACGGTGACTTATATTATCGCCTTCAGCCTGATCCTGACCGGCACCTTGCAACTGGCCTTCACTCGCTTCTGCGCCGATCGTATCTTCGAGGAACGGGAGGACGTGATTCTGCCCAATTTCGGCGGCGTCACGTTATTGGTCACGGTGGTTAGCGGGCTGTTCGCGTTACCGGTGGCGTTGTTTCTGTTCCCGGACCAAAGCGTGCTGTTTCGCGTCGTATTAGTGGCCAGCTTCGTGGTGGTGAGTAATATCTGGATCGCCACCATCTTTCTGTCCGGTATGAAGCAGTATCAGGCCATCGTGTTGCTGTACGCCCTCGGTTACACGTTAACGGTGGGGGTGTCTTTTCTACTGCGTTTCATGAACCTGGAAGGGCTGTTGATCGGCTTTCTGATCGGTCAGGTGTCTCTGCTGGGCGGAATGCTGGTTTTGATTGTGCGCGCCTACCCGGCGCGCCGATCGGTGGCGTTCAATCTGTTCGAGCGCCGCTGGCTCTATCCCAGCCTGATGTTGGTGGGGCTTTTGTTTAACGCCGGGGTATGGGCGGACAAGATTATTTTCTGGATGGATAGTGGCACCGGTAGCGCGGTGATAGGGCCTCTGCGCGCCTCCTTGATTTACGACATTCCAGTGTTCTTGTCCTATTTGTCACTGATCCCCGGCATGGCGGTGTTTCTGGTGCGTATGGAAACCGACTTCGTGGAGTACTACAGCAATTTCTACGACGCGGTTCGGGAAGGCGGATCCTTGTCGTATATTGAAGATATGCGCAACCAAATGGTCTCCACCATTCGCCTGGGTGTGTTTCAGATCGTGAAGATCCAGGCCATCGGTGCCTTGTTGATCATGGTGGTGGCGCCGGACATTTTCGCTACCCTGGGCATCTCCAATCTGTACTTGCCGTTGCTCAAGGTGCAACTGGTGGCGGCAGGCCTGCAGGTGGTCTTCCTGGCGGTGATTAACGTGTTCTGTTATCTGGATCAGCGCCGCATCCTGGTTTTTCTCACCGCGTTGTTCCTGGTGCTTAACGTGATGCTGACTCTGGTCAGCCTTCAGTTAGGCCCACAGTTCTTCGGCTATGGGTTCCTGTTGGCGCTGGCGGTATCGGTGGTGGTCGGGCTCTGGTTGGTGCAGCGGAGCATGGGGCGTCTGGAGTACCAGACCTTTATGCTGCATTGACCGGCCAAAAAAAACGGCGTCCAGAGGACGCCGATGAATCGTTTGGCTCGGGAGAGCTATCACGGAGCAGTACTCCGCTAGTCGACGGATGGGACCTCGTCGACGAATGGGAGTATGTCTGTGACCGATTTCAAAAACATTAGCTGTACAGCCGTTCACAAACGCTTCGTTGGCCAATAATTCACCGTCACCGCTCAGGCGCTCCCGGCATCAGCCCGCAGGCGCCGAGCACCGTTTGCCAGCGTTCGGTGTGGGCGCGCAGGGCCTGATCCAGGCGCGCCGCCTGGCCCCGGGACCCGAAATAGTGGGCCAGCCACTGATCCAGCGCCGGGTTGGCGCCGCTGCTGACCGCCCGCAACGCCCGCAGGCGGTCGTCCAGCCGGCGCCGGTGGCGGTCCAGGTCCGCCAGGTACGGTTGTACGTCCTCCCCATAGACGCTATCCAAAAGGTTGCGCAGGTAGCGGGCCCGTTGGCTGGCCCGGCCGCGGGGGCAGAGACCGTCCTCGTCCAGCGCCTGAAGCATGCTCAGGGCCTGTTCCAGGGCCACCCGGGCGGCGGCGACCTCACGCAGCAGCGCGCCGCCGGCGGCGCCACCGGCCAGCGCGGCCAGATGCCGCTCCAGCTTCGGCAGGGCGTCCGGTGTCGGTGTGGCGCGTAGAGCCCGCCCGGCGCTGGCCAGGCCGCCCAGCGCCTCCAGGCCGGGGCCGGGGTCGCCGGCCGGACCCGGAGACTGGTTGAGGAAGCCACGCAGCTCGTCGCCGGCCCAGGTGGCGTTCCAGAACAGATCGCCGAGGCTGTCTCGTTTCACCGCCAGGGTGCGTTCCAGCAGGGCGATCAGCGCCGGGTCTTCCAGCTTATCCTGTGCCAGACAGCGTTCGCCGCGCTGAATAAAGGTCAGCTCGTAATCCAGCCGCAAGGAGGCGGCGCGCAACTTGCCCAGGGCGCTGTTGCGTTCGCTGACCAGCGACATCAGGTCGCAATGGCGCAGCGCCAGATAGTTGAGCAGGCCGGTGCGCAGGTCCGGCAGCGGGCGGCGCAGCACCGCGTTGCCGGGGTAAGGTCGCAGATCCAGGGCGGACGGCGGCGGCACCGGCTGCCGGGTAAGACGCTCCAGGCGGGTCAGGTAATCCTGCCAGCGCGCCGTCACCGGGTCCTCGGGCCACAGCGCCAGACCGGCGGCGGCCGCCAGGGCGATCAGAGCAACCGCCAGTACGGTTTTCTTCATGGCGCGATCTGTGTCATGGCGTGGTCTGCGTCAGGGCCCGCTGCATTTCGGTACGATTTTACCTTGTCCGAGGAGGGCGGCGTTTGGCAACTGTGCTACCTTTTTCAGAAACACTCTCCCCGTGTATAAGCCCAAGGCGGTCAAAGGAATGCGATTACAACACTTAGGCGTGCTGTTTCTGGCCCTCTCCCTGCTGGCCTGCGACAACGCCGAGGAACCCGGCCCGGCGTCCTCCAGCGGGGACACTTCCCCGCCAACCTCGTCGACGGCCAAGCAGAGCGAAGGCGCCGCGCCGATGGACAGCCGCTGGCGCAGCCATCTGGACAGCTGGCCCATCGGTGAGGTGAGCGCCCGGGCGCCGCTGGTGGTGCGTTTCACCCACCCGGTGGTCGCCGAAGAGGCGCTGGAAAAGGCCGCTGAAGGCGTGGCCCGCCTGACGCCGGAAGTGGGTTTCAACGCCGTGTTCACCGCCCGTGACCGCCTGGAAATCCGCCCCGACCGGCCGCTGGAGCGGGGCCGGGCACTGACTCTGACCCTGTTCCCCCAGAGCCTGTCCGGGGTCGACGACGGCCTGCCGCCCCTGACGTTGCCGCTGACCGTGCGGCGCCAGCAACTGAGCCTGCGGGTCGACGCCCTGACGCCGGTGGACCAGGCCCCGGCCCGCATGCGGCTGGACGGCGAGTTGACCACCGTCGATCAGGCGGACCCGCTGGACGTCCAGTCCACGCTCACCGCCACCCAGGCCGACCGCCGGCTGGAAATCGAATGGCACCACGGCGCCGCCGGGCTCAGCCACGGCTTCCAGATCGGCGATATCCGCCGTGATGGCGAGCCGGCGCCGGTGGTGCTGCGCTGGAACGGCGAGCCCCTGGCGGTGGAGGAAAGCGGCGAGCGGCAATACCCGGTGCCCGCCGAAGGCGCCTTCCAGGTGATCGCCGCGCGCACCCAGAGCTATCCGCAGCCACATATCCGGGTGCAGTTTTCACAGCCGCTGATGGGCAGCCAGGACACCGCCGGCCTGGTGCGGGTCAACGGCAAGGACGCCCGGGTGCGCATCGACGGCAGCCGGCTGCTGGTCTACCCGGGTGGCGAGGCCGGGGACGATGGCGCCGTTACCCTGACCGTCGGCGCCGGCCTGCGCAGCGCATCGCGGGCCCGCCTGGACAGCGAGTTCACCCAGGACCTGGTGTTGCGGGTGGCCAAGCCCGGCGTGCGCTTCGTCGGCGACGGCGTGATTCTGCCCGCCGGCGAAACGCTCAGCGTGCCGTTCGAGGCGGTGGGTACCCGCGCGGTGAAGGTACAGGCGTTCGAAGTGTTCGCCGATAACATCGCCGGCTACTTGCAGAACAACGACCTCAACGCCGATTACGCGGACACCCGCCACGGCCGCTACCTGTGGCAAAAGACGCTGAGCCTGCCGCCGGACGGCGACGGCGACTGGCAGCGTTACCGGCTGGATCTCAGTGAGCTGATGGCGCGCCACGCCAACGGTCTGGTGCGCCTGACCCTGAAGATCGACGCCGACACCATCGACTACCAATGCCAGGGTGAGGGGCCAAGCCGCACCGCCGAGCTGCCGGACAACTTCGAAGGCCCCGGCCAGGACGACGGCGGCGACCGCCTGCGCCGCTACTACGACAACGCCGGCTACCTGAGCTGGCAGGAGCGGGACAACCCTTGCTCCGACGCCTACTACCAGTACAACGAGCGGGCCGAATCCTCGCGCGCCTTCCTGGCCTCCAACCTGGGGCTGATCGCCAAGCAGGGCGAGGACGACCGATTGATCGTGGTGGCCACCCACCTGGACAGCAACGCACCGGCCAGCGGCGTGCGCGTCAGCGTGCACAACTACCAGCATCAGCAACTCGCCGAAGGCACCACCAACAGCGACGGCGAAGTCACCCTGGGCGTGGACGGCACGCCGTTCTATCTGGTCGCCCACCTCGGTGACGACCGCGGCTACCTGAAACTGGCGCGCAACCAGGCGTTGCCCACCAACCAGTTCAACACCGGCGGCGAGCGGGTGCGCGACGGCCTCAAGGGCTTCTTCTACGGCGAGCGGGACGTGTGGCGCCCGGGCGACGATATCCACCTCACCTTTATTCTCGACGACCCGGACAATCGCATCCCCGACGACCACCCGCTGACCCTGGACTGGTTCGACCCGCGCGGTAACAAGGTGGCCGAATACAGCAACAGCGAGCCGGTGGGCCAGTTCTACACCTTTACCCTGGGCACCGCGGAAGACGCGCCCACCGGCAACTGGCGCGCGGTGGCGCGGATCGGCGAGCGGTACTTCGACACCCGGTTGCGCGTGGAGGCGATCAAACCCAACCGGCTGAGCATCGATCTGGACCTGCCCGACGCCCTGGACGCCGGCACCGCCAACCCGGTGACCCTGCACAGCCAGTGGCTCAACGGCGCCCGCGCCGGCGGCCTGAAAGCGGACGTGAAAGCGAGTCTGAGCAACGCCGCCACCACTTTTGAAGGCTACGACGGTTTCGCCTTCGACGACCCCACCCGCAGCCTCGGCGCCGAGCCGTTCACCGCCTTCGAAGGCAAGCTCGACGGTCAGGGCGACGCGCGCTTCCCGCTCGATCTGCCGGAGCTGACCCCGCCGGGCATGGCCGCCGCCACGCTCACCACACGGGTATTCGAAAACAGCGGTGACTACAGCACCCAGGTGCGCCGCGTGCCGGTGCGTCCCTACCAGCACTGGGTGGGCCTGCGCGTGCCGGAAGGCGGCGGCTGGGGCGGCGCCCTGGGCCGTGACCGGGACCACGAGATCGGCCTTCTGACGCTGGATCGGGACGGCAAACCCGAGGCCGGCCGCGATCTGACCCTGAGCCTGTACCGCATCGACTGGCGCTGGTGGTGGGACCGGGGCGACGACAACCTGACCAACTTCATCAGCGACCCGCACACCGAAAAACTGCGCCAGGACACCCTCACCACCGACGCCGACGGACGCGCCCAATGGACCCTGGCCGGTGCCGATTACGAATGGGGCCGGCATCTGCTGCGGGTCTGCCAGAGCGACGGTCGCCACTGCGTCAGCCGCACCGTCTACCTGGGTTGGAGCGGCGAACGGGGCGCCCAGGGCGACGCCGCCACCCGGTTGTCGCTGAGCACCGACCGGGACCAGTATCAGGTGGGCGACACCGCCCGCGTGCAGGTGCCGGTGAGCGGCCAGGGCCGTCTGCTGGTGAGCCTGGAGAACGGCGCCCGGGTGCTCGACCACTATTGGCTGGAAGCCGGCGAGCAGGGCGACACCCTGACCCTGGAAGTGCCGGTCACCGCCGCCATGGCGCCTAATGTGTATGTCCATGTGGCGCTGCTGCAGCCCCACGCCGGGCGCGACAACGACCGGCCGATCCGCCTCTACGGCATCGCGCCGCTGCTGGTGGACGACCCGGCCACCCGCCTGATGCCGGACATCCGTGCCGAGAGCCAAGTGCGCCCGGAAAGCACCCTGTCGGTGGCGGTGTCCGAACGCCGCGGGCGGCCCATGACCTACACCCTGGCGGTGGTCGACGAGGGCCTGCTGGGTATCACCGGGTTTGATACGCCGCGCCCGCACCGGGCGTTCTACCAGCGTGAGGCGCTGGGCGTGCTGACCTGGGACCTGTTCGATCAGGTGGTGGGCGCCTACGGCGGCGAGCTGGATCAGATGCTGGCGCTGGGCGGTTCCGACGCGCTCCGCGACGGCAGCGAGCAACAGCGCCGGCGTTTCCCGCCGGTGGTCCGTTTCCTAGGGCCGTTCCAGTTGGCCAAGGGTGAGACCGCCGACCACGACATCGACCTGCCCGCCTACATGGGCCAGGTGCGGGTGATGGTGGTGGCCGGTGACGGCCACGCCTACGGCGAGGCCGAGAAAGACGTCACCGTCACCCAGCCGCTGACCCTGCTGTCGTCCCTGCCTCGGGTGCTGGGGCCGGGCGAAACCCTGGCCCTGCCGGTCACCCTGTTCGCCGCCGAGGACGGCCTGGGCCCGGTGACGGTGACCGCCGACGTGGAGGGCCCGATCTCGTTAAGCGACCAGCCGGATGAGCAGGGTGCCGAGCTGGACTTCCAGGACAGCGGCGAACAAATCGCCGAACTGGGCCTGAAGAGCGGCGAGGGCACCGGCACCGCCACGGTGACCGTGTCCGCCCGCGCCGAGGACCATGAGGGCGAGGGCTACCGCGCCAGCGAAACCGTGCACCTGCCGGTGCGCGCCGCCAACCCGCCCACCGTCCGTGACGCCGGGCGCCTGTTGGCCGCCGGCGAGACCTGGTCGCAGCGGCACAGCGCCCACGGTCTGCCCGGTACCAACCTAAGCCGGCTGACCGTGAGCAGCCTGCCGGCCATGGGCCTGGAGCGACGCCTGGACTACCTGCTCGGTTACCCCCACGGCTGCGTCGAGCAGACCGTGTCGGCGGCTCTGCCGCAGCTGTACCTGTCGCGGCTGATTGCCCTCGACGAGGAACTGCGGGCCCGCATCCAGAGCAATGTGGAGGCGGCCATTGAGCGGCTGCGCCGCTTCCAGCTCGGCGACGGCGCCTTCGCCTATTGGCCCGGGGCCGCCGCGGCCGACGACTGGGGCACCTCCTACGCCGGCCACTTCCTGCTGGAAGCGCGCCGCCAGGGCTTCGCGGTACCCGCCGGCATGCTCGAGAACTGGGCCGACTATCAGCGCCGCCTGGGACGCGACCCGGGCGGCCAGCCCTGGCAGTGGGCCGGCCAGGCTTACCGCCTTTACACCCTGGCGCTGGCCGGGGAACCCGAGGTGGGCGCCCAGAACCGCCTGCGTGAGGCGCTGTCCGCCCAGGCGGACGCCGACAGCCGCCAGCCCGGCTACCAGGCCGCGCGCTGGCTGCTGGCCGCCGCCTATCAGCGGATGGGCCTTAACGACGTGGCCGGGGAGCTTATCGCCGGCGCCGATACACCCTCGGAGTACCACCGACCCGGCCCCACCTACGGCTCGGCGCTGCGCGACCAGGCCATCGAGCTGCTGGTGCGCGACGCCCGCGGCGACAGCGACGGCGCCTGGCGCCAGGCCGAGGCGATCGCCGGTCAACTGGCCTCCCAGCAGTGGTATTCCACCCAGAGCACCGCCTGGGCGTTGATGGCCATGGCCCGCTTTGCCGGCTCCGGCGACGCCGGTGAGGGCTACCGGTTCGCGTGGCGACAGGGCGACGGCGACTGGCAGCAAATCCAATCCCAGGCGCCGGTGTTCCGCCACGACCTGTCGCTGGAAGGCGAGGGCGTCGAGCTGGCGGTACGCAACGACAGCGAACGCCGCCTGTACGCCTCGGTGACCACCCGGGGCACGCCGGCGCCGGGTCAGGAACAGGCCGCCGCCCAAGGGCTCGGTATTGAGGCCCGCTTCCTGACCCTGGACGGCCGGCCCCTGAACCCGGCCAGCCTGTCCCAGGGCACCGATTTCCGCGCCCGGGTGCGCGTCGTCAATAGCAGCGGCCGTGACCTGGACAACCTGGCCCTGACCCAGGTGATCCCGTCCGGCTGGCAGATCACCGACAGCCGTCTGGCCGGCGATGAACAGGCGGCGCCGCTGGATTACCGGGACATCCGCGACGACCGGGTGCTCAGTTACTTCTCGCTGGCCGCCGGCGAGGCGCGCGAATACACCCTGGGGCTGAACGCCACCTTCGCCGGTCGGTTCTATTTGCCGGGCTGGCAGGTGGAGGCCATGTACCAGGGCGATACCCGCGCCCGTAACACCGGCCAGTGGGTGGAGGTGATCCGCGATTAAGGGTCGCTTCGCAGGCCGCCGCTGGCGATGGCCGCTGGCCGGCGCCGCCCTGGCGTTGCTGGCCGGGCTGGCGTTTCTGCAGTTCGCGCCGCTGCCTGCCGCGCTCACGGCCACCGACTACGCCACCCTGATGCTGGACCGCCAGGGGCGGCCGCTGGCGGCGCGCATTGCCGCCGACCAGCAGTGGCGGTTCGCCCCGGTGGCGCGGGTGCCGGACAAGTACCGCCGGGCGCTGCTTACCTTCGAGGACCGTCGCTTCTTCTATCACCCCGGAGTTGATCCCGTGGCGGTGCTGCGCGCCGCCCGAGACAATCTGGCCGCCGGCCGGGTGGTCAGCGGCGGCTCCACCCTGACCATGCAACTGGCCCGCCTGTTGCGCGCCGACCCGCCGCGCACCTTCCCCGAAAAAGCCCGCGAGGCGGTTGTGGCGCTGCAACTGGAATGGCACCTGGACAAGCACGAGATCCTGCGCCAGTACGCCAGCCGTGCTCCCTTCGGCGGCAACACCGTGGGCCTGCGCGCCGCCGCCTGGCGTTACTTTCAGCGGCCGCCGGAACAGCTCAGCTGGGCGGAAGCGGCGTTGCTGGCGGTGCTGCCCAACAGCCCGGCGCTGATCCACCCGGGCCGTGACCGGGAACGGCTGCGCGCCAAGCGCGACCGGCTGCTCGAAACGCTGCGCGAGCAGGGCGCCCTGGACCGGGACGACCTGGCCCTGGCGCGGCTGGAGCCGCTGCCCCGGGTCCAGGCCTTGCCGTCGCTGGCGCCCCGGTTGCTGGATACGCTCACCGCCGGCGGCGGGGCGCCGCTGTTGCGCACCACCCTGGACGCGGACCTGCAGCGTCGGGTGCGTGATCTCGCCGACCACCACGGCCAGCGGCTGGGGCGCCAGGGCGTGCACAACCTGGCGGTGGTGGTGATCGATCACCGGGCGATGGCGGTGCGCGCCTACCTGGGCAATGTCAATCACGGCGACCCGCTCACCTACGGCGCCGCCGTGGACATCGCCAGCCGGCCGCGCTCCACCGGCAGTGTGCTCAAGCCGCTGCTGTACGGCTCGATGCTGGACGCCGGGCAGCTGCTGCCGGGCACGCTGGTGTCGGACCTGCCCACCAATTACGGCGGCTATAGCCCGGAGAACTTCGACCGCGAATACCGGGGCGCGGTGCCGGCCCGCGAGGCCCTGGCCCGTTCCCTGAACGTGCCGGCGGTGCGCATGCTGCGCCGCTACGGGGTGGGCCGTTTCCACGACCAGCTGCGGGCGCTGGGCATGACCACGCTGTTCCGGCCCGCCGACGGTTACGGGCTGACCCTGGTGCTGGGCGGCGCGGAAGGCACGCTGATGGAGCTGACCGGCATTTACGCGCGTCTGATCGCCACCGCCCGGGACGGCGCCGCGCCGCCGGCGGCGCTGTTGTCCGGCGTGCACCCGGTGGCGGCGCCGTTCCCGATCAGCCCCGGCGCCGCCTGGCTGACCCTGGACGCCCTGCGCGAGGTGGCACGCCCCGGCACCGCCCGGCAATGGCGGCTGTACCGCTCCAGCCAGCCGATCGCCTGGAAGACCGGCACCAGCTACGGACTGCGCGACGCCTGGGCGATCGGCAGCAACGGCCGCTACACGGTGGGCGTGTGGGCCGGCAACGGCAACGGCGAACCGGCGCCGCACCTGGGCGGCGCCGACACTGCCGCGCCCTTGATGCTGGACGTGTTCAGCCTGCTTGGCACCGAACCCTGGCCGGCGCCGCCGCTCAACGATCTGAAAACCGTGCGCGCCTGTGTCGATGACGGCTATCTGGCCGGTGGCCGCTGCCGGTCGGAGGCGGTGCTGGCGCCCCTGCACAGCCACTTCCAGACCGTCACTCCGCACCACCGCCGCGTGCACCTGGACGCCAACGGCCAGCGCGTGCACAGCGGCTGCGAATCGGTGGCCAACATGCGCTCGCGGGACTGGTTCGTGCTGCCGCCCGCCCAGGCCTGGTTCTACCGCCAGCGTCACCCGGACTACCGGCCGCTGCCGGCCTGGCGGGCGGACTGCGCCGCCGGCGCCCGGGCCCTGGATACCACGCCGCCCATGGCGGTGATCTACCCCCACGCCGGCGCCGGCCTGTTTATTCCCCGGGAGCTGGGCGGCGAGCGCGGCCGGGCGGTGTTCCGCGTGGTGCACGAACGGCCCGGCGCCAGCCTGTTCTGGCACCTGGACGACCAGTACCTGGGCCGCACCGACCACTTCCATGAGTGGGCCCTGCGGGCCTCGCCGGGCTGGCACACCCTGACGCTGGTGGACGACCAGGGCTTTCGCCTGCAACGCCGTTTCAAAGTGCTGGGCGATCACTGAACCGTCGTCTTCACCCGCCATTCGCCACGGCTCTCCGACACTGAGCGCGCAGCCAAGGAGATGCCATGCGTACCGTCATCGTGATTCTCGCCGCCGCCGCGCTGGTGGCCGCCTGTCAATTAAGCCCGGACCGTCCGCCGGTGGAGACCGTGGATGACCTGGACCTGGACCGTTTTATGGGCGATTGGTATGTGATCGCCAACATCCCCACGCCGCCGGAAAAAGGCGCCCACAACGCGGTGGAAAGCTATCAGCGGCTGGGCGAGCACAAGATCGGCGTCACCTTTGCTTTCAACGAAGACAGCTTCGACGGTGAGCGCAAGACCATGACGCCCACCGGCTTCGTCAGCGACCAAAGCAACGCCATCTGGGGCATGCGCTTTATCTGGCCGTTCCGCGCCGACTATCGCGTGCTGTACGTGGACGACGCCTACCGGACCACCCTTATCGGGCGCCAGAAGCGCGACTATCTGTGGATCATGGCCCGTCAGCCGGAACTGTCCGAGGACACCCTGCAGCGGTTGATCGGGATCGCCGCCGAACGGGGCTACGACACCCGCCGCATCCAGCGCGTCCCGCAGCGCTGGTAAGGCGTCCGTTGCGGGCCCTGGCTTGAAGCTTGCCGAGGCGTCCCCATCCTCCTAGGGTGAAAGCCCACCGGAGTGAAGGAGACCCTGATGAAAATCCTGATTGCCGGGGCCAACGGCAAGATTGGCCGCCATCTGGTGCGCCGCCTGGCGAACAGTGACCATATCTGCCGGGCGATGGTCCGCGACCCCGCCCAGGAATGGGAGTTGCGCCAGCTGGGTGCCGACGAAGTGGTGGTGGCGGACCTGGAAGGCGATTGCCGGGCGGCGCTGATCACCTGCGACGCGGTGGTGTTCACCGCCGGTTCCGGGCCGCACACCGGCCCGGACAAGACCGTGGACGTGGACCAGAACGGCGCCATCAATCTGATCGATCAGGCGGAGAACATGGGCGTGGACCGGTTCGTGATCGTCAGCTCCATGCGCGCCGACGAGCCGGACAGCGGCCCGGAGAAAATGCGCCACTACTTTATCGCCAAGCAGAACGCCGATAACCATCTGCGCGCCAGCAAGCTGGCCTACACCATCGTGCGGCCCGGCAAACTCACCGAGGACGCGGGCACCGGCAAGGTGCGCGTCGCCGAACGCTTGGAGGATTTCGGTGAGATTCCCCGCGAGGACGTGGCGGCGGTGCTGCAGGCGGTGCTCGAAACCCCGGCCGCCGCCGGCCGCGAATTCGACCTGCTGTCCGGCGACCAGCCCGTCGAAGACGCCATCACCGCCTTCACCCGCTGAGGGATTTGTGGGAGCGGGCCCTGCCCGATCCCACCAATACTTCCCGCCGTTGCCGCTACCTGGAAAGTGAATCCGTTCAAAAAATATACATTCTGTCTCCCGCCAGCACTGGACGTTTAATATTCAACGGATGTAGAGTTTTTATTCATCGGATGATGAATAGTCCGGTGCATAACAATGACAAACGGGAGAATAACGATGAAAATCAAGGCTTTGGCGGCCTTCGCGGGCGCCATGCTATCGACCGCCCTGACCGCGGCGCTGTGCGCCAGCCCGGCACAGGCGGGCGCCTGGCAGGATAATCTGTCGCTCGGCGGCTTTAACAACGTCCATCTCTATACCCCGGACAGCGACTCCCCGGTGGGCACCGGCAAAGCCCTGCTGGTGGTGCTGCACGGCTGCACCCAATCCATCAACGCCTACAAAACCGCGAATCTGGAAACCGCCGCCGAGGAATTCGGCATGGTGGTGGCGGTGCCGGACGCCATGAACAAGGCGGGCTTCAGCTGCTGGTCCTACTGGCAGGGCACCAAATCCCGCAGCGCCGGCGACTATAAGAATCTGATCGATCTGGCCAACGAACTGTCCTCGGACAGCGGTCGCGATATCGACCCCAATCAGGTGTATATCGCCGGGTTGTCGTCCGGGGCCAGCTTCGCCAACACCACCGCCTGCCTGGCGCCGGACGTGTTCGCCGGGGTCGGCGTGAGTGCCGGGCCCAGCGTCGGCACCAGTTCCAGCGGCGCCATCGGTCCCTGCGAGCAGGCCGACGTGGAAAGCCGTTGCCGCAACCTGGGCGGCGCCTACCAGAGCGCCTTCGACACCCAGGTCGCGTCCATCGCCCACGGCGACGCGGACACCACCGTGAACACCTGCTACAACCGGCAGAACGCCGAAGGCATGGCCGGGCTCTACGGTGTCAGCGAGCTGTCCGGCAGTACCACGCTGAACCAGGACGGCGGCAGCGCGGAAGAGTACCTGTGGCAGGATGGCCGCGTGTCGATGCTGTGGCTGAACGGCCTGGACCATTCCTGGTCCGGTGGCCAGGGCGCCTCCGGCAGCTACATCGGCAGTGCCAGCATCAACTACGCCCGTTATCTGGGCGAGTTCTTCAGCAACAACAACGCCCGGGTTGACCGTAATCTGGCGCCCTCGCTGTCCCAGGTCAGTGCCACGCCGGACGGCGACCGCATTCAGGTGAGCGGTTACGCCGACGACGAAGACGGCACCGTGAGCCGCGTTGATATCGTTATCGACGGTCTCGACGGCGGCGGTGACAGCCTCACCACCGGGGTCGATGGCACCGGTTTTTTCCAGGGCTCCAGCGCCACGCTCGCCGACGGCCTTTACTCGGTGGCGGTGATCGCCGTGGATAACAACGACGGCGAAAGCGAGCCCACCGTGAACACCGTGCGGGTGGGCCCGGAGCCGCCGCCGAGCGCGCCGGTGCTCAGCGATATCGGCGTCAGCCTGGACGGCCAGTGCGCCACCGTCAGCGGTGAAGTGGTGGACGAGAACCAGGACCTGGCCAGCGTCACCGTGACGTTCTCCACCGGGGCCACCGCCGCCGAACTGGACGGCGTGCGTTACTCGGCGCGCGCCTGCGGCCTGTCCGGCGGCGCCAACAGCGCCACCGTGGTGGCCGAGGACCAGGGTGGTCTGAGCGCCAGTGACCAGATCGATTTCGTGATCGACGCGGGCCAGGTGGCCACCCTGGACCAGCACATCAGTGCCGGCCGTCTGGACTACACCAACTACGCCAACTGCTACCTGGAATACAGCACCGCCGCGTTCAAGCTGAACGAAATCGACACCGGCGGCCAGTGCCAGTGGCAGGACGGCGACGCCAGCTGCGTGGGTCCGGTTCAGGCCTGTTCCGGCAGTGGCGGGGGTGACGATGGCGGCGACGACGGCGGTGATCCACCCACCGATCCGGACGACGGCTGCCAGGCGGAAACCACCTACAACTACTACCACAAGACCGCCGGGCGGGCGTACAGCACCGGGAACTATTACACCCCGGATTACTTCGCCCAGGGCAGTGACCAGCCGATG
>DGNT01000082.1 GCA_002389055.1 Alcanivorax sp. UBA4485
GGCTCCATGTGCATGGAGTTATATTCGTAGAAGGCGCGCAGATCCGCGTCCATGGTTTCCACGTTCTGCCAGGCCGGCGGCACCATCATGCGCACCGCGCGGAACAGGTCCATGCCGCCGGAAACCAGCACTTCCAGCATGTTGTCCATGCTCGAGGAGTCGGACCCTTCGCGGTTGACCAGCGGGCTCAGGTCGCTGAGGTTGGGCAGCAGTTCGTTCTCGAACTTGTTCTCCCGCGCCAGCGCCCAGTTGCGGTTGCCCTGGATGGTGTTGATCTCACCATTGTGCGCCAGGTAGCGGAACGGCTGGGCCAGCGGCCACTGCGGCGAGGTGTTGGTGGAGAACCGCTGGTGGAACACCACGATGGCGGTTTCCATGGTCTCATCGCTGAGATCCGGGTAGAACGCCGGCAGGTCCACCGGCATCATCAGGCCTTTATAAGAGACCACCGCCGAGGACAGCGAGCAGACGTAGAAGTAGCCGTCCGCTTCGATGCGTTTTTCCGCGTGCCGGCGGGCAAAGAACAGACGCCGGTTAAGCTGGTCCTCGCTATCGCCCTCGGCGGCCACCAGCACCTGGTGGAAACCGGGCAGGGACTGCTTGGCCAGATCGCCCAGGCAGGACGGATCGGTGGGCACTTCCCGCCAGCCCAGCACGTTGACACCCTGGGCTTCCATCTGCTCCTGCAGCACCGCTTTCTGGGCGCGGGCGCGCTCGGCGTCCGGGTGGGTGAACACCATCCCCACGGCGTAGGTGTCGGGCAGGTCGATACCCTGCTCGCCGGCCACCTTGCGGAAGAAGGAGTCGGGCTTTTTCAGCAACAGACCGCAGCCGTCACCGGTTTTTCCATCGGCATTAATGCCGCCCCGGTGGGTCATGCAGGTGAGTGCTTCGATCGCGGTTTGCAGGAGCTCGTGGCTGGCCTTGCCCTCCATGTGGGAGATCAGGCCGAAACCACAGTTGTCCCGGAATTCTCCGGGCTCATAGAGCCCACGCACCAGCTTGGAATTCTGCTGCATCAAAACCTTTCCTCTTGAAATTCAGAGACTTACAGAAGGCGGAACAGGCGTCGAAACGACGGCGACGGCAAAAAAGGGATGTGCATTCTACACTTTGCGCCGATCAGCCACAAACAGGAAGACGGCACCGTCCAGACCGCACAGTGCCGGTTGGACAGCGCCGCGGGCAACCTTAGCGCAATTCCTTGCGTATTGAGGCCATATCCCGTGGGAAGGGGCCGCCGCGCCGCAGCGCCTCAGGCAGCTCGTCGCGGGCCGCCAAAGCCGCATCACGGCTGGGATAGGGCCCCGCCAGCACCAGGTAGACCTGCTCGTCACCCCGTTCTGTTCGGTAGTAGGCGCCGTTACGGTCGATCTGGTCAAGTACCCCGCGCGCACCGTCTTCCCGGCCGGTGGCCACCAGTTGCAGGAACCAGTCACCGTCGTCGCGGGTGGCCAGCCAGTCCTCCTGCTGATAGCCGAGACGGGCATCCAGCCCGGACAGTTGCGGCTCGCCGCCGGATACGGTGGGCGGCGTTTCTGCCTCCGCCGTTTCGGCGGGCTCCGGGTCGGTCTGGGCACGCGGCTCGGACGGCGCGGGCTCAGTTGTCGCGGCCTGATCACCGGCGGGCTCCGGTGCTTCCGGCGCCGGCGGCGTGCGGGCCTCTTCCGGTGCCGGCCCGGCTACTTCCTGCTCCGGCTCGTTTTCCGCGTCTTCGAAGGTGCGGGCGGAATCGTGGTATTCGGCCAGGGCGCGGCGGGTGCTCTCCGGGTCGCCCCGTTCGCCGCTCTCCGCCTCACTCTCGCTTTCGGTCGTTTGCGGGGCCGGTTCCGCCGGGGCCTGCGCTTGCGCCGCCGGCTCCTTGGGCAAATCCAGGCTCACCACCTGATCCTGATCGGCGTCGTCGTCACCGCCGCTGGCCAGCCACAGCACCAACACCACCAGCACCAGCGCGCCCACCGCCAGGCCGTGCCGCCAGGGCACCGGCTTGTTGGTGAGGCCGCCACCGCCGCCGGCTTTCGCCTCCAGCATCGGCAGCAGCGCCGCGATACGACCGTCGCTGTCCTCGCTCAGCTCCTGGGCCTCCTGGTCGTCCAGCGCCAGCGTGAAGCCCTGATCGGCGAACACGGCCACGTCGTCCGCGTCCAGCGGCGGCAGCACCAGCACGTCCTCCACGTTCAGCCCGGCGTCACGCAGATGCTCGGCGCTGCCCGGCTCGCCGCCGAACACATAGGTGAGGCGCTGCCCCAGTTTGGTCTTCAGAGACGCCATGGTGGCGAGGGCCTCGGAGGCCGCCAGGTGGGCGTTATCCACCACGATCACCAGGCTGGTGTCCGCCAGCGTCTGCTTGAGGGTGTCGGCCAGATCGGCGCGCTCGATATCGAAGTGCACCAGCATGGCGTCCACCACCGCGTTGGCGCCCAGGTCCTCGGCGCCGTCCAGGCGGATCAGTTCGTAGTCCCCCACCAGGGACATGGACAGCATGCCCAGCAGGGTGGAAACGCCGCTGCCGGCCTCGCCCTCCAGCACCGTGGTGGCGCCGTCATGGGCGTGGCCGTTCAGGGCGTCAAGAAGGTCGCCGCGCTCGGCGCCCTCGTAGAAAAAATCCTCATCTCTCACAAAAGGCCTCGAGCGTTCGCGTCAATGCGTTCGTGTCGTATTCGCCTGTGACCAGGGCGTCGCCGATTTGGTTCAGCAACACCAGCCGCAGACGGCCATTCTGTACTTTTTTATCCAGCGCCATAAGCTCGCTGAAATCCGCCCGCGCCATCCCTTCCGGCGCGGTCACCGGCAGCTTCCAGGCCGCCAGACTGTCGCTGACCCGGTCCAGGTCGGCCTGGTTCAGCCAGCCCAGCTCCAGGGACATGCGCGCCGCCATCACCATACCGGCGGCGACCGCCTCACCATGCAACCAGTCCCGGTAGCCGGTAAAGGTTTCCATGGCGTGGCCGAAGGTGTGGCCCAGATTAAGCAGAGCGCGGTTGCCCTGCTCGGTTTCATCGGCGGCCACCACTTCGGCCTTGTTGCGGCAGCTGCGCAGGATCGCTTCCGCCACCGGGGCCTTCTCGCGGGCGGCCAGTGCGGCCTGGTTATCCAGCAACCATTGAAAAAATCGCGGGTCGCGGATCAGGCCGTACTTGATCACCTCGGCCATGCCGGCGGCGAATTCCCGTTCCGGCAGGGTGTCGAGCACGGCGGTGTCGATCACCACCGCGCGCGGCTGGTGGAAGGCGCCGATCATGTTCTTGCCGCGTGGATGGTTCACGGCGGTCTTGCCGCCCACCGAGGAATCCACCTGCGCCAACAGCGTGGTGGGCACCTGGATAAAATCCACGCCGCGCTGATAGCAGGCGGCGGCGAAGCCCACCATATCGCCGATCACGCCACCGCCCAACGCCACCAGCGTGGTGGTGCGGGAATGCCGGTGGGCCATCAGGGCGTCGAAAATACGCTCCAGGGTGGCCAGCGTCTTGTGCTGCTCGCCGTCCGGGAGGATCAGAGTGTCGCATTGCAGGTCGGCCAGCCCCTTGGTGACCGACTCCAGATAAAGCGGCGCGATGGTCTCGTTGCTGACCACCATCACCTGATTGCCACGCACGTGGCGGCGAATCAGGTCCTGCCCGAGCAGGCCGCGGTCGATGTAAATGGGGTAGCTGCGCTCGGCCAGCGACACATCAAGCTTCTGCATACGGCCTCGTAAAGCGGAGTGGGAGTGCGGCCATTATCGGCTGGCGTGGTCGGCCAGACAACCGAGGACCTGATCGGTCACTTTCTTGAGGTTACCGGATGCGGTGGAGACCACACCGTGCGCCACTTCCCGGTAAAGCGGATCCCGTTCCTGGAACAGCGCCTGAAGACGGGCCTCCGGGTCGCGGGTTTGCAGCAGGGGCCGGTTGCGGTCGTTACGGGTGCGGGCCAGCTGCACGTCTACCGGCGTCCACAGATAGACCACGCAGCCGCGCTCGTGAAGGTGACGACGGTTCTCCTCCTGAGTGACCACGCCGCCGCCGGTGGCCAGAACAATGCCCGCCATGGCGGTCAGCTCGTCGATCACATCGCGCTCGCGGCGCCGAAACCCCTCCTCGCCTTCCATATCGAAGATCCAGGGGATGTCGGCACCGGTTTTCTCTTCGATCACACGGTCGGAATCGTAAAACGGGCGGCCCAGAACCTGGGCGAGGTGTCGGCCCAGGGTGCTTTTACCCGCACCCATGGGCCCGACCAGATAGAGAGACGTGGAATCCTTTGGGTTCACCGACTAGCCATTGCGTCTTTCACCAGGCGAGGCGTGATAAAGATCAGCAGTTCCTGCTTGTTATCACGGTTCACCTTCTTGCGGAACAGGGCGCCCAACCAGGGGATATCACCCAGGAAGGGGGTTTTGACCGTGGATTCTATCTTTTCCTGTTGGAAAATGCCGCCCAAAACCACGGTTTCGCCGTCATTGACCAGAACCGTGGTCTCCACCCGGTTGGTGTTGACGGTCGGCGCGCTGGTATCGGTGCCCAGGGAATCGTTGTTGACCTTGAGCTGCATGATCACATCCCCTTCCGGGGTCACCTGCGGAGTCACTTCCAGCCGCAGCTCCGCCTCGATGAACTCCACCGCGGTGGCGCCGGACGCGGTGGCCACGTTGAACGGCACCTGCTGGCCGGACGCGATCACCGCCGGCTGCTGATCGGCGGTCAGCACCTTCGGCGTGGCCACCAGCTCGCCGTGGCCTTCCGCTTCCAGGGCGGACAGTTCCAGCTCGATCAGGCCGGAATCCAGCGACGTAAAGCCGATCGCGAAGCGAGTGGCTTCCTGGGAGGCCACGCCCATATCGACGATCAGATCGTTGTTCTGCTCTTCGTCGAATTCCTCGAACTCACCCAGGGAGCCGTCGTCGTCCCGGTCGATATTGGCGTAATGCAGCTCACGCAAAGAGGTGTGGCGGCCGGAGACCGCGATGCTCTTGCCCTCGTTGACCAGGCTGTCGCCGTCATAGGCCAGGCCGCCCCAACGCACGCCGAATTCGTCCGCCACGTCGGTGCTGGCGATCACCACCCGGGCTTCGATCAGCACCTGCTGAACCGGAATGTCGAGCTGCTGGATCAGACCGCGGATTTCCTGCAGCTTGGCCACGGTATCCTGAACGATCAGGGTATTGGTGCGCTGGTCCACGGTCACCGAGCCGCGCCCGCTGACCAGGGCGGAGCCTTCACCGCCCTGGGAGGTGATCAACGCCTTGAGCTCCTCGGCGCGGGCATAGTTGATGCTGATGTATTCGGTGCGCAGCGGCGCCAGGGACGCCAGTTGCTTCTGGCTCTCCAGCTCCTGCTTTTCGCGGGCGGCGATTTCGTCCGCCGGCGCCACCAGCAACACGTTGCCCACCTTGCGCTTGTCCAGGCCCTTGGTCTTGAGGATCAGGTCCAGCGCCTGGTCCCAGGGCACACTCTGCAGCCGCAGGGTGATCTTGCCGCTGACGGTGTCGGACGCCACCAGGTTCAGGTCGGTGAAATCGGCGATCAACTGCAGCACCGAGCGCACTTCAATGTCCTGGAAGTTCAGCGACAGCTTCTCGCCGGTGTATTTGAAAGCATCACGGCGCTGGCGATCCTTCTCGGCCACGGTGAGCGGTTTAACGTTGATGCTGAACAGGTTGTCCGCCTGATAGGCGAGGTAATCCCAGCTGCCTTCCGGCTCAATGGTGATCACGGTGCTGCCGTCCACTTCCTTGGTGTCGACGAACTGCACCGGGGTGGCGAAGTCACTGACATCCAGCCGGCGCAGCAAATCGTCGTCCACATCGGCGTCGACGAAGCGGGCAACGATACGGCCGCCCTCTTCACGCACGTCCACCGGCATGGCGTCGTCCGCCAGCTCCACCAGCACACGGCCTTCGCCGTCGTCGCCGCGGCGGAAGTCGATATCGCGCACGCCGGCACTGCTGGGCGCCACCTTGCGCTGCACGGTCTCGCTGGCCGGGTCCATGGTCGGGGTGGCGTTGTTCGCGCCCAGGGTGATCACCAGCTCCTGACCTTCGATCCGCGTTTTATAGCCGGTCAACTGGTCCAGATTGAAGATCAGACGGGTTCTTTCCTTGGCGCCCAGCACCATCAGGCTGCGCACATTGCCGGACCCCAGATTGTGCTCTTTCACCTCGATCTGATTACGGGTGTCGAGCAGATCCAGGGCGACCCGCGCCGGTTGCTCGATACTGTAACCCTTGACCTCCGGCGCGGCGCCCTCGAAGGACACGCGCACTTCCACGCCGTCGCCGGGTAAGGTATTGGCGCGCAGGTCGGTTACCGTCGCCGCCCGCCCCAGGGTGGCCGCGCTCAGCCCCACCAGCACCAGCAGCAACGCCGCCCAACGCCGGGACGCAG
>DGNT01000079.1 GCA_002389055.1 Alcanivorax sp. UBA4485
GGTGTCAACGGCTTTTTTGCCCACCGGACACTGTTCGGTCATAAATTGCGCGGCCTTGTAGGAGCGGGCCTTGCCCGCGAAAGGGAGCGAAGCTCCCGGCAGGATGCCAGAGTCCTCTCTAACGACAGCACTGTCAGCGTCTCTGGAATCCCGCCGGCCGGCTTTGCCGGCCTTTCGCGGGCAGGGCCCGCTCCCACAAACGTCAGCCGCTGGCCTCTCGCTGCTCAACAAAGGCTTTCGCCGCTTCCAGGGTCGGGAAACGCCCCGGTAGCGGCCGCCCATCCGGCCCGGCGACGATGTAATGGTCCACGCGCAGCTGCAGGGTGTCGCGCTGCAGCTCGCCCTCTTCGATGATGGTGTGGTGCCCCCAGGCGATACCGTTGCCGATCATGCTTCGCCCACCACCCGGTCGACGATCAGGTCCGCCAGGTCCTCCACGGACAGCCGGCGGTTGGTGCTGAACCAGTTGGGGGTCCAGCCGATCATGCCGGTCAGCAGGCGCCGCATGATAAAGGGGTCGGCGTGGAAAGCGCCGGCCCGGTGCAGGCGACCCAGCACATCCAGCCAGATCTGCTCGTAGATCTCACGCAGCGCCAGCGCCTCTTTCTGCTTGGGCTCGCTGAGACAGCGCCACTCCCCCACCATCACCACCATGGCTTCGCGGGTATCGCCCACGGTGGCGGTGAGCTCGGCGCGCACCAGGTTGCGCAGCTGCTCCAGGGGCGTCTGCCCGTCAGCCACCGCCTGGCGCAGCCGCTCGGTGTTGAAGCGGATCACCTCTTCCATCACCGCGAACAGGATATCTTCCTTACTTTTAAAGTGGTGGAAGATGGAGCCACTCTGGATGCCCACCGCCGCGGCGATATCACGCACCGTGGTGCGGTCGAACCCCTTGTCCCGGAACAAATGGGCAGCGGCGCTCAGCAAGCGGCCCCGGGGCGAATTGTCGATGCCGTGGATGGCGTGTGTGTCGGGCATGGTGGTGGCTCCTCCTCGGGGCGCATTTAATAGCGGCAGGCGGCAAGCTGCAAGACCGGGTTGGCGGCCTTGCGGGAGCCGGGCCTTGTGGGAGCGGGCCTCGCCCGCGAAAGGGAGCGAAGCTCCCGGCAGGATACCAGAGACGCTGTTTGTGCTGCCGTTAGAAAGGCCTCTGGAATCCTGCCGGCCGGCTTTGCCGGCCTTTCGCTTGCAAGCAAGCTCCCACAATGTCGCCACCGTTTGCCGCTTTACAAACCAAGCGCTTGCTTGGTAGCTTACGGAATCATTCGGAGCACAGCAATCAGGACATGATCATATGGTAGAAGGCATGGCACATCCCGTTCGTATCGGCTGCGCCGCCGGCTTCTGGGGCGACACCAACAGCGCCGCCTTCCAACTGGTCCGCCAGGGCGAGATCGACTACCTGGTGTTCGACTACCTGGCGGAGGTGACCCTGTCGATCATGGCGGGCGCCCGCATGAAGGATCCCAGCGCCGGTTACGCCCATGACTTCGTCACCCAGGTGATGGCGCCGCTGGCCCGCGAAATCAAAGAGAAGAACATCAAGGTGATCAGCAATGCCGGCGGCGTGAACCCGCGCGCCTGCCGCGAGGCCCTGCAGAAGGTGTTCGCCGAAGCCGGCGTGGAAATGAACATCGCCCTGGTGGAAGGCGACGACCTCAACGGTCGCCGCGACCAGTTCAGCGACTGCAAGGAGCTGGATACCGGCGCCGGCCTGCCGCCGGTCACCGTGACCATGAACGCCTACCTGGGCGCCCTGCCGATCCAGGCGGCGCTGGACGCCGGCGCCGACCTGGTGCTGACCGGGCGCATCGCCGATTCGGCGCTGGTGCTGGGCCCGCTGATGCACGAATTCAAATGGGCCGACGACGATTACGACAAGCTCGCCCAGGGCTCCCTGGCCGGCCATGTAATCGAGTGCGGCGCCCAGTGCACCGGCGGCAACTTCACCGACTGGCGCGAAGTGCCGGACTTCCACAACATGGGCTTCCCGATCGCCGAGTGCCACCCGGACGGCACTTTTGTGATCACCAAACCGCCCGGCACCGGCGGCCTGGTGACCCCGGCCACGGTGGGCGAGCAGGTGCTCTACGAAATCGGCGACCCGCGCGCCTATATGCTCCCAGACGTGGTCTGCGACTTCACCGGTGTCACCCTGGTCCAGGACGGCGAACACCGGGTGCGCGTCAGCGGCGCCCGGGGCCTGCCGCCCACCGACACCTATAAGGTCTCCGCCACCTACCCGGACGGCCAGAAGATCACCGCCTCCTTCCTGATGGGCGGCCGGGAAGCACCGGCCAAGGGCCGCGCGGTGGCGGCGGCGATCCTGAAAAAGACCGAGGGTCTGCTCCAACAACTGGGCATGGCGCCGATGCGCGACACCAGCGTGGAGATTCTCGGCAGCGAAGTCACCTACGGCGCCCAGGCGCGCCGCGAAGACAGCCGCGAGGTGGTGGTAAAAATCGCCGCCCTGCACGACGACCGCAAGGCGCTGGGCCTGTTCGCCCGGGAAATCGCCCAGGCCGCCACCGGCATGGCACCGGGCCTGTCCGGGCTGGTCGGCGGCCGGCCCAAGCCGATGCCACGCATCCGCCTGTTCTCCACCCTGGTGCCCAAGGTGGACGTCACCGCCACCGTGGACCTGGACGGCACCCCCACGGAAGTGGGCGTACCGGTGGGCACGCCGCTGGATACCGCCCGTCTGCCCGAGACCAACGGCAGCGACACCGCCACCGGCGAGGCCAGCGTGCCGCTGGTCAAGCTGGCCTGGGCGCGCTCCGGCGACAAAGGCGACCACGCCAACATCGGCGTGATGGCGCGCAAACCGGAATACCTGCCCTACCTGCGCGCCGCGCTCACCGACGCCGCCGTGGCGGACTACATGAAACACGTGCTCGACCCGGAGCGCGGCAGCGTCAACCATTGGGAGTTGCCGGGCTTCAACGCCTTCAACTTCCTGCTGCGCCACGCCCTGGGCGGCGGCGGCATCGCCAGCCTGCGCATCGACCCGCAGGGCAAGGCGTTCGCCCAACAACTTCTGGACTTTCCGGTGCCCGTGAGCGCCGACATCCTGGAAACCCTACAGTGAGGATTATCTGAATGCCGTACCGTTCCGTATTCCGCGACGACCTGTTCGCCGGTAAGACCCTCATCGTCACCGGCGGCGGTTCCGGCATCGGCCGCTGCACCGCCCACGAGCTGGCGGCGCTGGGCGCCCGGGTGGTGTTACTCGGCCGCAAGGAAGACAAGCTCAAGGCGGTGGCCGAGGAGATCCGCGAGGACACCGGCCGGGAAGCGCTGGTGTTCACCTGCGATATTCGCGACGAGGACAAAGTCCGCGACACCGTCGCCGCGATCTACAAGCAAGTGCACCAGGTGGACGGCCTGGTCAACAACGCCGGCGGCCAGTTCCCCTCGCCGGTGGCCCTGATCAGCCAGAAAGGCTGGGAAACCGTGATCCGCACCAACCTGACCGGCGGCTTCCTGATGGCCCGGGAAGTGTTCATGCAGGGCATGAACAAAAGCGGCGGCAGCATCGTCAACATCGTCGCCGACATGTGGGGCGGCATGCCCGGCATGGGTCACTCCGGCGCCGCCCGCGCCGGCATGGACAACTTCACCAAGACCGCCGCCCTGGAATGGGCCTGCGCCGGCGTGCGCGTGAACGCGGTGGCGCCGGGCTGGATCGCCTCCTCCGGCATGGATACCTATCCAGAAGGCATGCAACGGACCATCAAGACCCTGCGCGGCGCGGTGCCGCTGAAACGGCTCGGCCTGGAAGCGGAAGTGTCCTCGGCGATCACCTTCCTGCTCAGCGACGGCGCCGCCTTTATCAGCGGCGACACCTGGCGGATCGACGGCGCCGCCAGCCAGGGCAACGTGGCCATGTTCCCGCTGCCCGACCACAAAAACTCCAAACCTTACGACGGCTTCCACCGCGCCGTGACGCCCAACGTGCTCAAGGATCTGGATTAATGCCTGTACTCGAATCCGCCCTCGACCCGAACAGCGAGGAATACCGGCAGAACCGCGACGCCCTACTGCAGGCGGTGGAGGAATTCCGCGCCATCGAACAGCAGGTGCGCGACACCGCGGAAAGCAAACGGGAAAAATTCGAAAAGCGCGGCCAGCTGCTGCCCCACGAACGGGTGGCGCGGCTGCTCGACCCGGGTTCGCCCTATCTGAGCCTGATGAACCTGGCCGGCTACAAGATGCACGACGACAAGGACGGCACCGAAGCCGGCGGCGGCACCATCGCCGGCATCGGCTATGTGTGCGGCGTGCGCTGCCTGGTCACGGCGTCGAATTCCGCCATCAAGGGCGGCACGGTGACGCCGTCCGGGCTGCATAAAACCCTGCGCCTGCAAAAAATCGCCCAGGAAAACCGGCTGCCCATGGTGAGCCTGGTGGAATCCGGCGGCGCCAATCTGAATTACGCCGCCGACGTGTTCGTGGAGGGCGCCCGCACCTTCGCCAACCAGGCGCGCCTGTCCGCCGCCGGCATCCCGCAGATCACCGTGGTGCACGGCAACGCCACCGCCGGCGGCGCCTACCAGCCCGGCCTGTCCGACTATGTGGTGCTGGTGCGCAACCGCGCCAAGATGTTCCTGGCCGGCCCGCCGTTGCTGAAAGCGGCCACCGGTGAAATCGCCACCGACGAAGAGCTGGGCGGCGCGGAGATGCACACCGGCGTGGCCGGCACCGCCGAGTACCTGGCCGAGAACGACGCCGACGGCATCCGCCACGCCCGCGACATCATGAGCAAGCTGGGCCTGCGCGACAGGCCGCCGGAAAACCGCGACTGGCGGGAACCGCTCTACCCACCGGAGCAACTGCTCGGCGTGGTGCCGGCGGACAGCAAAAAGCCCTATGACGTGCGCGAAATCATCGCCCGCCTCGCCGACGGCTCCGACTTCCTGGACTTCAAGAACGACTGGGACAGCGCCACCCTGTGCGGCTGGATCGACATCGAAGGCCAGCCGGTGGGCGTGATCGGCAACAACGGCCCGATCACCCCGCGCGGCGCCGCCAAGGCGGCCCAGTTCATCCAGCTCTGCGACCAGACCCGCCGGCCTTTACTGTTTCTCCACAACACCACCGGTTTCATGGTCGGCACGGACCCGGAGCAGAACGGCGTCATCAAGCACGGCTCGAAAATGATCCAGGCGGTGGCCAACGCCCGGGTACCGAAAATTTCCATTCTGGTGGGCGGCTCCTACGGCGCCGGCAACTACGCCATGTGCGGCCGCGGCCTGGACCCGCGCTTCATCTTCGCCTGGCCCAACGCCAAGGTGGCGGTGATGGGCGGCCAGCAGGCCGGCACCGTGCTGCGCATCGTCGCCGAAGCCAAGCAGCGCGCCAACGGCCTGGAACCGGACGAAAAGGTGCTCGACATGCTGCAACAAAGCACCGCCCAGAAACTGGACGCGCAATCCACCGCGCTCTACGGCACCGCCCGCCTCTGGGACGACGGCATCATCGACCCCCGTGACACCCGCAAAGTGCTGGCCTACGTGTTGGACATGTGCCGGCAAGCGGAAGAACGAGAGCTGAACGCCAATACCTTTGGCGTAGCAAGACTATGAAACAGTTGAGAGTTGATAGTGGACAGTTGACAGCTCGCGGGCGAGCGCGAAGTACCGGCAAAGCCGTGCCCGCGCCCCCGGCTTTCGCTATCAACTGTCAACTGTCAACTATCAACTCAACCACCGGCTTTTCCGACAACCACTGACATTTAAGCGCTCGCAAAACCGAGCCAACAAACACAGGACATGCCCCATGTTGTTTACTCAGGAACATGAAGAGCTGCGCCGCACGGTGCGTAATTTTATCGAGAAAGAAGTGAACCCGTTCGTGCCGGAGTGGGAAGCGGCGGGACGCTTTCCGATCCACGACGTGTTCAAGAAAATGGGCGATCTGGGCCTGCTCGGCGTCACCAAGCCGGAAGAGTACGGCGGCATGGGCCTGGACTATTCCTACGGCCTGATCGTCGCCGAGGAAATCGGCGGCGCCACCTGCGGCGGCGTACCGCTGTCCATCGGCGTGCAGACCGACATGGCCACCCCGGCCCTGGCGCGGTTCGGCTCCGACGAACTTAAACGGGACTATCTGGCCCCGGCCATCGCCGGTGACATGGTCGCCTCCATCGCGGTGTCCGAGCCGCACGCCGGCTCCGACGTGGCCAACATCAAAACCAACGCCAAGAAAGACGGCGACGACTACGTGATCAACGGCACCAAGATGTGGATCACCAACTCGCCCAGCGCCGACTTTTTCTGTCTGCTGGCGAATACCTCCGACGATAAGCCCCACGTCAACAAATCCCTGATCGTGGTGCCCAAGGACGCCGGCGGCATCACCGTGGACAAGCCGCTCAACAAGCTGGGCATGCGCAGCTCGGAAACCGCCCAGGTGTTCTTCGACGACGTGCGCGTGCCGCAGCGCAACCTGATCGGCCAGGAAGGCATGGGCTTCATGATGCAGATGATGCAGTTCCAGGAAGAGCGTCTGTGGGGCGCCGCCAACGCCATCAAGGGCTGCGACAACCTGATCGCCCAGACCATCGAATACGCCCGCGAGCGCCAGGTGTTCGGCATGTCGCTGCTGGATAATCAATCGGTGCATTTCAAGCTGGCGGAGCTGCAGACCGAAGTGGAAATGCTGCGCGCGCTGGTGTGGCAGGCCTGCGAAACCTACATCAACGGCGGCGACGTGCTGCGCCTGGCGTCCATGGCCAAGCTCAAGGCCGGCCGCCTGTCCCGGGAAGTGGCCGACGGCTGCATGCAGTACTGGGGCGGCAACGGCTTTATGTGGGACAACCCGGCCAGCCAGCTCTACCGCGACGGCCGTCTGGGCTCCATCGGCGGCGGCGCCGACGAAGTGATGCTCGGCATTATCTGCAAGACCATGGGCATGCTGCCCGGGAAAAAGAAACCATGACTTTACCTGAGACGACGGCGCTGAAGCTTTCCCGTGAAAGCGGCGTTTTGCACGTCACGCTGAATCGGCCGGAAGCGCGCAACGCCATGAGCCTGAACATGGTGAACGAGCTGATAGACGTGTTCGATTGGCTTGAGCACGACGCCGCCGGCGCCGAGGTGCGGGCGCTGGTATTGCGCGGCGCCGGCGGGCATTTTTGCGCCGGCGGCGACATCAAGGACATGGCCGGCGCGCGGCAGCAGGCCGCCGAAGGGGACCCGGAGGCGTTTCTGCGCCTGAACCGGCGCTTCGGTGAAATGATCAGCATCGCCAACCGTCTGCCTCAGGTACTGATCACCGTGCTGGAAGGCGCGGTAATGGGCGGCGGCTTCGGGCTGGCGTGCGTCAGCGACGTGGCGATCACCGCCGGCGATGCCAAATTCGCGTTGCCGGAAACCGGCCTCGGCGTGATTCCCGCACAGATCGCGCCGTTCGTGGTGCAGCGCATCGGCCTCACCCGCGCCCGCCGCATCGCCCTCACCGGCCAGCGCTTCGACGGTCACCACGCGCTGACGCTGGGCGTGGTGCACGAAGTGGCGGACTCGCCCGCGGAACTGGAAAAGAAACTCGCCGAGGTCATCGAGCAGGTACGCCGCTGCGCCCCCAACGCCACCCGCGCCACCAAGCAACTGGTGCTCGACGTGGGCCACGTGCCCATGGAAGAGCTGCTCGACCGCGCCGCCGCCGACTTCGCGAAGGCCGTGGCCAGCGACGAGGGGCAAGAAGGCACCCTGGCCTTTGTGCAGAAGCGTCCGCCGAAGTGGGCCGCCGACGAATGATCAGGTCTTCCTGTGAAAGCG
Organism: Alcanivorax sp. UBA4485; assembly: GCA_002389055.1. Lineage (GTDB taxonomy): Bacteria > Pseudomonadota > Gammaproteobacteria > Pseudomonadales > Alcanivoracaceae > Alloalcanivorax. The sequence continues at coordinate 7,779 of DGNT01000079.1, forward strand.
ACCCCTTGTGGGAGCGGGCCTCGCCCGCGAAAGGCAAGCTTAGCTTGCCGGCAGGATACCAGAGACGCTGTTTGTGCCGCCGTTAGGAAGGCCTCTGGGATCCTGCCGGGTGGCTATAAGCCACCCTTTCGCGGGCAAGGCCCGCTCGCACAGGTGGTCCCACAAGGCCTGCTCGCACAAATGAATAAGGAATGGCAATGAGTTTTGAGAAAGTACTGGTCGCCAACCGCGGCGAGATCGCCTGCCGGGTATTGGAAAGCGCGCGGGCGCTGGGCTATCGCACCGTGGCGGTGTTTTCCGAGGCGGACGCCGGCGCCCGCCATGTGCAACTGGCCGACGAGACGGTGTGCATCGGCCCCGCCACCGCCGCCGAGTCCTACCTGAACGTGGCGGCACTGCTGGACGCCTGCCGCCGCAGCGGCGCCGACGCGGTGCACCCGGGCTACGGCTTTCTATCCGAGAACGCGGATTTCGCCGCCGCCTGCGCGGAAGCCGGTGTCACCTTTATCGGCCCGCCCGCCGAGGCGATCCGCCTGATGGGGTCCAAGCGCCTCTCCAAGATCGCCATGCAAGAGGCCGGCGTCCCCTGCGTGCCCGGCTACCAGGGTGAAGACCAGAGCGACGCCACCCTTATAAAGGAGGCGGAGGCCGTCGGCCTGCCGCTGATGATCAAGGCCAGCGCCGGCGGCGGCGGGCGCGGCATGCGCGTGGTCACCGAGACCGACCAGATCGCCGCCCAGCTCAAGAGCGCCCGCCAGGAAGCGAAAAGCAGCTTCGGCAACGATGAACTGATCCTCGAGCGGGCGGTGATCAACCCCCGCCACGTGGAGATCCAGGTGTTCGGCGACCACCATGGCAACGTGATCCACCTGGGCGAACGCGATTGCTCCGTGCAGCGCCGCCACCAGAAGGTGGTCGAGGAAGCGCCCTCCCCGGCGGTGGACGAAGACCTGCGCCGGCGCATGGGCGAGGCGGCGGTGAACGCCGCCAAGGCCTGCGACTACGTGGGCGCCGGCACCGTGGAATTCCTGCTCGGCGCCGACGGCGACTTCTACTTTCTGGAAATGAACACCCGCCTGCAGGTGGAGCACCCGGTCACCGAGCTGGTCACCGGCCAGGACCTGGTGGCCTGGCAGTTGCGGGTGGCCGCCGGCGAGCCCCTGCCGCTCACCCAGGAACAGGTGCGGCTCAGCGGCCACGCCATGGAAGTGCGCCTCTACGCCGAGGACCCGGCCCGGGGCTATCTGCCGCAAACCGGGCCGGTGCTGAGCTGGCGGCCCGCCACCGGCGAGGGCGTGCGCATCGACCACGGCCTGGTGGACGGCGCCGAAGTGGGCAGCCACTACGACCCCATGCTGGCCAAGATCATCGCCTTCGGCGCCAGCCGCGACGAAGCCCGTCGCCGGCTGATCCGCGCGGTGGAAGACACCGTGCTGATGGGCCTGGACGACAACCGCCGCTTCCTGGCGGCGATTCTGCGTCACCCGGACTTCGCCGCCGGCCACGCCACCACCGCCTTTATCGGCGGGCCGTTCGCCGACGATCCGGGCCTGCGCGAAGCCGACACGCCGGACGCCCTGTGGGCGCTGGCCGCCCTGCTGCTGGCCCGGGTCGGCGCCGGCGACGCCGCCGGCCGCGCCGGCTACCGCAACTGGCACTCCAGCGGCGTCGGCGCGCAACCGCTGGTGCTCGCCCAGGGCGATCAGGAACGCACCCTGTACCTGACCCCGGACGGCATCCACGGCGGCCCGGACCTGAGCCTGGACGCGGTGCACGACGACGGCACCCTGATCGCCACCCTGGACGGCGTGCGCCGCCGCTACCAGTGGCTGCACCAGGACGGCATCGTGTGGCTTCAGGACGGCGGCCTGCGCGCCTGCTTCGAGGAGCGCACCCACCGGGCCAGCGGCGGCCAACAAGGGCCCGGCTCCGGCCAGCTGAAGGCACCCATGGACGGCGCGGTGATCGAAGTGAGCGCCGCCGCCGGCGACACCGTAAAAAGGGGACAGACATTGGCAGTGCTGGAAGCCATGAAAATGGAGCACGCCCTGAAAGCGGACTGCGACGGCACCGTGGACGCGGTGACCGTGAGCGCCGGCGATCAGGTCAAACGCCAGCAGCTGCTGATCACCGTCACCCCGACGGCTGTCACCGAATGACAACCGGCCGGCCTTTTCGGGTAACGGACGAGCGTGCCAAAGTATGTTTGAATAGCGGCACGGCGGTGGCACGCGACTGGTCGGTCGCGCATTTTCTTGCCGGTCCAGGGGGCGAACGTTAAGGTATGGCGGCCCCTGTGGTGCGGTCCCGAGCCGCCACCGGACGCCGGATATGACCCGAACTCAGAGCAGTGCTTTATATAAACTCCCGGCATGATCCGGGCATTCCAAGAACACAGACAATGGAGATTCCATGAGCAGCGCCGACGTTATTACGTTGCCCAAGCTTCTGTCCAAGGTTCCCGAGATCTTCGGTAATCTGCCCGGTTTGATCAAAGGCTCGAAGATGAGCAAGATCACCGACACCAACACGCCGCTGGGCTTGGGGGTGGCTTTCGAGAAAGCCACCGACAGCAATCCCAACGGCGTCGCCATCCTCTATGAGGACCGGGAGCTCACCTACAAGCAATTCAACGCCTGGGCCAACCGCATCGCCGACTACCTGGCCTCCATCGGCCTGAAGAAAGGCGACACCGTGGCGGTGGACGTGGAAAACCGTCCCGAGCTGCTGGCCACCGTGCTGGGCTGCGCCAAGCTGGGCGTCTGCTCCGCGCTGATCAACACCTCCCAGAAGGGCAAGGTGCTGACCCACAGCTTTAACCTGGTGGAGCCCAAGGCGGCGATCATCGGTCAGGAGCTGGTGGAAGTGATCCAGGAAGTCCGCGACGACCTGGACCTGAAGCAGAACTTCTTCTACTTCGCCGACCAGGACACCCTGGCCGACCCGGGCACCGCCCCGGACGGGTTCGCCAACCTGGCCACCGAGATCAAGGATTGCTCCAGCGAGAACCCGGCGAGCACCCACCAGACCTTCCTGCGCGACCCGCTGTTCTACATCTACACCTCCGGCACCACCGGGCTGCCCAAGGCGGTGGTGTTCAACCACGGCCGCTGGGAAAAAGCCTACGGCGCCTTCGGCTACTCCGCCGTGCGCCTCAGCAAGGACGACCGCCTGTACAGCACCCTGCCCTTCTACCACGCCACCGGCATGGTGATCTGCTGGGCCTCGGTGATCGCCCCCGCGGGCGGTCTGGCGATCGCGCGGAAATTCTCCGCCAGCCGCTTCTGGGACGACATCCGCAAGCACAACTGCACCGCCTTCGGTTACGTCGGCGAGCTGTGTCGCTACCTGCACGAACAGCCCGAGAAGCCGGACGACGGCGACAACCCGGTGCACACCATCGTCGGCAACGGCCTGCGTCCCAGCATCTGGAAAGAGTTCAAGAACCGCTTCGGCATTGAACGCGTGGTGGAGCTGTACGCCTCCTCCGAAGGCAACGTGGCCTTCACCAACGTGTTCAACTTCGACAACACCGTGGGCTTCTCGCCGGTCAGCTACGCGATCGTCAAGTACGACAAGGAAGCCGACGAGCCGGTGCGCGACAACAAGGGCTTCATGATCAAAGTGGGCAAGGGCGAATCCGGCCTGATGCTCGGCGAGATCACCGACAAGACCCCGTTCGACGGCTACACCGACAAGGACAAAACCGAGAAAGCGATCTTCCGGGACGTATTCAAGAAAGGCGACGCCTGGTTCAACACCGGCGACATGATGCGCGACATCGGCTTCCGCCACGCCCAGTTCGTCGACCGCCTCGGTGACACCTTCCGCTGGAAGGGCGAGAACGTCTCCACCACCGAGGTGGAGCAGATCCTCGACGGCTTTGAGCAGATCGTGGAATCCGTGGTCTATGGTGTGGAAATCCCCGGCACCAACGGCCGCGCCGGCATGGCCGAGCTGCGTCTCGACCGCCCGCATGAGGAAGTGGACTGGCCGGCCCTGTGCGCCTACCTCAAGCGTGAGCTGCCGCCCTACGCGATCCCGGTGTTCCTGCGCATCACCGACCACGGCGTGGAAACCACCGGCACCTTCAAGCACCAGAAAAACAAGCTGAAGGAAGAGAAGTACGACCTGAACCAGCACAACGACCCGGTCTATGTGCTGCTGCCCGGCGAGAGCTGCTACCAGCGCCTCACGCCGGAAACCCAGGCCGAGATCGACGGCAACAAGCACCGCTTCTAACGGCGCTTCGTCGCTCCAAGAAAACCCGGCTCCGGCCGGGTTTTTTTATGGATTGTAGGAGCGGGCCCCGCCCGCGAAAGGGTGCGAAGCTCCCGGCAGAGATTGCCCCGCAGTATCCCAGAGAGGTTTCTAACGGCAGCACCATCAGCGCCTCTGGCATCCTGCCGGCCGGCTAAAGCCGGCCTTTCGCGAGCGTGGCTCGCTCCCACAAGTTATGCACAAATCCTGTGGACAAGATTGTGAATAAACACTGGAAGACCATGGCCAGCGCGGTGTTGCCGGGCGGTCCCCCGAAATGCGGTGAAATTAACCAGTCACACCCGGCGGTGGACGGACACGGAGAGCGGCGTTTTCCCCAGGCCGGGTTGTCCACAAATACTGTGGATAAAGCTGTTGAAAAAGCGCGGACAAGTCGGCCAAGCGGCAGCAATCCGGCCCCTCTGGCTATTTGACGCTTTTTTAACCAAAATATGAAAACCCTTATTAAACAATGAGTTAGCCGTTATTTATAGGTGAAGATCGGGCTTCGGGAAGGATTTGTTACCTTCTTTCCCACATGTTACCGACCTGTGCACAGTTTCGGTCCACGGTAAACCTGTCAATAGTGAAAATGCGTCATTGGAAGGCAAAGTGAGCCGCCCGATTTACGGGCACGGGAAGGCGGCGACGCCGCCCCGTTTTGGGCCGCGCGGGTGCGGGTCTGTCCGGTTTTATCCAGGCTTGTGGATAACAGTGTGAATAAGCTGGTGGGAAGCGGTGAACAAGGGCCGCTTAGCGGCCCGGTGGCTCGTTCTGGTCGTCCTTGTCGATGTGGTCCAGGGCGTCGGTGAGCTCCTGAACGCGCTGTCGCAGGGCATCCACCTCACGCTTGTTGGGAATGCCCAACCGGGACAGCGCCTTGCCGAGACGGTCGTCGAAGGCCTTTTCCATGCGGTCCATGGTCTCGCCGGTATGGTGGCGCACCCTCTCCTTCAGCTCACCGACCCGCGGGGCTTTGTCCTTGGCGCGGCGTTCCACCTCGCGGCCGGCTTCCACCAGGGCATCGAAAAAGCCACTGCCCTCTTCCTCGGCGCGGGCGAAGGCGCCGAGACCGGCCAGCCAGATCTGATGGGTATACTTACGCAGATCGCGGGACGCGCCGCTGAGCGCGCGCAGCGGGTGGCCACGCTCGTCCACGGGGGTTCCGGATTGGTTCTCGGCGACGGCGTCGCCGTCGATTAGCGGGTCCTGCTCGGACGGTCTGTCGTGGTCGGCCATGATCCTCTACTCCATCAACGCCAGGGGAGTATAGGCCAAAAATGACAGGCGAAACCAATCGATTGTCCAACAAGGGGCACCCCACCCGGCCGGCGGGGGGACGGGCTAAGGCTCGATGTCGTCGTCCGCATCGCGGCCGCGGCGCCCGCCCACGAAGCGGGCCAGGTCGCGGGCGCGGTCACGGATCACCTCGCGGGATTTGCCGGTCAGCACCGCCACGAAACGCTGGGTGAGCCGGTCGGCGCCGGCTTCGAACCGCTCATCGATGTGCCGCTCCAGGCGCGGCCCCAGCCAGAACTTCACCAGCACGCCGATCACCGCCAGGGTGATCAGGGACGACAACAGGGCGCAGCCCACCAGCAGCAGGACGAGATCGGACGTGGCGAAGGAAGCCATCGCTTAAAGCCCGAACACGAAGACAAGCTGGGCCAGGCCCGCCCAGGCCCCCAGGAAACCGCCAGTCAGGATCAGAATCCACTCGTCCTCCTGGAACGCCGGCCGCAGCAGGTCCTGGAAATCCTCGGAGCTGAGCGCCTGCATGCGGTCGCGCATCAACCGCTCGATAATGCTGCTGCGCTCGCGGTTGAAGTTGTCGTCGTCAAACGGCTCCACCGCCAGGTCCACGGCCTTCTCTTCCACCGCCCGTTTGAGGTCGGCGTAGCCGCCCGGGCCCACGGTCAGCTGGGCGGCGGTGCGCACCATGCCGCCGTTCAGCAGCGGCTTGAGATGGCGCTTGATCAACGCCTTGGTGCGGTCGCCGCGCGGGCCGTTGATCACCTGATGCATGATGTTGCGCAGCGTCACCAGCTCTTCGGTGGTGAGCCGCGCGAACGATTCGGCCACGTCTTTCTGCCGTTTCAAGAACAGACCCTGCAGGCGGAAGGGGCCCACGCGCACCGGGTTAAGGGGGCGGAAGATCACATTCAGCGCCAGCCAGTTGGTGGCGATGCCGACGATAAAGCCGAACAGCGGCAGCACCCAGTTGCTGGGCACGAAGATGAAAATCGGTACCTGGATCAGACCGAACAGGAAGCCGAAGTAGAAACCGGAGTTGGTGACGAAGCGGAACTCCGGCTCGCCCACTTCCTGAAACAGCTGCACCATGAGCGCCTTGTCCGAGCGCATGCGCTCGACAATCATGTGCTTCATGTCCACCAGGTTTTCCAGGTTCTGGCTGATATCGTCGACCACGTTGTCCATCACCGCCGGAATCGCCCGGCGGGCGCGGGCGTAAACCCGGCGGCGCACGGCCAGCGGCAGGTTTTCCCAAAGCACCGCATTGCGCTCGGTCATCACCTCGTCGACGTATTCCTCGATGCGGCCCTGGATACTCTTGGTCAGGTGGGCGGCGATCTTTTCCGGTTCCATTTCACGGAAAAACTCGTCCAGGCTGCCCAGCTTCTGAAGGGTCTTGTCCACCACGATGGCGGCCATCTTCTCGACCTTGGACGGAATAATGCCCTGCCAGCCGAAAAACGGCCGGATACCGACGAACTCCAGCGGATAGAACGTCATCTGCACGGCCATCCAGTTGGTGGTCCAACCAACCACGCCGGCTATGAACGGGATACTGAAGTACTTCCAGAAATCCGGATGGGAAAAAATCGAATCCAGCATGTGGGCAGAGACTCCCCTCCCAGGGAAAAGGCTAGACTAGCCGTCTAAAGAGATGACGAACAGTTCCCGCGAGCGTCGACCCGAGTCACAACAGCCAATGTTATGTAATTGTGAAAGCACCTAGTATAAGCAGCCGGCCTGCGCGGAATAAGCACAATAACGTAATTTTTGGCAACCCGACGGCAAATACCCCATACTTCCGAACGGGCCAACGCCTTGATACAGAAGGATTTCGTATACCCATGTCCTCCCCCTCGTCGCTGACCGGGCTGCTGATGTACGGCGCCCTGGAAACCCTGCTCAACCAGGCGCTCACCGGCGACGAACGCGGCCGCGAGCAACTGGCGGCGCTGGACGGCACCGTCGTGCGTCTGCGCGGCGAGAGCCCCATGTGGGTGCTCTACGTGCTGATCTACGAGGACGGCGTGGAACTGCTCAGTGACTACGAAGGCCCGGTGGACATCCGCGTCCGCGGCCCCCTGGGCGCCATGCTGCACTGGCTGCTGGCCCCCAACAGCGGCGACGCCGAACAGACCCTGCGCATCACCGGCCCGGACGACACCCTGGAACGCCTGCAGGCCACCATCAGTGAATTCAGTCTCTGGCCGCTGGTGCGCAACTGGCTCGACGACCACGTGCGCCTGCGCGAACTGCTGGCCCTGCTGCGCCGCGAAGACCCCGCCTGGCTGGAAAAGCTGGCCGGCATCCCCGATCACCTGGGCGAACTGGCCGCGCAGGTGGCCCGCCAGCAACTGCTGCAGGAAGACATCCTCGCCGAAGTGCGCGGGCTGCGCCGGGAAATCCGTCGTGGCCGCCGCCTGGACCTGGCCTTCCTGGTGGTCGGCGTGGCCCTGATTCTGATTTCACTGCTGCGCGCCCTGGGCCAGTGGCACACCACCTGGACCGCCCTCTCCCACGACTATCTATCGCTGGCGATGATCAGCCTGGGGCTGGCGTTGATCCTCGGGCGGCTGTTGCACCGGCCCAAAAACTAGACCGACCTTGTGGGAGCGGGCCCTGCCCGCGAAAGGGTGGCTTTCAGCCACCCGGCAGGATCCCAGAGACGCTATTTGTGCCGTCGTTAGAAAAGTCTCTGGAATCCTGCCGGCCGGCTGCACCGGCCTTTCGCGGGCAAGGCCCGCTCCCACAAAGGCCCGCTCCTACAGTTGCCTCAGTCTCGGTCTTTCTTGCCGAAAAAGCGGCCGATGCGTTCGCCGACGATTTCCGTGCTGGAGCGCGCCAGGCTGCGGCTGGTTTCTTCCAACATTTCCCGCGTGGGCAGATTGCGCACGCCCTCGTTGATGCCGCGCTTGACCGCTTCCTCCACGCTGTCCGCGATCAAATCGGCGGCCTTGCGGGCCTCCTCGTCGATGTCTTGGCGCACGGTGCGGCGCAGGCGCGGCATGAAATAGACCTGCCCCCAGATCGCCACCACGGTCAAGGTGATGGCCGCGCTCAACACGGCGGAAAGCAAAATCGCGGTCATGAATGTTCCCCTTCGGTTCAGCCCGATACCGCTTTTGTAACAGCTTCGGGCATTACTGTAACCATTGGTACGAATCGGAAGTATTGCTCAGCAAAACAATTACTATCTTTCAGTGCTAAGGACAGCCCGTGTACACGCAGGAGCATGATAATAAACTCGACACGGGATATTTGAATGACTGCCGGGACTACCTCGATACGCGCTCAGAGCCATAGTCTCACCCCGCTGGCGCAACTGTTGTCTCTTTGCCAGCGCTACCGATTACCGCTCTCGCTACTGGCGATACAGCTTAAGGATGTGGCGTCCCTGAGCAAACAACTGGGCGGCGACCGCCTGCAACGTTTACAAAAACAATTGGGCCAGGCAGTGCAACAGCGCACCCGCATGGAAGACGCATTGATCGCCTGGCAACGGGGCTATCTGGTGCTCTGCCTGCCGGGCACCCGTGCCGCCGGCGCCTCTTGCCTGGCTCGCCGGCTGGAGCACTGGTTTCAGAAAACCCGTTTCACGCTGGACGAATTCACCGTGCAGCTGGACACCGCCATGGCCGTGCACGTAGCCAACCCGACGCCGGAACAAACCGAAGAGCAAGCCCGCGAAAACGTGCGCGAACTGCTCATGGACACGCTCTGCCTGCTCGCCGCCGAAAACGAAAACGGCGACGGCCCGGCACTGTCACGGCGCGCCCTGGACGACAGCCAGAACGCGCCGGCCAGCGCCGCCACGTCAGCGGCCAGCTGCGAAGAGAACGACGATGGCATCGCCGTTAATGGCCGCCCCCAGCGCCGCCATGACGATGCCACCAACGGGCACGCCGCCTCGCCGCAACAACTCAAGGAACTGGTGGACCAGCTGCGCGACGACGACAACGCCCTGGTGAGCACGCTCTCCCCGGCACTGCAGCGGCTGGATGAGCGCACCCGCATGCTGTTGATCGATCAGCTTCTGGAAGCGTCGCTGATCCCCCATTAAGCGGCCGTCGGGTCAGGTCCTGCGGGCGATCATCACCGCCCGACGCGGCGCCGGGTAACCTTCCCGGCTGCGCGTCGGGTCGTCCGGGTCAAGAAAGTCCGGCAACGATTGGAAGCGCATCCAGTCAGTGGCACGTTGTTCGTCCACCGTGGTCACGCACTCATCCACGCAGCGCACCCGGTCAAAACCGCAACGCCGCAGCCACACCGCCAGGTGAGCGGTGCTCGGCAAAAAAAACACATTGCGCATCGCCGCGTAGCGTCCCTCCGGCATCAGCACGGCGCGCTCGTCGCCTTCCACCACCAGCGTCTCCAGCACCAGCTCGCCCCCCGGGCGCAGGGCATCGCGCAATTCCAGCAGATGGTCCAGCGGCGAACGGCGGTGGTACAGCACGCCCATGGAAAACACCGTGTCGAACGCCGCCAGCCCGGCGGGCAGCTCCTCCATGCGCAACGGCGCGAACCAGAACGGCGTCTCCGGCGTGAAACGCTTCACCGCCAGATACTGCATCAGGAACAACACCGTGGGATCGATGCCCAGCACCTGAGCCGCGCCGGCGCCGGCCATCCGCCAGCCGTGGTAGCCGCTGCCGCAGCCCACGTCCAGCACCCGACGCCCGCGCAGATCGGCCAAATGCGGCGCCACCCGCTGCCACTTCCAGTCGGAACGCCACTCCGTGTCGATGTGCGTGCCGAAGAATTCAAACGGCCCCTTGCGCCAGGGCATCAGCCCGCGCAACGCCCCATCCAGAGCCTCGGGGTCCACCGCCCCCGGCTCCCCAATGGTGACCCGGTCCCGGTCCAGCCGACACGGCGCCGGCCCCGGCGGCAACGCCGTCACGGCGTCATGCCAGCGCGGCAGATCGCCGTGCGGCTTGTCCAGCAAACGGTGGCGGGTCATCGCCGCCACGGGCGCGCCGCCCTCGCCCAGCAGCGATGGCAGCGCCGCCTCCAGTTCATTCAGATAGGTTTCCAGCATGGCGCGGATTATCCCGGCGCCGACCGCCCGCCACAAGGCCCACTGCGGGACCGGCCTTGTGGGAGCGGGCCTTGTGGGAGCGGGCCTTGTGCGAGCGGGCCCGGCCCGCGAAAGGGAGCGCAGCTCCCGGCAGGATCCCAGAGACCTGGTTGTTCCGGAGCTCCGTATCCGAGACGCGG
>DGNT01000189.1 GCA_002389055.1 Alcanivorax sp. UBA4485
CCGGAACCGTTATCACCGATCAACGGCTTGGGCATGAAGGTGGCGGTTTTGCCGTAGGCGTGGGCCACGTTGTGCACGCAGTACTTGAGAATCTGCACTTCGTCGGCTTTCTTGGTGAGGGTGTTGGCGCCCACACCGATCTCGCACTGGCCGGCGGTGCCCACTTCGTGGTGATGCACTTCAATTTCCAGGCCCATCTGCTCCATGGCGGAACACATGGCGCCACGCAGGTCGTGCAGGCTGTCCACCGGGGGCACCGGGAAGTAGCCGCCTTTGACGCCGGGGCGGTGACCGATATTGTTCTTTTCGAACTCATCGGCGGACACCCAAGCCGCTTCTTCGGAGTAGATGCTGTACATGGCGCCGGACATGTCGGACTTCCACTGTACGGAATCGAACACGAAGAATTCCGGCTCCGGACCGAACAGCGCGGAATCCGCGATGCCGGTGGCCTTCAGGTATTCCTCGGCGCGCAGCGCCACGGAGCGCGGATCACGCTCGTAACCCTGCATGGTGGTCGGCTCAACGATGTTGCAACGCAGGTTCAGCGTGGCCACGTCGGTGAACGGATCGAGAACGGCGGTTTCGTCCTCGGGCAGCAGAATCATGTCGGATTCGTTGATGCCCTTCCAGCCGGCGATGGAGGAACCATCGAACATCTTGCCGTCCTGGAAGAAGTCGTCGTCGATTTCGCCGACGGGAAGGGTCACGTGCTGCTCTTTACCATGGCTGTCGGTAAAACGCAGATCCACCCACTTCACGTCGTTATCTTTAATCAGTTTCAGCGTCTTTTCAGACATTGTTGAACGTCCTCCTGGAACGGGTATGTGTCTGGCTACTCGCCTGCGCCGGAGCTACCAGCGAAGAGCCGCTATTCTCGGCCACCGGGGCCTGCATGCCAATAGGTCAGCAAATACTGTGCCAGCCCTTTTTTGGCGCAGTAGCGTGTACTGAGCCCGCTTAGCGCACTGAGAAGCGGCTGAAACGCACCAACTTGGGGCCTGCATCGAATTTATGCACCTTTACAGTGCAACGGAGGGTGCCCCAACGCGCAGAGTGACCACCACTTCCAGATCACCTTCCTCGGTGGCCAGCACTTCATGACCATTGATTCTGCACCAGGCGGGAATGTCGTTGAGGGCCCCCGGGTCCGTGCAGGTTACCCTCAGCACCTCCCCCTGCGCCAGTTCGGCGACCTTGTTCTGGGTCTTGATCACTGGAATGGGGCACAGCTGACGGCGCACATCCAGCTCATGAAGGGTTTCGTCGCTCATTGAGGGTTCCATGTGGCTAAGCCACCAACCAGTTCTTGGGGATATCATCGGGCCGCGCCGGCGCCACGCGCACCTCGCGGGCCACGCCGCCGGGGTCCTTCACTTCCACGGTGACACTTTCGTCGCCGCGGCCCTTGGAGTAGCGCGCCACGATGGCGGCGGCCTGCTCCAGCTCCGCTTCCGATTCGAAGCGCCCGTCCACCAGCGCCAGCGGGCCGGGACAACTGACCGTGGTGAGACTGGTGAACTGGTAGCGGTAGCCCTCCAGGAAGCGGTTCTCCCCTTCCTCGCGGCTGATGATCAGTTTCAGGTGCGGCTGCGGGCGGATGTGGCGGCCCACTTTCAGCAGCATGATGTCGTCCAGCTCGTAGCGGCGCTCGTTGCGGGCCTGCCACAGATCGGCGAGCTTGCGGGAGTAGGATTCGTCGGTCAGGAAGCAGCAGCCGCCGGAGGGCTGGGCGTAGTCCTCCAGGCCGAAGCGCTTGGCCAGCTCGATCTGCGGCTTGCGGTTGCGGCCGGAGAAATCGTGCAGCTGGGAGCGGTCCACCCAGCCTTCGCGTTCGGGCAGGGTCTCGGGCAGGTTGCGCGCGCTGAGCGGGCGCAGCAGACGGTCGTCGGCGCCGGACTCACTGCTGATGATGGGCATGGTTTCCTTGCGCTGGCTCTTGGGCCGCTGGCCCACCACCTCGCCGGTGATGATGAAGTCGAAGCCCTTCTCGCCGGCCAGCTCACGGGCCTTGTTCAGCATCAGCGTGGCCTGGTTGACCATGAAAATCTTGCAGTCCAGGCAGGGGTTCAGGTGGGCGCCGTAGCCGTGCTTGGGGTTGAGCACCACATCCTTGTACTCCTCGGAGATATCAATGATGTGCAGCTTGATGCCCAGCTCCTCGGCCACCCAGAGGGCGTTGTTGCGCTTGTTCTTGTCCTTGTCTTTCTTGCGGATCGCGTGGGTGTGGCCCTCCACGCAAAAGCCGGTGAAGAAGTTCACCCCCTCCACGTGGATGCCCTGCTCCTGCATCACTTTTACCGCCAGCATGGAATCCAGCCCGCCGGACACCAGCGCGATGGCGCGGCGCTGAAGCGGGTCGGCGCTGGGCCGGGTGACGGGTGCGGCTGCCTCGGACATAACAATACTCGCCCTGTTTTAAAGGAGATGGTCGGAAACGGGCGGCAGAGTATAGCAAATCACGCGTTGTTGACGAAGCGCCGGGGTCACGGCGCTTCGGGGGTTTCCGGCAGCCGCGCCACGGCGAATTCACGTTTGGAGAGCATCAGACGGCGGGCCACCGGCTCCAGGTTCCAGTCCAGGCCGTCCAGATGGTCCTCGACGATGCGGCAGCGGCGCAACAGGCCGTCGTCGTTGGCGATCTGAATGTTCAGCCCGGGGCGGGCGTTGAGCTCCAGCATCAACGGGCCCTTGTGCTTGTCCATCACCAGGTCCACGCCCAGATAGCCCAGGCCGGTGAGCTCGTAGCAGCGGGCCGCCAGCTCCAGGCAGGCTTCCCAGTCGGGAATCTGCACGCCGGCCACCGGGTGGGCGGTGTCCGGGTGACGGTCGATCTTCAGGTTGTGCCAGGTGCCGCTCAGGGTGACGCCGGTGGCGATGTCCACGCCCACGCCGATGGCGCCCTGGTGCAGGTTGGCCTTGCCGTCGGACTGGCGGGTGGGCAGGCGCAGCATGGCCGCCACCGGGTAGCCCTTGAGCACGATGATGCGCACGTCCGGCACGCCGCCGATGCTGATGCGGTCGAACAGGTCGGTGGAGCGCACCCGGTATTCGATCAGGGCGCGGTCGCGGTGGCCGCCCAGGGAATAGATGCCGGAAATGATCCCGGAGATATGAAACTCCAGCTCCTCGGGGCTGATCATGCGGCCGGAGGCGCCCCGGTAATAGCCCTCGAAGCGGTCCGAGATCACCATGATGCCGTCGCCGCCGGCGCCCTGGGCCGGCTTGATCACGAAGTCACCGTGGGTTTCGACAATGTGCTGGAGTTTGCTGATGCCCTGCTCGGTATCAATGATGCCGTACATATCCGGCACCTGGATGCCGGCGTCCAGGGCCAGCTTCTTGGTGCGGATCTTGTCGTCCACCAGCGGGTACAGGCGGCGGTCGTTGTAGGCGAGGATGTAATCGCCGTTGCGCTGGTTGATGCCCAGCACGCCACGGCGGCGCAGGGCCCTCCAGGTGCGAATCCCGAACATCAGCGGCCACCTTCATCGGTCATCGCCCGGAAGCGCATCAGTTCCGCCACGCGGTAGCCCCGGTAGTGGCCCATGATCACCATCACCGCCGCCAGCACCAGCAACACGCCGGGGAAGGTGAATACGAAGTACACCAGCGGCTGCCAGACCATCAGCAGGTGGCACAGCACCGCCGCGATCAGGGTGCCGATGGCCACTTTCAGCGACTGGCCGCCGCCACGCTCCTCCCAGACGATCGAGATGCGCTCGATCACCATGGTCAGAATCACCATCGGGAACAGCGCCACCGACAGGCCGGTGGACAAGCCCAGCTTGTAGCCCACCAGGCTGATCAGCGCCATCAGGATCACCACGAAGGTGAGCACGATCGACAGTCGGGCCAGTAGCTGAAGCTTCAAATGTTCCAGGTAGCCACGCACCGACAGACCGATGGCGGTGATAAAGGTGAACAGCAGCACGCCCCAGATCACCTCGGTTTCGCGGAACGCCAGGGCGATCAGCACCGGCGTGAAGGTGCCCAGGGTCTCCATGCCGACCAGGGAGCGGATCAGCAGCACCAGCAGCACCCCCACCGGAATCATCATCAGGATGCGGAAAAGCTGCTGGGACGGCACCGGCAGTTCGTAGAGGGAATAGTCGATAAAGCTGCTCTGGTCCTGGAACCGCAGCGATTGGGCCAGCTGCAGCGCGCTCATTTCATTGCGGTGGACGCCGAAATCGACATCCGCGTTGCGGGCGCCCTCCAGGGCCAGCAGCGGTTTGTTGCCGCTCCACCACACCAGGCGGTCTTCGGGCAGACCCTGACGGCCGTCCAAGGGATTGAAGTACAACCAGTTTTTGCCGTTATAGGTACGCAGCCACAGCTCCGGCTGCTGGTCGCGGCTTTCGTTGAGTTGCAGGGTATGCACCGGCTCGGCGGGAATGTGCGCCACCGCCAGCAGCAGATCGACCACCCGGGCACGGTTCTCCGGGCTGCGGTCGCCGCCGAGCAACAGGCGCACGTTGTCGCTTTCCATGTTGTTGACGCGCTTGATGGTCTCGCTGACGAAGGTCTCCACGTCCGCGGAGTGCTGGCGAATGGGCGCCAGCAGGGCGTCGGCGGCCAGCCGCTCCGGGCCTTCCAGC
Organism: Alcanivorax sp. UBA4485; assembly: GCA_002389055.1. GTDB lineage: Bacteria > Pseudomonadota > Gammaproteobacteria > Pseudomonadales > Alcanivoracaceae > Alloalcanivorax. The sequence continues at coordinate 4,602 of DGNT01000189.1, forward strand.
GGCGGCGCGGCGCGGAATTGCGGGCCATCCTCCGGGGCCGTGGCCGGCTCGGCGAAGCGCGATGTGAGCATCAGCCGGTAATACAGGTTCTGCCGCCCGTCGGCACGGCGCGCCGACCAGGTGACCACCCGGTTGCCGTTTTCCCGGTTGACGTTGACCCCGTAGTTATTGGAGATAAAGCTCTCGTTCAGGGCGGTGAAGCCGCTTTCCAGCGGTGGCACGTACATACGCGCCTTGATCGGCGTATTGTCCCGCGCCTGGAAGCTGACCTGGGCGTCCACCACCCATACCGGGTCACTCTCGCTCTCGGTGAGCGGCACTTTCTGCACCAATATCTGGTAGGCAATACTGCCAATCCCCAGCACCAACAAAAAAGCGGCGAGCAGCCGGGCGTGCAATTTCACAGAACGCATTTTTCAGCCTTATTCCAATACTGTGGTCACGGACGGTCGCGACATTCTAGGGCACTCAGAGGCCGACAGGCGCAACAAAAGTAAAACTTTGCCTCGGGTCACATTATGCCATGGGACACCTTCGTGTGGCTTCGATGGGTACAAGGGCTGTACAATGCGCCGCCTAATCCGCCTCCCACTCCGTTTCACGGGCCCTTCCGGCCGGTCGCGGACGCATTTTCACGCTGGTCCGCCAACGGACGGAGAGCGACTTTTTCCCTTACGGAGCCATTTCTGTGATTGAACGCCTGCGCAATATCGCCATCATCGCCCACGTTGACCACGGCAAGACCACCCTGGTGGACAAGCTGCTGCAACAGTCCGGCACCCTGGGAGATCGCGCCGGCGACGTGGAACGGGTGATGGATTCCAACGACCTGGAGAAGGAACGGGGCATCACCATCCTCTCCAAGAACACCGCCCTCAAGTACGGCGACTACCAGATCAACATCGTCGACACCCCCGGCCACGCCGACTTCGGCGGCGAGGTGGAACGGGTAATGTCGATGGTGGACTCGGTGCTGCTGCTGGTCGACGCGGTGGACGGCCCCATGCCGCAAACCCGCTTCGTGACCCAGAAAGCGTTCGCCGCCGGCCTCAAGCCGATCGTGGTGGTCAACAAGGTGGACCGCCCCGGCGCCCGCCCGGACTGGGTGATCGACCAGGTGTTCGACCTGTTCGACACCCTCGGCGCCACCGACGAACAGCTCGACTTCCCGGTGATCTACGCCTCCGCGCTTAACGGCGTGGCCGGCCCGGAAGCGGACCAGCTCGGCGACGACATGACCTTCCTGTTCGACACCGTGATCAAATCGGTGCCGGCACCGGAAGTGGAGCAGGACGGCCTGTTCCAGATGCAGATTTCCTCCCTGGACTACAACAGCTACCTGGGCGTGATCGGCATCGGCCGCATCAAACGCGGCAAAATCAAAGCCAACTCCACGGTCAAGATCATCGACCGGGAAGGCAAAGTGCGTAACGGCCGTATTCTGCAGATCATGGGCCACCACGGCCTGGAGCGCGTGGACGTGCCCGAGGCAAGCGCCGGCAACATCGTCTGCGTCACCGGCATGGACCCGCTGGATATCTCCGACACCCTGTGCGACCCCAACAAGGTGGAGGCCCTGCCGCCGCTGACCGTGGACGAGCCCACCGTGAGCATGGTGTTCCACGTCAACACCTCGCCGTTCGCCGGCCAGGACGGCAAGTTCGTCACCAGCCGCCAGATCCGCGAGCGCCTGGAAGCGGAACTCAAACACAACGTGGCCCTGCGCGTGGAAGAGACCGGCAGCGCCGACCAGTTCCGCGTCTCCGGCCGGGGCGAGCTGCACCTGTCGGTGCTGATCGAGAACATGCGCCGCGAAGGCTTCGAGCTGGCCGTGGGCCGCCCGCAGGTGATCGTGCGCGAGGTGGACGGCAAGAAGCAGGAACCCTACGAAAACGTCATGGCCGACGTGGAAGAGCAGCACCAGGGCGCCATCATGGAGCAACTGGGCCTGCGTCGCGGCGAGATGACCAACATGGAGCCGGACGGCAAGGGCCGGGTGCGCCTGACCTTCATCGTGCCCAGCCGTGGCCTGATCGGCTTCCGCAGCCTGTTCCTGACGCTCACCTCCGGCACCGGCATTCTCAACAGCACCTTCAGCCACTACGGCGAGTTCAAGGCCGGCGACATGGCCCAGCGCAACAACGGCGTGCTGGTCTCCATGGTCAAAGGCAAGGTGCTGGCGTTCGCCCTGTTCAACCTGCAGGAACGCGGCCGCATGCTGATCGAGCCCAACGTGGAAGTCTACGAAGGCCAGCTGATCGGCATCCACAGCCGTGGCAACGACCTGGTGGTGAACCCCACCAAGGGCAAGCAGCTCACCAACATGCGCGCCTCCGGCACCGATGAGAACGTGATTCTCACCCCGCCGGTGCGCTTCAGCCTGGAGCAGGCCCTGGACTTCATCGAAGACGACGAGCTGGCGGAAATCACCCCCCACTACATTCGTCTGCGCAAAAAACTGCTCACCGAAACCGAGCGCAAACGCGCCAGCCGCTGAGGCGGTGGAGCATAAAAAAGGCCCCTTCCGGGGCCTTTTTATTGCGCCTTGTAGGAGCGGACCTAAAGCAGCCAGGCCATCAAGGCCGCACCGAGAAACATCCCGATCAGCAAGCCCTTGCGGAACGCACGGGCGCTGTCCGGCTCGGCACGGCCCGGCTCGCGGATGCGCTCGCGCAGCGTCGGCCCGGACGGCGGCGGCTGGCTGGCCTCGTAGTCGGCAATCACCTCCAGCGAGCGGGCCTCATCGTCCTCGTTTACCCAGATGCTGGCCAACCCGGAAGCGGGCAACTCGCCCACCGCGCCCTGCAACATGTCGCCACGCACCTGAGCAACGATGCCAGACTGCTCCAGCAAACCGGCAAGCATGTGCGCCTCCAGCCCGTCACCGGCTTCATAGACACGCCTCATAGGACGGCTCCGTATTTCAAACCTGAATGGAATACCATGGTGCGGCGGCAACCTTCAATTACATGGGTTTCATGAATGCTGAATATTGCTCTGTTCGAGCCGGAAATACCCCCCAACACCGGCAACATCATGCGCCTGGCGGCCAACACCGGCGCCGCCCTGCATTTGATCGAGCCGCTCGGTTTCGAGCTGGATGAAAAGCGCCTGCGCCGCGCCGGGCTGGACTACAGCGAGTACGCCAACGTCACCCTGCACCCGGACTATCAAAGCTTTTGCCGGGACTACCCCAAGGCGCGCCAATTCGCGCTGACCACCAAAGGCGGCCCGGCGCCAAGCCAGGTACGGTTCCAGGACGGGGATGTGCTGCTGTTCGGGCCGGAAACCCGGGGCCTGCCCGCCGATATTCTCGACGGGCTGGCGCCGGATCAGCGGCTGAGGCTGCCGATGGGCGCCAACAGCCGCAGTCTGAATCTCAGTAACGCGGTGGCGATCACGCTCTATGAAGCCTGGCGGCAGCTGGGCTACCCCGGCGCGATCTGAGCCCGTTGTTTACTGGACGGTGGACGGCTCGCCGTCGCCGCTCTGCTGCTTTTCGCGCTGCTGCTGGTAGAGCGCTTCGAAGTTGAGCGGCTGCAGGATCATCTGCGGGAAGGAGCCCTTGGCGACCAGGTCGGACACCACTTCGCGGGCGTACGGGAACAGCACGTTGGGGCAGTAGGCGCCCAGCAGCTGATCACGCTCTTCGCCTTCGATGCCGGCCAGGGTGAAGATACCCGCCTGCTTCACTTCGGCCAGATAGAAGGTCTTCTGCTCGTCCTCGGACTTGGCGGTGACGGTGACCGTCACTTCCACTTCGTACTCGGTGCCCTCGCCGATGCGCCGTGCGCCGTTGTTCAGCTGCACGTTCATCTTCGGCTTCCATTCCTGCAGGAAGATGTCCGGCGCCCCCGGGCACTCGAACGAGGCGTCCTTAAGGTAGACGCGTTGCAACTGGAAGGTTTTTTTCTGTTCGTCAGCCATGATTGTCTCCGTTGTTCGGTCCGTCATCCGGCAAGCAGGTCGTCCAGTTCGCCCGCCCGCTCCAATGCGAAAAGTTCATCGCAACCGCCCACGTGGCGGTCCCCGATCCATATCTGCGGCACCGTGCGGCGGCCGCTGCGCGCCATCATTTCCCGGCGGCCTTCAGGTTCCCGGTCCACGTCGATCTCATGGACCCGGGCGTGCTTGCCCGCCAGCAAACGCTTG
>DGNT01000187.1:0-2052 GCA_002389055.1 Alcanivorax sp. UBA4485
CTGGTGGAAGCGGGGGCTGGCGATGTGCGCCTGCAGGGCGCCGTCATCGGTCAGTAACAGCAGGCCCTCAGAGTCCCAGTCCAGCCGGCCGGCGGGATAGACCCCGGGCACGGGAATGAAGTCCTTCAGCGTGCGCCGTCCCCGTGGATCGGTGAACTGGGAGAGCACCTGAAAGGGTTTGTTAAACAAAATCAGTCTGGCCATGGCAAAAAACGCCTTAGTGGACCCGTCAAGGCCAAGCAAGAATAACGCCTGAGTGCTATACTCGCCAGGCAACCGAATCCGACGGTTTTTTTCAGAGGGAGTAGTGTAGATGGGATACCAAAAGATCACGGTTCCGGCGGACGGTGACAAAATCACCGTTAATGCGGACCTATCCCTGAATGTCCCCAACCACCCGGTTATTCCGTACATTGAAGGGGACGGCATCGGCGTCGATATCACGCCGGTGATGATGAAAGTGGTTACCGCCGCAGTAGAAAAAGCCTACGGCACCAAACGTGGCATCACCTGGATGGAAGTCTATGCCGGGGAAAAAGCCACCAAGGTTTACGGCCCGGACACCTGGATGCCGGAAGAAACCCTGGAGGCCCTGCGGGAATACACCGTGGGCATCAAGGGGCCGCTGACCACGCCGGTGAGCGGCGGCATCCGGTCGCTGAACGTGGCCCTGCGCCAGGAGTTGGACCTGTACACCTGTATGCGCCCGGTGCGCTGGTTCGAGGGTGTGCCCAGCCCGGTGCGTCACCCGGAACTCACCGACATGGTGATTTTCCGCGAGAACTCCGAAGATATTTACGCCGGCATCGAGTGGGCGGCCGACAGCCCCGAAGCCACCAAGCTGATCCGCTTCCTGCGCGAGGAGATGGGGGTCACCCAGATCCGCTTCCCGGAAGGCTGCGGCATCGGTATCAAGCCGGTTTCCCGCGAGGGCAGCCAGCGTCTGGTGCGCAAGGCGATCCAGTTCGCCATCGACAACGACAAGGATTCCGTCACCCTGGTGCACAAAGGCAACATCATGAAGTACACCGAGGGTTCGTTTAAGAACTGGGGTTATGAGCTGGCGGTGGAGCGTTACGGCGCCGTGCCCCTGGATGGCGGCCCCTGGCACGTGATGAAGAACCCGCGTACCGGCAAGGACATCGTCATCAAGGACGTGATCGCCGACGCCTTCCTGCAGCAGATCCTGATGCGTCCCGCGGATTACAGCGTGATCGCCACCCTGAACCTGAACGGCGACTACATTTCCGACGCCCTGGCGGCGGAAGTGGGCGGCATTGGTATCGCGCCCGGCGCCAACATCGGCGGCTCGGTGGCGTTGTTCGAAGCCACCCACGGCACCGCGCCGAAGTACGCCGGCCAGGACAAGGTGAACCCGGGCTCGCTGATTCTCTCCGCGGAGATGATGCTGCGTCACATGGGCTGGAACGATGCCGCCGATCTGGTGATCACCGGCATGGAAGGCGCGATCGCGGCGAAGACCGTGACTTACGACTTCGAGCGTTTGATGCCCGACGCCACCCTGCTCAAGTGCTCTCAGTTCGGCGACGCCGTCATCGAGCACATGGGGGTCTGATCGGCCCCGGCCAGCGCGCGGTCCCGGCGTCAGCCGGAGACGGCGCTGTTTTCCCGGTCCCGTCGTCGCGATTTCTGACGGCGGGAAGTCGGGGACTCCGCGTCCCCGCCGTCCTTGCCGTCTTTCCCGTTATTGACCTCACCCGGTTTGAGATTCACCGCGTGGTAGCCTTTGCTGGCCTCGCGGAGCTCGTACTCCACGTTCTGGCCCGCGTACAGGGTTTTGTACCCGTCCTCCTGAATGTAGGAGTAATGCACGAAAAGGTCGTCACCGCCTTCATCGGGCCGGACGAAGCCGTAACCCTTGGCGTTGTTAAACCATTTCACTGTTCCCGTTGCCATGGTCCTTCCCTCTGGCCGCTGGCTGTGATTGTTCTTATTTATCGCGGCTGCGATAGAATAGGCTGGTTTTTGATCAACTGTTCCCTAAGGCCGCGAGGGTGTCAACCCCCGGTGGGGATTGAAAAATACCCGGAC
>DGNT01000187.1:2262-17775 GCA_002389055.1 Alcanivorax sp. UBA4485
CCCATGGATTTCGTCGTCGAGGTGCTGGAAACCTTCTTTCGCATGGACCGCGAGCAAGCCACCCGGGTTATGCTGACGGTGCATACCCGGGGGAAGGCGGTGTGCGGGGTGTTTCCCCAGGACATCGCCGAAACCAAGGCCGCGCAAGTGGTCGACTACGCCCGTGAAAATCAGCATCCGCTGATGTGCCAGGTCGAAAAGGCCTGAAAGTCTCCGGCAACGGAGCGGGCAACAAGCAGTGAGGTAGCCTATGCTCAGCAAAGAACTGGAACTGACTCTCAACGAGGCTTTCCACCACGCACGCAGCCACCGGCATGAATTCATGACCGTGGAACACCTGTTGCTGGCGCTGCTCGACAACGAGGCGGCGGTGGAAGTGTTGCGCGCCTGCGGCGCCGATATGGAAGAGCTGCGCGAGGCCCTGACTCAGTTCATCGATGACTCCACCCCGTTACTGCCGGAAGACGGCGAACGCGATACGCAGCCGACGCTGGGGTTCCAGCGGGTGCTGCAGCGCGCCGTGTTCAGCGTGCAGTCCTCGGGCAATAAGGAAGTCACCGGCGCCAACGTGCTGGTGGCGATCTTCAACGAACAGGAGAGCCAGGCGGTTTACCTGCTCAACAGCCAGGACGTGCACCGTCTGGACGTGGTCAATTTCATCGCCCACGGCATTTCCCAGGTGGAAGACAGTGACCCGGCCGCGGAACAGCGCGAGGAAATGGACGGCGGCGCCGAAGGCGCTCCGGCCAGCGCGCTGGAATCCTACGCCAGCAACCTCAACGAGCTGGCCCGCGCGGACCGTATCGACCCGCTGGTGGGCCGCGCGTTCGAGATCGAGCGGGCCGCGCAGATTCTTTGCCGGCGCCGCAAGAACAACCCGCTGCTGGTGGGCGAGCCCGGCGTCGGTAAGACCGCCATCGCCGAGGGCCTGGCGCGGATGATCGTGGAAGAGAAGGTGCCCGAGCCGCTGTTGGACGCCACCGTCTACTCCCTGGATCTGGGCGCGCTGCTGGCGGGCACCAAGTACCGGGGTGATTTCGAGAAGCGCTTGAAGAATCTGCTCTCGGAACTGCGCAAGCAGGACAACGCCATTCTGTTCATCGATGAGATTCACACCATCATCGGTGCCGGCGCGGCGTCCGGCGGCGTTATGGACGCCTCCAACCTGCTCAAGCCGATGCTGGCTTCCGGCGAGCTCAAGTGCATGGGCTCCACCACCTTCACCGAGTACCGCACCATCTTCGAGAAGGACCGGGCACTGTCCCGCCGCTTCCAAAAGATCGACGTGGTGGAACCTTCGGTGGAAGACACCGTGGGCATCCTTAAAGGGCTCAAGAGCCGTTTCGAGGCGCACCACAACGTGGTCTACACCGACGCGGCCCTGAAGACGGCGGCGGAGCTGAGCGCGCGTTACATTAATGATCGGTTCCTGCCGGACAAGGCCATCGACGTGATCGACGAGGTCGGCGCCTGGCAGCGTCTGCGCCCGGAAGGCGAGCGTAAGGAAACCATCGATCAGGCGGACGTGGAAGCCATCGTGGCGAAAATCGCGCGGATTCCGCCCAAGCAGGTGTCTTCTTCCGATAAGGAAGTGCTGCAGAACCTGGAGCGGGATCTGAAGATGACCGTGTTCGGTCAGGAAGACGCCATCGACACCATTTCGGCGGCGATCAAACTGTCCCGCGCCGGTCTCAAGGCCGACCACAAGCCGATCGGCTCCTTTATGTTCGCCGGCCCCACCGGGGTGGGCAAAACCGAGGTCAGCCGTCAGCTGGCCCGCGCCCTGGGCGTGGAGCTGGTGCGCTTCGACATGTCCGAGTACATGGAGCGGCACACCGTCAGCCGGTTGATCGGCGCGCCCCCGGGCTACGTCGGCTTCGACCAGGGCGGTCTGCTCACCGAGGCGGTCACCAAGACGCCACACTGCGTGCTGCTGCTGGATGAGATCGAGAAGGCGCACCCGGAGGTGTTCAACATCCTGCTGCAGGTGATGGACAACGCCAGCCTGACCGATAACAACGGCCGCAAGGCGGACTTCCGCAACGTGATCGTGATCATGACCACCAACGCCGGCGCCGAAGTGCTCAATAAGCGCACCATCGGCTTCACCGAGCAGGACCAGTCCACGGACGGCATGGAAATGCTCAAGAAGGTGTTCTCGCCGGAGTTCCGCAACCGCCTGGACGGCATCATCCAGTTCAGCGCGCTCACCCCGGAAGTGATCCTGGGCGTGGTCGACAAGTTCCTGGTGGAGCTGCAGGCGCAGCTGGACGAGAAAGCGGTGGTGCTGGACGTGGACGACGGCGCGCGCCGCTGGCTCGCGGACAAGGGCTACGACAAGGATATGGGCGCCCGCCCCATGGCCCGTCTGATCCAGGAGCAGATCAAGAAGCCCCTGGCCGAGAAGCTGCTGTTCGGCGAATTGGCCGACCGTGGTGGCCAGGTACGCATCACCGCCGGCGACGATGGACTGGTGCTGACGGTGGATGCTTCCGAGGCGGAGGCGACCTGCTGAGGTCGGTCCCTGAACGAAAAAACCCGGCTTCGGCCGGGTTTTTTTTGCGGGCGCGTCACTGGCGCCGGCGGCGGATTATTTCATCCGGAACGTAATGCGGCCCTTGCTCAAGTCGTAGGGCGACATCTCCACCTTGACCCGGTCGCCGGTCAGGATGCGGATATAGAATTTGCGCATCTTCCCGGAAATGTGGGCGGTGATAATGTGGTCATTGTCCAGCTTCACGCGGAACATGGTGTTCGGAAGGGTTTCCAGAACCACCCCTTCCAATTCAATCTGCTCTTCTTTCGCCATCCAGTAAAATTCCGATCTTCGGCTTCAGAGGGAGCGCAATTGTGCCGTAAATGGGCTTATCGTGCAAAGCCTATTGACGGTCGTCCGCACCGTCCGAGGTATGCAGCCGCCAGCGTCCGTCGCGCAGCAGCTCCAGCGGCTGGTACTGGCTCTTGTAGCTCATCTTCTGGCACTGCCGGATCCAGTAGCCGAGATAGAGATACGGCAGCCCCAGGCGGTGGCTGGCCTGGATCTGCCAGAGCAGGGCGTTGACGCCCAGCCCGCGCGCTTCCTGATCCGGGTCGAAGAAGGTATAGACCGCCGACAGGCCGTCATCCAGGTGGTCGGTGACCGCCACCGCCAGCAGCCTGTCGTCCGGATCACGGAAACAATGGAAGCGGGTGTCGGCCCAGTCACAGGTGAGGAAGCCGGTGAACTGTTCCTCCGACGGCGGAAACATATCGCCGTCGCCGTGGCGCTGATCGATATAGCGGGCATAGAGGCGATAGATCTCCCGAGTGTAGCGCGCCGGTTCCTCGCTCACCGAAAGATCGCTGTTGCGCTTGATCAGCCGGCGGTGGCGCCGCCGGGGCCGGAAATCCGCGACCCGGACGCGGGCCGGAATGCAGGCCTGACACCCTTCGCAGTGGGGGCGGTAGAGATAATCGCCGCTACGGCGGAAGCCGAGGCGCGACAATTCGCTGTACAGGCGCGCGTCCAGTGGCGTCTGCGGATCGACGAAAAGCGTGGCCGCCTGCCGGCCTTCCAGGTAGCTGCAAGGGTGGGCGGGGGTGCGGAAAAAACGCAGTTCGGACAAATCGCTCATGGTGTCATTCTAGCCCAGCGGCGGCCTCCGGGAATACCGCTTCGGTGCTTTCCTCGCGGCCCCTCCTTGGCTAGTCTGTAGCCGGTTTGTATCCACATAATGACAATCAAAACAACGTCGGTGGCGGTTTGGGGGCTGTGTTGGTCCCCGCCGGACGCCGGCACGGGAGAGACAATGAACAGCACGACCAACCCGCCGGCGCCGCTCTGGACGCCGGACGCCGAGCGCGTGGCCAACAGCCGCCTGACCCACTACATGGACTGGCTGAATACCGAGAAGGGCCTGGCTTTCAGCGATTACCCGCAACTCTGGGAATGGTCCGTGGACCAGCTGGAAAGCTTCTACGCGTCGCTTTGGGACTATTTCGATATCCGCCATTCGCAACCCTATACCCGGGTACTGGACGGCCACGCCATGCCCGGCGCCAAGTGGTTCGAAGGCGCCCGGCTGAATCTGGCCGAGCAGGTATTCCGTTTTCATATCGGCGAGCCGGGGCGCCCGGCCATTGAGTCCCGTTCCGAACTGCGCGGCCGCCAGACCCTCACCTGGGGCGAGCTGCACCGGCAGATCGCCGCCACCGCCGCCAGCCTGCGCGGCCTGGGGGTGGGCCCCGGCGACCGGGTGGTGGCCTACCTGCCCAATATTCCGGAAACGGTGGTGGCGTTCCTGGCCTGCGCCAGCATCGGCGCGGTCTGGTCCAGCTGTTCGCCGGACATGGGCACGCGCAGCGTGCTCGACCGCTTCCAGCAGATCGATCCGAAGGTGATGATCGCGGTGGACGGTTACCGCTACGGCGGCAAGGATTTCGACCGTCTGGACGTGGTCGCCGGCTTGCGCGACGACCTGCCCACCCTGGAGCACCTGGTGCTGCTACCGTATCTGGATGACGGCGCGGAGCTGCCCGGCGCCCGCACCTGGGCCTCGATGATTCAGCGCGACGCGCCCATGGCGTTCGAGCAGTTGCCGTTCGATCACCCGATCTGGGTGGTCTATTCCTCCGGCACCACCGGCATGCCCAAGCCCATCGTGCACGGCCACGGTGGCGCGCTGCTCAACGGGCTGCTCAATCACGCCCTGCATCTGGATCTGGGCGCGGACGACCGCTTCATGTGGTTCACCACCACCGGCTGGATCATGTGGAATTCGCAGATGTCCGGGCTGCTCACCGGCGCCACCATTTGTCTTTACGACGGCAACCCGGGTTATCCGGATCTGGGCACCCTGTGGCGTTTCGCCGAGGAAACCGGCATTACCGTGTTCGGCGCCGGCGCCGCCTATTTTCTCAACTGCAAGAAGGCCGGGATCGAGCCTTCGCAATGGGTGGACACCGGACGCCTTCGCACCGTGGGCTCCACCGGCTCACCGCTGCCGGAGGAGGGCTACCGCTGGATCATGGATCAGCTCGGCGATGTGCTGATCGCCGCCATCAGCGGCGGCACCGACGTGGCGGCCTCCTACGTGGGGGCCTGTCCGATCCAGCCGGTGTACGCCGGTGAGATGCAGTGCCGCTACCTGGGCACGGCGGTCTACGCCATGGACGATCAGGGCCAGGTGCTCGACGACGAAGTGGGCGAGCTGGTGGTCACCAAACCGATGCCGTCCATGCCGCTGTATTTCTGGAACGACGAGGGCGGCCACCGTTACCACGACAGCTACTTCGACGTGTTCCCCGGCATCTGGCGCCATGGCGATTGGATTCGCATCACGCCGCGCGGCGGGGCGGTGATCTACGGCCGTTCCGATACCACCATCAACCGCCACGGCATCCGCATGGGCACCAGCGAGATCTACCGCGTGGTGGAGGAACTGCCGGAGGTGCTCGACAGCCTGGTGGTGGACCTGGAATACCTGGGGCGGGAGTCGTTCATGCCGCTGTTCGTGGTGCTGCGCGACGGCGCCACCCTGGACGAGGACCTCACGGGCCGCATCAAAGCCGGCATTCGCGAGAACCTCTCCGCCCGCCATGTGCCCAACGATATCGTCGCCGTGCCGGACGTACCACGCACCCTGACCGGCAAGAAAATGGAGTTGCCGATCAAGAAGCTGCTGCTCGGACAGACGCTCGACAAGGTCGCCAACCCGGACGCCATGGCCAACCCGGAGAGCATTCAGACCTACATGGATTACGCCGAACGACGCGGCACCGCCGGCTAACCGGTTCAGGGGGTGGCGTCGGTCCAGCGGATCGGCGCCTTCGGCCAGGGCAGGGGAGTGGTGTCGGTGATCAGGGCGTCCAGTTGCCGCTGGAAATCCACCCGTGGCATCAGGAAAGCGCCCAGACGCATCAGATGCTCGCTCTCCACCTGGGCGTCCAGCAGGCGGACACCGAGCCGTGGCGCCAGCCGCCACAGCAGCGCCAACACGCTTTTCGAGCCGTTGGTGCGCGTCGAGAACATGGACTCGCCAAACAGCACGCCGCCCAACTGCACGCCGTACAGGCCGCCGGCCAGCTCGCCGTCCTCGAACACGGTGACGCAGTGGGCATGGCCGAGCGCGTGCAGCCGCAGGTAGGCGGCGCGCATTTCCGGTGTGATCCAGGTGCCGCCGTCGTCATCGCGGGGTGCCGCGCAGACATCAATCACCTGTTCGAAATCACAATCCAGGTAGAAGGTCAGATCGGCATTGCGAAGATGCCGGCCCAGCCGGCGGCTGATATGAAAATCCCCGGGGCGGAACACGCACCGGGGACTGGGGGCCCACCACAGGACCGGCTGGCTGGGGTCGTACCAGGGGAAGATGCCCTTGGTATAGGCTCGGATCAACGTATCCGGCGCCAGATCATTACCGGCGGCGAGCAGGCCGTTGGGGTCGTCCAGGGCCTCCTCCAGCGGTGGGAAGTCACTTCCCGGCGGCAGCCAGGGAATCACTCTCCGGTCACTCTTCCAGGCTTTCCAGGTACTTCTCCGCGTCCAGGGCCGACATGCAGCCGGCGCCCGCGGAGGTGACCGCCTGACGGTAAACGTGGTCGGCCACGTCGCCGGCGGCGAACACACCGGGCACGCTGGTGGCGGTGGCGTTGCCTTCCAGGCCGCTGTGGATCTTGATGTAGCCGTTGTTCATGTCCAGCTGGCCCTGGAAGATATCGGTGTTGGGCTTGTGGCCGATGGCGATGAACACGCCCTGCAGCTCCAGGTTCTCGGTGGTGTCGTCCTTGGTGGATTTGACCCGCATGCCGGTGACGCCGGAGTCGTCGCCGAGCACTTCGTCCAGGGTGTGGTCCCACATCACCTTAACGTTGTCCTTGGCGAGCAGCTTGTCCTGAAGGATTTTCTCCGCGCGCAGTTTGTCGCGGCGATGCACCAGCACCACTTCCTCGGCGATGTTGGACAGATACAGCGCTTCCTCCACGGCGGTGTTGCCGCCGCCGATCACCGCCACTTTCTGGCCGCGATAGAAGAAGCCGTCGCAGGTGGCGCAGGCGGACACGCCCTTGCCCTGGAACGCCTGCTCGGATTCCAGCCCCAGGTACATGGCGGAGGCGCCGGTGGCGATGATCAGCGCGTCACAGGTGTAGGTGCCGGAGTCGCCTTCCAGCACGAACGGGCGGTCCTTGATGTTTACGGTGTGGATGTGGTCGTAGACAATCTCGGTTTCAAAGCGCTCGGCGTGCTGCTGCATGCGCACCATCAGGTCCGGACCCTGCAGGCCTTCCACGTCACCGGGCCAGTTATCCACCTCGGTGGTGGTGGTGAGCTGGCCACCGGGCTCGATGCCGGTGATCACCACGGGTTTCAGGTTGGCGCGGGCGGCGTACACCGCTGCGGTGTAGCCGGCCGGGCCGGAACCCAGGATGATCAGTCGATGGTGCTGCGCGTCGCTCATTGATTCCTCCACCACGAATTCAGAATAGTTGCCGTGGGCCGCGGGGGCCGTCCGGCTGATTGGGCAATAGTTGTGGCTTGCACGCCACCTTTCAAGGCGGAAGCAAACTACAATAAATCCTATCGGCCGTGAAGGGCGTACACTCTATGACTTCGATAGGGAACGCCAAGGCCGGACTCCGGGCCGCGCGGAGCGTGGCGCCGCCGCTGGTTCATGGCGCCCGGATTGACTACAATCCTTGTAATTTCAGCTCTTTAGGAAGGATTCCTAAGAAATGGGTTTGACCAACGTAAGAGGCCTCGAGTGACCAAGGCAGCCGCCAGCGCGAAACCGTCCGGGTTTTCGCGCCATCTCAAGAAAGGCCTGATGGAAGGCATGGTGATCGCGCTGATCGCCCTGTCGTTGTACTTGTTGCTGGCCCTGATCACCTACGACGGCGGTGATCCGGGCTGGTCCTATGTGGGCGACGCCGGCCAGGTGCAGAACGCCGGCGGGCGCGCGGGCGCCTTCTGCGCCGACTTGCTGCTCGGCCTGTTCGGCTACATGGCCTATGTGTTCCCGGTGCTGGTGGCGTTCTGGGCCTTCAAGGTGCTGCGCGAACGCCACGCCGGGCTGGCCGGCAGCTGGCCCCTGTTCAGCCTGCGGCTGGTGGGCTTCGTGCTGACCATGATGAGCGGCACCGCGCTGGCCTACATGCACTTTTCCGGCGTCGGCCTGTCGCTGCCCGAGGACGCCGGCGGCATTCTCGGCCAGGTGGTCGGTCAGGCCTCCCTGGCGGCGTTCAACGCCCTGGGCGGCACCCTGGTGATGGTGGCGCTGTTCCTGATCGGCGTCACCGTGTTCACCGACCTGTCCTGGATTGTGCTCACCGAACGCCTGGGCGCCCTGGTGCTGGGCATCGGCCAGAAAGTGCCGGCCTGGTTCGCCCAGCGGCGCGAGCAGCGCGCCGAGCGTCAGGCCGCCCGGGAAGCGCGCCACAAGCGCGCCCAGGTGGTCACCGAGGCGAAGAAAAAGCAGCAGAACCGCACCCCGCCCAAGATCGCCCAGCCGGCCAAGCCGGTGGAGAAGAGCGAGCGCGTGCAGAAAGAAAAGCAGCGCGCCCTGTTCACCGCCCAGGTGAGCGGTGATCTGCCGCCGCTGGAACTGCTCGACGCGGTGGACGACCACAGCAAGGGTGGTTATTCCGAAGAAGCGCTGGACGCCATGTCCCGGCTGCTGGAGATCAAACTCAAGGACTTCAACGTGGACGCCGAGGTGGTGGCGGTACAGCCCGGCCCGGTGATCACCCGCTTCGAGATCCAGCCGGCGGCGGGCATCAAGGTGTCCAAGATCAGCAACCTGGCCAAGGATCTGGCGCGTTCCCTGGCGGTGATCAGCGTGCGGGTAGTGGAAGTGATTCCCGGCAAGACCACTGTCGGCATCGAGATTCCCAACGAGCAGCGTGAGATGATCCGCCTCACCGAGGTGGTCGGCTCGCGCATGTTCGACGACGCCAGCTCGCCGCTCACCCTGGCGCTGGGCAAGGACATCTCCGGCAACCCGGTGATGGCGGATCTTGGCAAGATGCCGCACCTGCTGGTGGCCGGCACCACCGGTTCCGGTAAATCCGTGGGCCTGAACGCGATGCTGCTGTCGCTGATGTTCAAGGCCAACCCGGAAGACGTGCGGATGATCCTGATCGACCCCAAGATGTTGGAACTGGCGGTCTACGACGGCATCCCCCATCTGCTCACGCCGGTGGTCACCGACATGAAGGAGGCGGCCAGCGCGCTGCGTTGGGGCGTCGGCGAAATGGAGCGCCGTTACCGGCTGATGGCCTCGGTGGGCGTGCGCAATATCGCCGGCTACAACCGCAAGCTGGCCGAAGCGGAGAAGAAGGGCGAGCCGCTCAAGGACCCGCTGTGGAAGCCCAACGACCCCATGGATCTGAATGAAGAGGCGCCGCTGGCGGTGAAGCTGCCGTACATCGTGATCGTGATCGACGAGTTCGCCGACATGATGATGATCGTCGGCAAGAAGGTGGAAGAGCTGATCGCCCGCATCGCCCAGAAGGCCCGCGCCGCCGGCATCCACCTGATTCTCGCCACCCAGCGCCCGTCGGTGGACGTGATCACCGGTCTGATCAAGGCCAATGTGCCGTCGCGGATCGGCTTCCAGGTGTCGTCCAAGATCGACTCGCGCACGGTGCTCGATCAGGGCGGCGCCGAGCAGCTGCTCGGCCACGGCGACATGCTTTATTTGCCCGCCGGCACCAGCATGCCGGAACGGGTGCACGGCGCCTTTGTCTCAGATGAAGAGGTGCACCGGGTTTGCGACGACTGGCGCAAGCGCGGCGAGCCGGATTATCTGGAGGAGATTCTCGAAGGGGGCTCGGATCTGTCGGCGCCCCTGCCGGGCATGGAAAGCGCCGACGGCGGCGAGGAAGACGACCCGCTCTACGACGAGGCGGTGGCCTATGTCACCCAGTCCCGCCGGGCTTCCATCTCTTCGGTGCAACGTAAACTCAAGATCGGCTACAACCGGGCGGCCCGCCTGGTGGAAGCCATGGAAATGGCCGGTGTGGTGTCCGAAGCCGGGCACAATGGCCAGCGCGAAGTCATTGCGCCGCCGCCGGTCTGACAAGGAACCCCTATGTACAAGCTTTTGATGTTGGTAACACTGCTGCCCTCCCTGGCCCTGGCCGACGCCGCCGAGGATCTGGTCGCCAAGCTGCAGGGGCTTGAGAGCCTGCGCGGCAATTTCGAGCAGACCGTGCTCGACCAGGACGGGCGCCGTGCCCAGGAGGCCTCCGGCACCATGGAAGTGGCGCGCGGCAACCGCTTTTACTGGAACACCCAGCGCCCCTACGCGCAGCTGGCCGTATCCGACGGTGACACCGTCTGGGTGTACGATGCCGATCTCGAGCAGGTGGTGGTACGGCCGCTCAACGAAAACCTCAGCGAGACCCCGGCGCTGCTGTTCGGCGGCGACCCGTCGGCGGTGGCCAAGGCGTTCCGCGTTGAAGAAAAGGACCGCAACGGCGACAACATCACCTACCGCCTGAAGCCGCGTAGCAGTGACCCGCTGTTCGAAACCCTGGACGTGACCTTCGACGGGCAGCGCCCGGTATCCATGCGTCTGGAAGACGCCCTGGGGCAGAAGACCATCATCGATTTCCGCGATCTCACCCTCAACAAGGCGCCGTCCCCGGGTCGCTTCGACTTCCGGCCGCCGGAAGGCACCGATATTATTCGCCAGCAATGAACGACCTGTTCGAAACCGACAACCGCGCCGCCGCCCAGCCGCTGGCGGCGCGGCTGCGTCCCGCCGACCTGGACGAATACGTCGGCCAGAAACACCTGGTGGGCCCCGGCAAACCCCTGCGCCAGGCCAGCGAACGGGGCCAGCTGCATTCAATGATCCTGTGGGGCCCGCCGGGCACCGGTAAAACCACGCTGGCGTTGATTCTCGCCCGCTCCGTGGATGCGGAGTTCATCACGCTGTCGGCGGTGCTGTCCGGGGTCAAGGACATCCGCGCCGCCGTGGATCAGGCCAAGGCGCGGCTGGGGCAGGGCCGGCGCACGGTGCTGTTCGTGGACGAGGTTCACCGTTTCAACAAGGCCCAGCAGGACGCCTTCCTGCCGCACGTGGAGGAGGGCACGGTGATCTTCATTGGCGCCACCACGGAAAACCCGTCCTTCGAATTGAACAACGCGCTGTTGTCCCGGGCTCGGGTGTACCGTTTGCGGGGGCTGGAACGGGCCGATCTCGACGGCCTGCTCAGCCGCGCCCTGGCGGAGCCGGAACTGGCGGACACGGAGATCGAGGACGACGCCCGGGACCTGCTGCTCGGCTACGCCGACGGCGATGCCCGCCGGCTGCTGAACATGCTGGAAATCGCCCTGGACCTCACCGACGGCGAGCGGCCCCGCATCGACCGGCCGCTGATGGAAGAAGTACTGCGCGACGCGGTGCGGCGCTTCGATAAGGGCGGTGATGTCTTCTACGATCAGATCAGCGCGCTGCACAAGGCGGTGCGCGGCTCCGACCCGGACGCCGCACTGTACTGGTTCGCGCGCATGCTCGACGGTGGCTGCGACCCGCTTTACATCGCCCGGCGCGTGGTGCGCATGGCCAGCGAAGAGGTCGCTAACGCCGACCCGCGCGCGCTCACCCTGTGTCTCAATGCCTGGGACGTGCAGGAGCGCCTCGGCAGCCCGGAGGGCGAGTTGGCGGTGGCGCAGGCGATCGCCTATGTGGCGGTGGCGCCGAAGAGCAACGCGGTCTATAACGCCTACAACGCGGCGCGCGCCCTGGTGGCCGGCAACCCCAGCAACGACGTGCCGCTGCACCTGCGTAACGCGCCCACCAAACTGATGAAGAACGAAGGCTACGGCGCCGAGTACCATTACGCCCACGACTTCCCCGACGCCTTCGTCGACGGCGAGAACTATTTCCCCGTGGAGCTGCGCGATACCCGCCTCTACGAGCCGGTGGAGCGGGGCCTGGAAATCCGCATCGCCGAAAAGCTGCGCACCCTGCGCCGCAAGAACGCCGAAAGTGACTGGAAGCGCTACGACGACTAGGGCAAGGCGGTGGGAGCGGGCCTTGCCCGCGAAAGGGAGCAACGCTCCCGGCAGGATCCCAGAGGCGTTGTTGGTGCCATCGTTAGAGAAGCCTCTGGTATCCTGCCGGCCGGCTTTGCCGGCCTTTCGCGGGCGGGGCCCGCTCCCACAAGTTCGCTCCCACAAGCTTGGCGCGCCGCTTTTTGCTAAGCTTTGCAGCCCTGGCCGCTGGCCAGTGAGATGAACCACTGATTTATTCCCAAGGGGATCGACCATGCTTGATATCCGTGCGCTGCGCCAGGACGGCGACGCCATTCGTGAAGCGCTGAAAAAACGGGGCTATGACCTGGATCTGGCCACGTTCCAGAGTCTCGACGCCAAGCGTAAAGACGCGGACGTGCGCTCCCAGGACCTGCAGGCGCAGCGCAAGAAAGCCTCCAAAGAGGTCGGCGAACTGATCAAGTCGGGCATGGATGTGGACGCCGCCAAGGCCAAGGTGGCGGAAACCTTGAAAACCCTCGATGCGGAACTCGACAACGAGGTGAACCGCGCCAAGACGGTTCAGGAAGAGATCCGCGAATTCCTGATGGGCGTGCCCAACGTGCCGGTGGACGAAGTGCCCGCCGGCAACGACGAAGACGACAACGTGGAAGTGCGGCAGTGGGGCACCCCCACCGAGCTGTCGTTTACCGCCAAGGACCATGTGGATCTGGGCGAGGCGTTCACCCAGGGTCGCTTGGATTTCGACCGGGCCAGCAAACTGTCCGGCGCCCGCTTCGCGGTGATGAGCGGCCAGCTCGCCCGCCTGCACCGGGCGTTGATCGACTTCATGCTCGATACCCACGCCGTGGAGCACGGTTACCAGGAACTGTATGTGCCGTATCTGGTGGGCCCGGAGGCCCTGCGCGGCACCGGGCAGCTGCCCAAATTCGAGGAAGACCTGTTCAAGATGGAAGGCGAACGGGAGCTCTATCTGATCCCCACCGCCGAGGTGCCGGTCACCAACCTGGCCGCCGATGAAATTCTCGAGGCGGACAGCATGCCGCGCCGTTATGTCTGCCATACGCCCTGTTTCCGTTCGGAAGCGGGCAGCCACGGCAAGGACACCCGCGGCATGATTCGCCAGCATCAGTTCGAGAAGGTGGAGCTGGTGCAGCTGGTGCCCGCCGGCCAGTCTGATCAAGCACTGGAGGACCTCACTGGCCACGCCGAGGCGATTCTCCAGAAGCTGGGCCTGCCTTACCGCGTGGTGATCCTGTGCGGCGGTGACCTGGGCTTCTCCGCCGCCAAAACCTACGATATCGAGGTGTGGCTGCCCAGCCAGGGCCGCTACCGGGAAATCTCGTCGTGCTCCAGCTTCCGGGATTACCAGGCGCGCCGCATGCAGGCCCGTTGGCGTAACCCGGAGACCGGCAAGCCGGAACTGGTACATTCCTTGAATGGTTCCGGTCTGGCCGTGGGCCGCACCCTGGTGGCGATACTGGAAAACTACCAGAACGAGGACGGTTCGGTGACCGTGCCCGAGGCCCTGCGGCCCTACATGAGAGGCCTGGAACGGCTGAGCTGAAGGCTCGCCGGGAGGACGCAACGCCATGGATTTTCTGCCCCTGGGGCTGAAGCTCGCCGGCCACACCGTGGTTCTGGTGGGCGGCGGCGACACCGCGCTGCGCAAGGCGCGCCTGCTGGACCGCGCCGGTGCCCGCCTGCGTCTGGTGGCGCCGCAATGGCGCGCCGAGCTGCAGAGCCTGGCGGAGCGGGAAGGGGCCGGCGGCGAGTGTCACCGCCGCGCGTTCCAGGACGACGACCTGGAAGGCGCCCGGCTGGTGGTGCTGGCCACCGACGACGGCGCGCTCAATGAGCGCGTCGCGGCCCTCTGTGCCGCCCGCGGCGTGCCGGTCAACGTGGTCGATCGGCCGGACATCAGCAGTTTCGTGTTCCCCGCGCTGATCGACCGCGACCCCTTGTTCATCACCATCAGTTCTTCCGGCGTGTCGCCGGTGCTGACCCGGCGCCTGCGGGCCCGACTGGAAGCCTGGCTGCCCAGCCGGTGGGGGCGCCTCGCCGCCATTCTGGGCCGTTTCCGCGCGCCGCTGGCGCGGGCGTTGCCGGACCGCAAGGCCCGCGAAGCGTTCTGGGAACGGCAGCTGGACGGCCCGCTGGTGGAGCAGGTGCTTTCCGGCCATGAATCCGAAGCGGAGGCGGCGCTGCACGCCGCCGTGGCCCACGCCGACCGGGACCGTCCGCCGCCGGTGGGCGGCGAGGTCTATCTGGTGGGCGCCGGCCCTGGTGATCCGGATCTGCTGACGTTCCGGGGCCTGCATCTGCTGCGCAAGGCGGACACGGTGCTGTACGACCGACTGGTGGCGCCGGAGATTCTTGCCCTGGCCAGCGAGGACGCGGAACTGATTTATGTCGGCAAGGCCCGTGACCGGCACACCTTGCCCCAGGACAACATTAACGATCTGCTGGTGCATTACGCCCGCGAGGGCAGGAAAGTGTGCCGGCTGAAGGGCGGCGACCCCTTTATCTTCGGCCGTGGCGGCGAGGAACTGGAAGAGGTGGTGGCCGCCGGCATTCCGTTCCAGGTGGTGCCCGGCATCACCGCCGCCAGCGGCTGCGCCGCCTACGCCGGTATCCCGCTGACCCACCGCGACCACGCTCAGTCGGTGCGCTTTGTCACCGGCCACCGCAAGGACGGCAGCGTGGATCTGAACTGGGCCAGCCTGGTGGCGGAGCAGGAAACTCTGGTGTTCTACATGGGGCTGGTGGGGCTGCGTGAAATCTGCGCCCGGCTGATCGAGCACGGACGCGCGGAAGACACACCGGTGGCGCTGGTTTCACGCGGTACCACCGACGCCCAGGAAGTGATCACCGGCACCCTGGCCGACTTGGCCGACCGCATCGAAGGCCGTGAAATCCACGCGCCCACCCTGATCATCGTCGGCAGCGTGGTCAGCCTGCACCCGCGCTACCGCTGGTTCGGTGCCGCCGACACCGACGGCGCCTAGAGCCGGTCGCGGCGGCGCGCCTCCCACAGGGCGGCGGCCGCCTTCTCGCCTTCCTCCAGGCTGGTGACTTTTTCCAGCCCCCACAGCACCGCCGCCACGGTTTTGAGGACCGCGGCCTGGCCGTAGGCGTCGTCCGACTGGCCGCGCCACAGCGCTTGCAGCGGCGCCACCGACACCTCGCCCGGCGGCGTCTGGCGGCCCATGGCGGCGCTCAGAACGCCGTCCGCTGGCTCGCCGTGGCGCAGCCCGGTGAGAGCGGTGCGCGCATCCGGGCGGATCTCCAGCTCGCCGCCTTCGCCCTTGAACAGCAGCAGGTTGCGGTCGCCGCAGGCGCTCGCCGCGCCCAGATGCAGCTCCAGATAGGCGGGGTGAAACACGCTCTGCATGCTCAGCGGCGCCGCCGCCGGGTTGAGGCTGCGCGCCAGGGTGTTGATCGGCGAGCGCAGACCCAGCTGGAAACGCATCATCAGCAGTTCCGGCAGGGCGGGGCAGACGTGTCCCAAATCCAGATAGGTCAGGCCGTCG
>DGNT01000198.1 GCA_002389055.1 Alcanivorax sp. UBA4485
CTTCCATCACGGTTACCTGAGAAGTGTGATTGACGCGGATATCTTATCAACCAGACACGTCAATGTATATACTTTGGATATCCATTCCTGGGGCGCAACAGTCGCTGCCGGACCCGCGCGGCCAGTGCTACACTGCCGCCTCCTTCATATAGCAGGCCCACCCGTGACCGATACCAATTTCGCTTCCCTCCCCCTTTCCGCGCCGACCCTGGCGACGCTGGCGTCGCTGGGCTTTGCCGAGATGACGCCGATCCAGGCGCAGAGCCTGCCGTTGATCCTGCAGGGGCGGGATGTGATCGCCCAGGCCAAGACCGGGTCCGGCAAGACGGCGGCGTTCGGGCTGGGCTTGCTGCACCCGCTGAACCCGCGCTTTTTCGGCTGCCAGGCACTGGTGCTCTGCCCTACCCGCGAGCTGGCGGATCAGGTGGCCAAGGACCTGCGCCGGCTGGCGCGGGGGTCGGACAACATCAAGGTGCTGACGCTGTGCGGCGGGGTGCCGATGGGGCCGCAGATCGGGTCGCTGGAGCACGGCGCCCAGGTGATCGTGGGCACGCCGGGGCGGGTGCAGAAGCATTTGAGCAAGGGCACGCTGTCGCTGGACGGGCTGAACACGCTGGTGCTGGACGAGGCGGACCGGATGCTGGACATGGGCTTCGTGGACAGCATCGCGGAGATCATCGGGCAAACGCCGGCGCGTCGGCAGACGCTGCTGTTCTCGGCCACCTACCCGGCCGGCATCGAAGATATGGCCGGGCGCTTTTTGCGCGATCCGGCGCGGATTGAGGGGGCGACGCAACACGACGATCAGCAGATCGAGCAGCGCTTTTACGAGGTGACGCCGGAGACCCGGCTGGAGGCGGTGACACGGCTGCTCTACAGCCTGCGCCCCACGTCCTGCGTGGCGTTCTGCTTTACCAAGCAGCAGTGCCAGGAGGTGGCGGACCATCTTGCCGCCAAGGGTGTCTCGGCGAAGGCGCTGAACGGCGACCTGGACCAGCGCGACCGGGATCAGGTGCTGGGGATGTTCGCCAACCGCAGCCTGTCGGTGCTGGTGGCCACGGACGTGGCCGCCCGCGGGCTGGACATCGCCTCGCTGGATCTGGTGATCAATGTGGAGCTGGGCCGTGACCCGGAGACGCATATCCACCGCATCGGCCGTACCGGGCGGGCCGGTGAAAAAGGCCTGGCGGTGAGTCTGGTGGCGCCCAAGGAGATGCGCCGCGCGCTGGCGATTGAGGATCAACAGAAAGGGGCGATTCAGTGGCAGTCGCTGGACGAGGTGCGCCCCCATGTGGACCGCAGCCCGTTGCAGGCGCCCATGGCGACGCTGTGCATCGCCGCCGGCCGCAAGCAGAAGCTGCGCCCGGGGGATATTCTCGGCGCCCTGACCGGCGACGCCGGTATCCCCGGCGCCCAGGTGGGCAAGATCACCCTGTTCGATAATCAGGCCTACGTGGCGGTGGAGCGCGCGATAGCCGATAAAGCGCTGCAGCGCCTGAGCCAAGGCAAGATCAAGGGCCGCTCCCTCAGAGTGCGGGCCTTGTAGGAGCGGGCCTCGCCCGCGAAAGGCCGGCAATGCCGGCCGGCAGGATCCCAGAGACGCTGTTGGTGCTGCCGTTAGAAAGGCCTCTGGCATCCTGCCGGGAGCTCCGCTCCCTTTCGCGGGCTGGGCCCGCTCCTACAAACCTGTTCGCGCTAGGCGTCATCGGCCAGTTCATTGACCCAGATCAGGGTGCCGGCGATCACGGCCACCGGCATGATGACCAGGTTCACCAGCGGTAGCATGGTCAGACCCAGCACCACGGAGCCGAAGGTGAGCACCATCCAGCGTTTGCGCTTAAGCCGTTCCAGCATCACCGTGAACGGCACCTGGCGGTTGTCGGCGGCGAAATCAATGTACTGCATGCCGAGCAGCCAACCGGACCACAGGAACCAGACGGTGGAAGCGAGCACGTTGATCACTGGAATGAAGTAGATCACCAGCACCACGAACAGAATCAGCACCGCCCGCCACAGCCAGTACCAGGTCTTGCGCAGTTCCCGCTTGAACACCCGCACGGTCATCGCGGGGATCGATTCCTCCGGCATCGGCCGGCCGGTGACGCGGATATCCACCTTCTCTGCCAGAAAGCCCATGAAGGGCGCGGCGATCAACTGCACGCCCAGGGTGAAGACGCTGGCGAACAGGCCCAGCAGCACGATCCACACCAGCACCACGGCGGCGCCCACCAGAAAATCCACGGCCGGGTTCAGGAAACTCCAGCTGCCGCTGAATTCCCAGCCGTCGGCCAGGCCCGCCACCCAGCCGCCGATCCACTGGCCGAAGAAATAGTAGAGCCCGCCAAACACCAGCACGTTGAAGATCATCGGAATGATCACGTAGGGGCGCAGGCCCGGGCTTTTAGCCAGGGACAGGCCCTGTTTCAAATAATCGAGGGCGGCGGTGACTTGGGACACGGGGACCTCTGCAGTCGGCTTGCGGATGAAGCAGGGAGTGTAGCATCGCCACGGCACCGCTCAATTCCACAATCTTTTACCGGCGATCGGCCCGGCTTCCGGCTTCACACCTTGTTGACGAAGCCGCACAGGACTAGCGTCGAAACGACGTTTACGTTCGTTCCAGTACGTCATTCAAGGAGAGAATTATGGCGATCAACCACGCTGAATGCATCGAAGCCTGCAACCGCTGCGCCGCCTACTGCGATTTCTGCGCGGCGTCCTGCCTGCAGGAAGAAAACACCAAGATGATGGCGGAATGCATCCGCCTGGACATGCAATGCGCCGCTATCTGCCGGCTGGCCGCCCAGTACATGGCCCAGGGCAGCGAGTTCGCCGAGCAACTCTGCGCACTATGCGCGGAGGTCTGTCAGGCGTGCGGCGAGGAATGCGGCAAGCACGACCACGACCACTGCCGCGACTGCGCGGACGCTTGCATGGAATGCATTCGCGAGTGCCGCCGAATGGCGGCTTGAAAAGACGTCTTTGGGATCCTGCCGGGTGGCCGACAGGCCACCCTTTCGCGGGCTGGGCCCGCTCCCACAAGGCCCGCTGCCAAAAGGGCTAGCGCATGAAGGCTTCTTCGCGGAGCTTGTGAAT
>DGNT01000188.1 GCA_002389055.1 Alcanivorax sp. UBA4485
GCACGACTATTATCCGCGGCCTCTTAAGCCCATGACTTCCTATTTGGGGATGACGCCATGAAACGGACATTCCAGCCGAGCAACATCAAGCGTAAGCGTAACCACGGTTTCCGTGCCCGCATGGCCACCAAAAATGGCCGCAAAATCGTCGCGGCACGTCGCGCCAAAGGTCGTAAACGGCTGACAGCCTGAGTCAGCCTCTGGCGCTGACCGCTGTCCTCCGTTTTTGCCATGGTGCCAGTGTCAGCGCCCGATACCCCGTCCTTCCGCTTCACCCGAGAACAACGTCTTCTTGACGGTGCGCAGTTCCAGGCCGTGTTCAACGGGCCGGACTGGCGGGTCTCCGATCGCTACTTTCTTATTCTCGCCCGCCGCAACGGCTTGCCCCAGGCACGACTGGGTCTAGTGATCGGCCGTCGCAAAGCCCGCCACGCCGTCGACCGCGCCGCGATCAAGCGCCGCGCCCGCGAGCAGTTCCGTTTGCGCCAGCATGCGCTGGCCGGCCTCGATCTGATTGTGCTGTTACGGGGCCCTTGTCCCAAGGAAGGCGGGCGTTCACTGACACCGTCACTCGCCGAGCTGCTGGACAAGCTGCTTGCCAAGCGTGGGCAAGACTGAGAAACTGCCGTCCGCTTTTTCTCGCCAGAACCCAATCGAATTATGGATATCCCTCGCGCGTTAGTGATCACTGGTATTGCCGTTGTTTCCTACCTGATGATCCAGGCCTGGCAGCAGGACTATATGTCCCCGCAGACCACGCCAGTAGCCCAGGAACAGACCCGGGCCGACGATACCGCCTCCGCCAACGACAGTGATCCGTTGCCGCAACCGGACAGCGCCGAGGGCACCGTGCCGGAACCGGCCGCGGAGCAGCAACAGGCCCAGGCACCTTCCCCCGAGTCCCAGAGTGGCGGGTCCGAGCAGCGCATCGAAGTGAATACCGACGTGCTGTCATTGGAAATCGACCCGCTGGGCGGCGACATCGTTCGCGTGGCGCTGCCGGAATACCCGCGCCACGCCGAAACGCCGGACCAGCCGTTCGTGTTGCTGCAGAAAGACGCCAGCCGTACCTATGTGGCGCAAAGCGGCCTGGTGGGTAAAAACGGCACCGATACCGCCGAAGGGCGCCCCACCTGGCAGGCCGCGCAGGAGCGTTACCGCCTTCAGGAAGGCGACAAGGAACTCAACGTGGATCTCACCCTGAGCCAGAGCGGCGGCGTGGAGATCATCAAACGTTACACGTTCGAGCGCGGTAGCTATCTGGTCCGGGTCAGCCATATTGTTCGCAACAACAGTGGCGCCACCTGGCAGGGCGCGCTCTACGGTCAGATCAAGCGGGACGGCAGCGAAGACCCGGGTAAAAGCACCCAGGGCTTTATTCCCATGCCCACCTACCTGGGCGCGGCGTACTGGAGCCAGGACAAGCCCTACAACAAGCTGCCGTTCGACGATATGCAGGAAGAGCCGCTGCGGCTCACCCAGGAAGGTGGCTGGATCGCCATGCTCCAGCACTATTTCGTGTCCGCCTGGATTCCCGATGCCCAGGGGCGCTACACCTATTCCACCCTGTACCGCGAGAACCGTAACGAATACCTGCTGCGCTTTGTGTCCGCCTCGGCGGAGGTTCAGCCCGGCGAGGAAAAGGTGTTCTACGCGGAATTCTACACCGGCCCGAAAATCCAGGACCGTCTGGAAGCGATCAGCCCTGGCTTTAACATGACCGTGGACTACGGTTGGTTGTGGTTCCTGGCCCAGCCGATCTTCCACCTGCTGGTGTTCCTGCAGAGCGGTGAGCTGGATATCTTCGGCCTGCACATGGATCTCGGCTTCGGGGTCGGCAACTGGGGCGTGGCGATCATCCTGCTGACTCTGGTGATCAAGTCCCTGTTCTTCAAACTCAGCGCCACCAGCTACCGGTCCATGGCCAAGATGCGCAAAGTGGCCCCCGAGATGCAGCGCATCAAGGAAGAGAACAAAGGCGACCGGCAGAAGCAGCAGCAGGAAACCATGAAGCTGTTCCAGCGGGAGAAGATCAACCCCCTGGGAGGCTGTTTGCCGATCCTGGTGCAAATGCCGGTATTCATCTCGCTGTACTACGTGCTGCTGGAATCGGTGGAACTGCGTCAGGCGCCGTTCTTCCTGTGGATCAACGACCTGTCGGTGATGGACCCGTACTTCGTCCTGCCGATTCTGATGGGCGCGTCCATGTTCCTGCAGACCCGTCTCAACCCGACCCCGGCCGACCCCACCCAGGCCCAGGTGATGAAATGGATGCCGGTGATCTTCTCGGTGTTCATGCTGTGGTTCCCGGCGGGTCTGGTGCTGTACTGGCTGACCAACAACCTGTTGTCGATCGCCCAGCAGTANNCTGATCACCCGCAAGATCGAACGCGGCGGGTGATCGCCGCCCGCGGCGAAGACCAAAAAGCCGGCCCCTCCAGGCCGGCTTTTTCTTTATAATCCCGCCATGTCCTCAGCCAGCTCCGATACCATCGTCGCCATTGCCACCGCTCCCGGACGGGGCGGCGTCGGCGTGCTGCGCCTTTCCGGCGAGCGCGCCCTGAGTATCGCCAAGCTCCTCATTGGTGAGCGCTCACTATCACCCAGAAAAGCCCATTTCGCCGCCTTCAAGGACCCTGACGGCCAGGTGATCGACGAAGGCCTGGTGCTCTGGTTCCCCGCCCCCGGGTCGTTCACCGGCGAGGAGGTGGTGGAACTGCAGGGCCACGGCGGCCCGGTGCTCCTGGACATGCTGGTGGCCGCTTGCGTGCACCACGGCGCCCGCCAGGCGCGGGCCGGGGAGTTTTCCCAGCGGGCCTTCCTCAACGATAAGATGGACCTGACCCAGGCGGAGGCGATCGCCGATCTGATCGACGCCGGCACCCGCGAATCCGCCCGCGCCGCCCTGAACTCCCTGCAGGGGGCGTTCTCCCGGGAAGTGAACACCCTGGTCGAGCAGTTGATCCAGCTGCGTATCTATGTGGAGGCGGCCATCGACTTCCCCGAGGAGGAAATCGACTTTCTTTCCGAGGGCGGGGTGGCCGACGATCTGCGCTCCCTGATCCAGCAGGCGGAAGAGGTGCTGGCCAGCGCCCGCCAGGGGCGTCTGGTCCGCGAAGGCCTGACCCTGGTGATCGCCGGCCGGCCCAATGCCGGCAAGTCTTCGCTGATGAACGCCCTGGCCGGTTTCGACGCCGCCATTGTCACCGAAGTGGCCGGCACCACCCGGGACGTGTTGCGCGAGGCGATCCAGCTGGACGGCATGCCGCTCAATCTGATCGACACCGCGGGTCTGCGCGAAAGCGGTGATCAGATCGAACAAGAGGGCATCCGCCGGGCCTTCGCCGAAATTAAAAAAGCGGACCGGTTACTGGTGGTGGTGGACGCCCAGAACGTTCCGAACGATCTCGATGACCTGGCCGCGCTGCTGCCGCAGAGCCAGCAGCAGCTGGATGATCTGGCCCTGCCGGTCACCCTGGTGTTGAATAAAGCCGATTTAAGCGGCGACCCGCCCGGCCCGCACCCCAACCGGCCGGACACCTTTATCCTTTCCGCCGCCAGCGGCGCCGGGATGGCGGCGCTGCGCGCCCACCTGAAAGCCGCCGCCGGCTACCAGGGCGAGGCGCAAAGCCGCTTTTCCGCCCGCCGCCGCCATATCACCGCCCTGCAGGAGGCCCTGGCCGCCCTGGACAAGGGCGCCGACCAGTTGCACCAACACGCCGCCGGCGAGCTGCTCGCCGAGGACCTGCGGGCGGCCCAGCAGGCCTTGGAAGAGATCACCGGCGCTTTCACCGCGGACGACCTCCTGGGACGTATTTTCTCCTCTTTCTGTATCGGTAAATGAACCCGGAGGGTATTTTGGGTATCTTTCGTACTGGCTAAATGCCAGTACCGGGAACAGAAGCTCGTGGGGGGCGAATGGTGCAATGGGGACAATCGAAACGCTCGACGTTGAAGGCGCCCAGGCGCAACGCAGGACGCTGCTCAAAGCGCTGCTGATCATAACCTGTCTGGCGGGTGCTTTATTCTTCGTGATCAACACGAAACGGGGGCTGCATCTGCTGGCGACCATCGAACTGGTCACCGGCATCGCTTCCATGATGTTGTATGTGGTGGTCAGGCGCACTCGCAACCTGCGTATCTGGACGCTGGTCTACCTGCTGCCCTTTTTCACCATCATGATGGTGGCGATGTACCTGCCCGGGACCTCACCGACGGTGTTCCTGTGGGTCTACATTATTCCGGTGATTTCCCACCTGCTGTTGGGGTTGCGGCTGGGTTTCGCGGTGGCGGTGTTCTTCATGCTCACCGCTTTCGGCATCTTCGTGCTGAAGCATCCACGCTTCCTGCACGAATTCCACTTCGTCAGCCTCGCCAATATCCTGATTTCCTGCGCCGTGGCGCTGGCGTTCGCCTATGTGTACGAACGGGGCAGTGAAAAAGCCCGCGCCGGTCTGATGGTGATCGCGACCACCGACCCGCTCACCCGGCTGGCCAACCTGTACCGTTTCCGTGAATCCTTCCAACAGGAACGCCACCGGGCCGAACGTTACGGGTCCGATCTTACCCTGCTGGTGCTCGACCTGGATTACTTCAAGAAGGTCAACGACACCCACGGCCACGCGGTGGGCGACCAGGTGTTGATCCATGTGGCCGACCTTCTGCGCCAGCGGCTGCGCGCTTCCGACCTGGTGTGCCGGGTCGGCGGCGAGGAATTCACCGTGTTGTTACCGGACACCGGGCTCGACGAAGCGATCAAGGTGGCGGACAGCCTTCGCTGTCTGATTCGCGACACGCCTTACCGGGAAAACCCGGTGACCGTGCCGCTCTCCTGCAGCATCGGTGTGGCGCTGTGGCGCCGCGACGGCGAGACCCTGGAACAGCTTATGGAGACCGGCGACAAACGCCTCTACCAGGCCAAGCTGGCTGGGCGGGATCGCGTCGAAAGCGGGTGACGCCCGAGCAAGGTGGACCCGCCGCATCCGGTTGTCGATACTGAGTGCCGACCCATTTCCGTCGTCGGCCGACACCGGGCCGCAAGGAGCAGTCATGAGTGATACCCGTTTGGAGAAGGATTCCCTGGGAGAGATCGAGGTCCCCGCCGAAGCACTCTGGGGCGCGCAGACGCAAAGGGCGGTGGACAACTTTCCGATCAGCGGCCGGCACCTGCCGGAACGTTTCATTCAGGCGGTGGTGCGGGTGAAGCGCTGCGCCGCCAACGTCAACGCCGACCTGGAGCTGCTCGACCAGGACCGCCGCCGGGCCATCGTCGCCGCCTGCGACGAACTGCTCGGCGGCGCGCACACCGATCAATTCCCGGTGGATGTGTTTCAAACCGGGTCCGGCACCAGCACCAATATGAACGTCAACGAGGTGATCGCCCGGCTCTGCGGCGATGCCGGGGTGCACCCCAACGACCACGTCAACCTCGGCCAAAGCAGCAACGACACCATTCCCACCGCCATGCACCTGGCCTCGGTGATGGCGGTCAGCGAGCAATTGCTGCCCGACCTGGAACACCTGATCGCAACCCTGGGCCTGCGGTCCCGGGAAGGCAAAGACCTGGTCAAAACCGGTCGCACCCATTTGATGGACGCCATGCCGGTGACGGTGGAGCAGGAGCTGCGCACCTGGGTGCTGCAACTGCAGGCCGCCAGCGAACGTCTGGCGCGCGCCCGTAACGAGCTGCACGCCCTGCCGCAGGGCGGCACCGCGGTGGGCACCGGCATCAATGCCCATGCGGAATTCGGTGACCGCTTCGCCGCCGCCCTGGCGGACGACACCGGTGAACCCTTCACCGCTTTGCCGTATCCTTCGGTGGCGCAAAGCGCGGTGGACGCGCCGTTGAATTTGTCCGCCGCCCTGCGCGGTCTGGCGGTGGTGCTGATGAAGATCAGCAATGACCTGCGCTGGATGAATTCCGGGCCGATTCACGGGCTTTCGGAGCTGCAGCTCCCGGCCACCCAGCCCGGTTCATCGATCATGCCCGGCAAGGTGAACCCGGTGATCTGCGAGTCCGCCACCATGGTGGCGGCCCAGGTGATGGGCCTCGACCAGGCCAACACCGTGGCGGCCCAGAGCGGTAACTTCCAGCTCAACGTGATGTTGCCGCTGGTGGCCACCAATCTGCTGGACATGACCCGCTGGCTCGCCAACAGCTGCCGTAATCTGGCCGACCAGGCCATCGAAGGCCTGACCTGGAACCAGGACCACCTGGCGGAAGGCGTGGGCCGCAACCCGATTCTGGTCACCGCGCTCAATCCGGTGATCGGCTATGAAAAGGCCGCCGCCATTGCCAAGGAAGCCTTTGCCAGTGGCCGGCCGGTGATCGAGGTGGCGCTTGACCACACCGATCTGGATCGCGAGCGCCTGGAAGCGCTGCTGGACCCTCTTAAATTGACCGGCCCGGGCTGAACCCGGAACCGGTTATTTGTTTTATTTTTTGTTTGGTGATGGAGAGAACAATGAGCAATGACTTGACCATTCAGCGCACCGCCGAGGCGGTGGAATCCCCGCTGGTGATCAACAGCATTCTGCAGTCCGGTGTGCGTAACGCCCCCGAGCAGGAAATCGTCTACGCGGATCAGCGCCGCATGACCTACCGGGATCTGGAGGAGCGGGTCAACCGGCTCGCCGGGGCGCTGGCGGAGTGCGGGGTCAAGCCCGGCGACACCGTGGCGGTGATGGACTGGGACACCCACCGTTACCTGGAAGCGTTCTTCGCCATTCCGATGATGGGCGCCGTGCTGCACACGGTGAACGTGCGCCTCAGCCCGGAACAGATTCTCTACACCCTGAACCACGCCGAAGACGACGTGATTCTGGTTAACCGGGAGTTCCTGCCGGTTCTTGAAGAGTTGAAAGACCGTATCGAAACCGTCAAGCGCTACGTGCTGCTGGACGACGAAGGCGGCAATCTGGATTCCCAGCTCGACATCGCCGGCGAGTACGAAGCCCTGCTGCAGCAAGCGCCGGCGAAATTCGATTTCCCGGAGCTGGACGAAAACACCCGCGCCACCACCTTCTACACCACCGGCACCACGGGGCTTCCCAAGGGCGTCTACTTTTCCCACAAGCAACTGGTGCTGCACACCTTCGCCGGCCGCGCCGCGCTGTCCGGTTCCGGGCATGGACGTTTCAACCAGGACGACGTCTACATGCCGATCACGCCCATGTTCCATGTGCACGCCTGGGGCGTGCCCTATGTGGCGACCCTGCTGGGCGCCAAACAGGTGTACCCGGGCCGCTACATTCCAGAAACCCTGCTCAAGCTTTTGGTCACTGAGAAAGTCACTTTCTCCCACTGTGTGCCGACCATCATCCAGATGCTGCTGCAGGCGGAAGCGGCCAAGAGCATCGACCTGACCGGCTGGAAGGTGATCATCGGCGGCTCCGCGCTGCCCAAGGCGCTGGCCAAGGGCGCCCTGGAGCGGGGCATCGACATCTATTCCGGCTACGGCATGAGCGAGACCTGCCCGTTGATCTCCCTGGCGCTGTTGCCCCCGGAACTGGAAGGCGCCGACCTGGAGACCCAGGTGGAATACCGCACCCGCGCCGGCCGTCCGGTGCCCATGTCGGAAATGCGTGTGGTCGATGACAACATGAACGAAGTGCCCCGTGACGGCAAAACCCAGGGTGAACTGGTGCTGCGCGCCCCCTGGCTGACTCAGGGTTACCTGAAAGACGAGGACAACTCCAAGAAGCTGTGGCACGGCGGCTGGATGCACACCGGCGACATCGGCGTGATCGACGCCGACGGTTGGCTGAAGATCACCGACCGTATCAAGGACGTGATCAAAACCGGCGGCGAGTGGATCTCTTCGCTGGACCTGGAAGGGCTGATTCTCCAGCACGATGGCGTGGCGGAATGCGCCGTGGTCGGCGTGGAGGACCAGAAATGGGGCGAGCGCCCGGTGGCGCTGGTGGTCAAGGGCGGCGAAGTGGACGAAGCCGGCATCAAGGAGCTGGTTGGTGAATACGCCGATAAAGGCGTGATCAGCCGTTACGGCATCCCCGACCGGGTGGTGTTCGTGGACGAACTGCCCCGCACCTCGGTGGGCAAACTGGATAAGAAGAAGATGCGCGCCGAAATGGTGTGACGCCACCTGCCCGGGCCGGCTTCCGCCGGCCCGCTTTCCCTTCTCGTTGATCTGAATTTTATCCTGCCGTGCCGGGAAACCGTGTAGGCTGCGGGAACCTCGCGTGTCGCACCGGGTCTGTTATCAGGCAGACCTTGAGCGCACAGCGCGTCGGCCCAGGCCAGGGACGGGCCAGGATCCCAATGACAAATAAAGCGCACCTTAAGCCGGGCCGGCTCTCGGGCTCCGGGGTGCCTGTGAGCCTGGAGTACAACAATGTTGCGAGTGATCGCGGGTCTGGCGGTGATCGCCGTGCTGGCCACCGCCGGTTGGTGGTGGCTCAGTGAGGGGGAAGCCACCGCCGCGCCGGAGCGTCCTCCCACCACCGTGAATGTGGTGCCCGCCATCAGCCGGTCGTTGAGCGATAACCTGGAAGTGGTCGGTACCGCCCGCGCCACCCGCGCCATCGTACTGGTCACCCAGGTGGACGGCCGGGTGGACAAGATTCATTTCCAGGAAAGTCAGCCAGTGAAGGCCGGCGACCTGCTGGTGACATTGGATGACCGTGCCGCCCGCGCCGAAACCGACCGCACCCGCGCCGACTACCAGCGTGCGCTTTCCGATTACCAGCGTGCGTCACGGCTGGTCGGCGGCAGCGCCATTTCCGAAGCGGAAGTGGCCAATCTGAAGACCAGCATGGAGTCCGCCCGGGCGACCATGGAAGCCAGCCGCGTGGCGCTCGATGATCATTCACTGCGTGCGCCGTTCGATGGCGTGGTGGGCCTGCGTCAGGTGGACGAAGGGGCCTTCCTGCAAGTGGGCGCGCCGATTACCACCCTGGACAGCGTGCGCAACCTGGAGGTGAACTTCCAGGTGCCGGAACGCTACCTCTCGGAGATCCGCCCGGATCTCACCGTGGAAGTCACCAGCGACGCCTACCCGGGCAAAGTGTTTCGCGGCAAGATCGCCATGCTCGACAGCCGAGTGGAGGCCGCCAGCCGCAGCCTGACGGTCAAGGCGCTGCTGGATAACGCCGACTCCCTGCTGCGCCCCGGCCAGTTCCTGCAAGTGTCGGTGCTGTTGGCGGAGCATCCGGCGCTGCTGGTTCCGGAGCAGGCGGTGATCTCCCAGGGCGCGCAGAGTTACGTGTTCACTGTCAGCCAGGGCGACATCGCCGAGCGGCTGCCGGTGAGTCTGGGTGGGCGCCGGGACGGCTGGGTGGAAGTCACCGCCGGCCTGGACCAGGGGCAACCGGTGATCGTTAACGGCCACAGCCGCCTCGGCAGTGGCGCGCCGGTCAAGGTGGTGGAGGATGAAGGCGCTCTGATGCCATCCCAGCGCGCGCTCCTGGAGGAGCCGGCCTGATGGTACTCAGCGATGTGTCGGTCAAACGGCCGGTCTTCGCCACCGTGGTCAGCCTGCTGATCGTGGTCTTCGGCATCAGTGCGCTGCTGAAGCTGCCGATCCGTGAGTACCCCGATATCGACCCGCCCCAGGTGTCCGTGGAAGTCACCTACGAGGGCGCGGCGCCGGAGGTGCTGGATACCCAGATCATTCAGGTGGTGGAAGGCGCCATCGCCGGCGTCGAGGGCGTCAATCGGATCGAGTCCCGCTCCCGGCTGGGCTCGGCGCGCACCTCGGTGGAGTTCGACCTGAGCCGGGATCTGGATATCGCCGCCAACGACGTGCGCGACGCGGTCTCTCGTATCATCAATCAATTGCCCGAGGAAGCCGAAGCGCCGGTGATCGCGAAAAGCGACTCCGACGCCCGGCCGATTATCTGGGTAACGCTGAGCAGCGACACCCTGGCCACCCAGGAACTCACCGACTTCGCGGAGCGCAGCCTGGTGGACCGCTTCGCGGTGCTGGATGGCGTATCCGAGGTCAACATCGGCGGCGAACGCCGCTACGCCATGCGTGTGTGGCTGGACCGTCAGCGCATGGCCGCCAACGGCATCGCGGTCAACGATATCGCCACCGCCTTGCGCGCCAATAATGTGGAACTGCCCGCCGGCCGGCTGGAATCCGCCAGCCGCAGCTTCACCGTGCGCGCCGACAACCGGCTCGCCACGGTGGAAGAGTTCCGCGATCTGGTGTTGCGTCAGCAAGGCAGCTACCAGTTGCGGGTGGGGGACGTGGCGCGGGTGGAGCTGGGGGTGGAAAACGACGACACCGAGCTGCGCGCCAACGGCCAGACGGCCGTGGGCCTGGGTATCATCCGCCAGTCCAAAGCCAACACCGTATCGGTTTCCGATAACGTGCGCGCCGAGATCGAGCGGATCCGCGAAAACCTGCCCGCCGATATCGCGCTGGACATCAATTACGACGAGTCCCTGTTTATCCGCGCGTCCATCCGTGAGGTGCTGATCACCCTGGGCCTGTCCATGACCCTGGTGATCCTGGTGATCTTCGCGTTCCTGGGCAACCTGCGCGCCACCCTGATTCCCGCGGTCACCATCCCGGTGTCGGTGATCGGCGCCTTCATGGGGCTGGGGGCGCTGGGCTTTTCCATCAACGTGCTCACCCTGCTGGCGCTGATCCTCGCCATCGGCCTGGTGGTGGACGACGCCATCGTCATGCTGGAGAACATTCAGCGCCGTATCGACGAAGGCGAGTCCCGTCTGGTGGCCGCCTACCTGGGGGCGCGCCAGGTGGCGTTCGCGGTGGTCGCCACCACCCTCACCCTGGTGGCGGTATTCGTGCCGATTTCGTTCATGGGCGGCGACGTGGGGCGGCTGTTCGGGGAGTTCGGCTTCACCCTGGCGGCGGCGGTGGTGATCTCCAGCGTGGTGGCGCTGAGCCTGGCGCCGATGCTGTGCTCGCGCTGGCTGCACCGCCATCGAAAGGAAGATGAAAACAAGCATCTGCTGGAACGCAGCCTGGCGCGTCTCAATAGCGGCTACGCGAAGGGCTTGAAACGCTGCCTGGCCAACCCCTGGCCGGTGCTGGGCGTGGCGGCGCTGATCTGCGTGCTGGCGGGCCTGTCTTACACCGGGGTGCCCCGCGAGCTGGCGCCCACCGAGGACCGGGGCGTGTTCATCGTGCCGGCCACGGCGCCCCAGGGCGCCACGGCGGAATACACCACCCACCACATCAAAGAGGTGGAAGCGCTGATGCAGCCGTTGGTGGACAACGGCGAAGCGGAACGGGTGTTGTCGATTGTCGGTTTCCGGGGCCAGCCGGAAAACGCCTTCATGATTACCCGCCTCAAACCCTGGGGCGAGCGTCAGCGCAGCCAGCAGGAAATTGTCCAGCAACTGCGCGGCGACCTGGGCCAGGTGGCGGGCCTGCGGGCGTTCGCGGTGAACCCGCCGGGCCTGGGGCAGAGCGCCTTCAACCAGCAGCTGGAAGTGGTGATCGGCGGGCCGGACTACGAATCGGTGCAGCGTTGGAGCGAATCGGTGATGGCGTCCATGGAAGACAACCCCAACCTGCTCAGCGTGGACACCAATTACGAGGAAACCCAGCCGCAACTGAACGTGGAGCTGAACCGGGAACGGGCGGCGGACTTCGGCCTGTCCGCCGCGGACGTGGGCCAGACCCTGCAGGCCATGTTCGCCACCCTGCAGGCGTCCACCTATGTGGACCGGGGCCGCGAGTACGACGTGCTGCTGGAAGCCAACGAAAGCGAAGCGCGGGTGCCCGATGACGTCAATCCGATTTACGTGCGCACCGACGCTGGCGAGCTGGTGCCGTTGTCCAGCGTGGTGGATTTGAAAACCGTGGGTGCCTCGCCGGAGCTGCGCCGGGTGGACCGGCTGCCGGCGATTACCCTGTCGGCGAACATGGCCGAAGGCTATGACCTGGGCCGCGCCATCGACTTCATCGAACAGACCGTCAGCGACACCCTGCCACTGGAAGCGCGTCTCAGCTACAAAGGCATGGCGGAGGAATTCACCGAAGCGTCGTCAGCGATCTTCATTACCTTTGCTCTGGCACTGCTGATCGTGTTCCTGGTGCTGGCGGCCCAGTTCGAAAGCTGGATCCACCCGCTGATCATCATGCTCACCGTGCCGCTGGCCATCGCCGGCGCCATTCTCGCCCTGCGGGTCACCGGCAACAGCCTGAACATCTACAGCCAGATCGGTATGATCATGCTGCTCGGTTTGATGGCGAAGAACGGCATTCTTATCGTTGAGTTCGCCAACCAACTGCGGGACGAGGGCTACAGCGTCGCCGAGGCGGCGTACCAGGGCGCCATCATCCGCTTCCGGCCGGTGTTGATGACCGGGGTGTCGACCATCTTCGGCGCCGTGCCGCTGGTGCTGGCCACCGGCGCCGGCGCGGAAAGCCGCATCACCATCGGCGTGGTGATTCTCGGCGGTTTGTTGTTCGCCACCGTGCTCACCCTGTTTATTATCCCGGTGCTGTACGCCTGGCTGGCGCCCTACGCCAAATCCGCCGACGCCGTGAAACATCAGTTGGAACAGGAGCTGCCCGTTGCACCGCGACAGTCCCCCGCCTCTTGAATACGAACTGGTGCGCAGCCGCCGGCGCTCGCTGGAAGTGCGGGTGCGCGTGGACGGCAGCGTGCAGGTGCGCGCCCCGCTGAGGCTGGCCGCCTACCGGGTGGAAGCGTTCGTGGACTCGCGCCGGGATTGGATTCGCGATCAGCAGCAACGCATGGCGGCCCGTCCCCGGACGCGCTGGCGCGACGGCGACCCGTGCCATTACCTGGGCGAGCCGCTCACCCTGCGTGTCACTGGCGCCGGCAAAGCCCGGGTGGAGCGTCATGGCGATGCGCTCCATGTGGCGGTGCCCGACCCGCACGACGAAGCCGCCGTCAGCCACGCCGTGCAGGAATGGTGGCGCGGACTGGCGCGCACCCGATTTCAGGACAGCATCGAACGGCAATTTCCCTGGTTTGCCGAACAGGGCCACCGAATGCCGGTGCTGCGCGTGAAAAAGATGCGCACCCGCTGGGGTTCGCTGTCGCGGCGCGGCTACATCAACCTGAGTCTGGCGCTGATGCAGTATCCGCCCGCGGTGATCGACTACGTGATAATGCACGAGCTCTGCCATCTGGAGCACATGCACCACGGCCCCGCCTTCCACGCCTTGATGGACCGCCGGATGCCGGACTGGCCGGCCCGCAAACGCCGCCTGGACGGCTGAGGTTTTACCCTTTTTTAAGCGCACGCCGACTTGTATTTCACCCGCCATCCGTTTCCATGGCGGCATGGATATGTCAGCGCTTTTAGAAGAGATAAAACAACGCGACCCCCACCACCCTTATTTTCAGCAGGCCGCTGAAAGCCTGCTGAAAAGTGTCTCCGGGTATCTGGACCAGCACCCCGAACTGCAGACGCAAGGGCTGCTTTCCCGGCTGCTGGAACCGGAGCGGGTAATCCGCTTCCGCGTCCCCTGGGTGGACGACCAGGGCCAGGTGCGGGTGAACCGGGCCTACCGGGTGCAGATGAACGGCGCCCTGGGCCCCTACAAAGGCGGCCTGCGTTTCCACCCCTCGGTGAACCTGGACGTGCTCTCCTTTCTGGCGCTGGAACAGACCATCAAGAACGCGCTCACCGGGCTGCCGCTGGGCGCCGGCAAGGGCGGCGCCGATTTCGACCCCAAGGGACGCAGCGACGCGGAGATCATGCGTTTCTGCCAGGCGTTGATGGCGGAGTTTCACCATCACATGGGGCCGGACATCGACGTGCCCGCCGGTGACATGGGCGTGGGCATGCGCGAAGTGGGCTATCTGTTCGGCATGTACCGCAAATTGTCCCGTTCCTTCGGTGGCGCCTTCACCGGCAAGAGTGTGGACTTCGGCGGCAGTGTGCTGCGGCCGGAAGCCACTGGCTACGGCGTGATCTATTTTCTACAGAGCATGCTCGCCCATCGGAATGAGAATCTCAGCGGCAAGACCGTGGCGGTGTCCGGCGCCGGCAACGTGGCCCGGCACGCTGCCGCCAAGGCGCTCGAGGAAGGCGCCACCGTGGTCACCCTGTCCGATTCCCGTGGCACCGTGCACGCCGGTAAGGGTCTGGATGAAAAACATCTCGAGGCGGTCGCCCGCATCAAGGCGGACGGCGGCGGCCTGGACCGGCTCGCCGACGACTTTGACGACGTCGACCATTATCAGGGTGAGCGCCCCTGGCGGTTCGCCTGTGAGGTGGCGCTGCCCTGCGCCACCGAGAACGAACTGGATGAAGACGACGCCCGGCGGCTGCTGGACAACGGCTGCCGGTGGCTGGCGGAAGGCGCCAATATGCCGTGCACCGCGGCGGCGGTGGCGGTGTTCCAGGACAGCGAGGTGTTCTACGCGCCGGGTAAGGCGGCCAACGCCGGCGGCGTAGCAGTGAGCGGTCTGGAAATGAGTCAGAACAGCCGCCGCGAATCCTGGTCCGCCGGTGAGGTGGACCGGCGGTTGCGCGATATCATGGAGCGCATCCACCGCCAATGTCTGGAACATGGCGGCGATGGCACTCGTCCGGACTATCTCACCGGCGCCAGTGTCGCCGGCTTTCAGCGCGTGGCGCGGGCGATGCTGGGGCAGGGAATTATCTAGCCCGGCGTCAGGCCGGGCGCACGGTGAGCTTGTGCTGGGTCAGTCGCGGCGGGTCCGGAAAGTCGATCAGCGCCTCGGCGCCGATATCGCGCAGAAACGCATCCGCCTGGCGGCGGCTGTCTTCGTCCAGGCTGTTCAGATGGTCCCGCACCCGCTGGATCATCCACAGGCTGTAGGGGCGGATAATGCGTTGTCCCTCGCGGCCCTCCAGGGTAAAGGCGTGATTCCCCAGCGCCCTGGGCAGGGTCTCGCCGGGATGCTCCGCCATCCAGGCGCGCACGTGATGGGCCACATCCACCATCGCCGGCAGCAGCTCCCTGGCCAGGCGCTTGAGCACCGGCAGCAGGGTTTCCGGGATGCTGTCGTGGTCATCCAGCGGCGTGCGCAGTCCACCGGGCTCGAAATGCAATTGCTCCACCCAGCGCGTTACGTTCGGGGCGCGCTCGCGCATCAGCTTGCCGGCGGTGGGGTCCCGGTACAGATGGGCGTACAGCGGGCCGATCAGGCCGAAATCCGCCATCGTCGCCTGCCCGCCCAGCAGGGCCGGGTGCTCGGCGAAATGCGCGTCCAGCTCGGCAAGCAGGTCTTCGTAGGCGCGCTCCACTGCGGGCACCATATCCTCGGTGGCCCCCAACAGCGTGGCGGCCTTGGAGAACGGCACCGCCAGTTTCTGGCCGATGGCGAACTGATTCTCCGGCGATTCGTCCGGGGCGTTCATGGCGCCGAATTCCGCCATCGCCCAGTCGCGGTCGTAGAACCACCGGTAATGCATGGCGGGGATCACCAGCCACTCATCCCCGTAGGCTTCCAGCATCAGCGCCACCAGTTTGCGCAACGGCGTGGCGGGGTGTAGCGCCGGGCCATCGTCGGTTCGCGCCTGTTCCAGGGTTTCAATGATCACCGTGCTGTCCTGGAGGATGCGGCCGTTGTCGTCGCGCAGTACGGGGATCACCGGCGCCCCCACTGCCGGCACGATCACCTGGCGATAGACGTCCGCGGTGGAGAGCACCTCTTCGAATGGAATATCCGCCCAGCGCAGATAAGCGCGGACCTTTCCGGTGAAGTAACTGACTTCGGCCCCGTACAAGGTGGTGGTCATGGTCTGGTTCCTGGTTTCGTTTTTGGCGGGCAAGAAAAAACCCCGCGTAGGGCGGGGTTCTTCCCGGTCGTTGAGGTCGTCTTATTCGCCGACGACGTTGGCGGCCTGTGGTCCCTTGGGACCGTCCTGAATGTCAAAAGATACTTTTTGACCTTCCGCGAGAGTGCGGAAGCCCGAGCCGTTGATTGCGCTGAAATGCACGAACACGTCGGCGCCACCGTCATCCTGGGAAATGAAGCCGAAACCCTTGGATTCGTTGAACCATTTAACGGTACCAGTAGCCATTGAATCTATACCTCGAAAACTGAATATAGGGTGTTGCTTGCAAACCAGGAGGGGGTGTTCGGAGACTTCTTGGGCTTCACGCGAAGGGAAGGCAACTACCAAAACCAACCACTGCCAAATCTGCAGCAATTTGACTTTACTACCCTTTTTTACGCCGTTCCAACCCTTTTTTTGTTACCGAAAAGCGGCCACGCGCCGGGCTTATTTAAACCCGGCGGCGATCTCCAGTTCGCGGATCGATTGCTCCAGATAGTCCAGCAGACGCTGCATGGACGGCAGCGTCCGGCGGCAGGCGATCAAGCCGAATTCGATCTGGCCCCGGTAGCTGGTCAAGGTCATGTTCAAGGCAATGCGGTCGAGCACAATGGATACCGGGTACATCCCCTCCAGCCGGGCACCGTTCCAGTACAGCGGTTCACGAGGCCCCGGCACATTGGAAATGATCACGTTGAACGCGCGCCATTTCGGCGCCAGGCCGGTAAGCAGATTGAGGCCCGTGGGAGCCATGCTTAACGCGGTGAAATTCAGAATTTCTTCCGGGCTCATTTGCGCGAAACGCTTCTTCGCTTCGCGCACCGAAGCCTGCACCACACGCAGGCGGTTGGCCGGGTCGCAAATGTGCGTGCCCAGGTTGGCCAGGATCATCGCGATCTGGTTGCCGCCGGCGCTGTCGTCCTTGCGCAGGGACATCGGCACCATGGCGATCAGCGGGCGGTCCGGCAGCGCGTTCTGGCTGATCAGATACTCGCGCAGCGCGTGGCCGCACATGCTCAGCACCACATCGTTCAGGGTGCAGTTAAAGGCGCCGGACAAACGCTTGAGGCGATCCAGCGAATAACTCTGTGCCGCGAACCGCCGTGACCCGGTAATGCACTGGTTAAGGATGGTGTCCGGGGCCTGGAAGATGGAGACGAAATTGGGGTCGTCCTTGGCTTTCTGGGTGACGCTGTAAATCTCGCGGGCCAGCGCCGGCACCGTGGCGATCTGCCGGCTGGCGCCGGTGGTCAGACGGGCCAGGCTGCTGACCGCGTCCACCGGGTTGCTGGGCAGGCCGCGGCCGCGCTTCTTCGGCTTGTAGGCCCACACCGGCGGCAGGTCCCGCTCTTCCGGGTCCGGCGACAGCGCGCGCATGCCCATGCGCATGGCGGAGATACCGTCCACCACGGAATGGTGCACCTTGGTGTACAGGGCGAACTGGCGGCCGCGAATGCCTTCGATCAGATGGGCTTCCCACAGCGGCCGTTCCCGGTCCAGCAGGTTGGAGTGTTCCGCGGAAACCAGCGACAACAGTTCACGGATGCGGCCCGGTTTAGGCAGCGCTTCATGGCGGAAATGGTGATCCATATCGAACTGCTGATCTTCCATCCACTGATACTGGCCGAAGCGGCGGGTAAGACGCTGGTTGAAGGGCGGTTCCGGGGAGGAATACTCGCGGATCGAGCGGGCCAGCTCGCTGACGTACTTGGGGCCGGCGCCCTCGGGAAATGAAAACAACTGCAGTCCCGCCACATGCATGGGTTGCTGGCGTTTCTCCAAATACAGAAACAGTTGATCCACGGGACTCAACGTTTTCATGCCATCCCCTTTTTATTATGGAAAGTGGTGATTCCTTTCATACTAACAGAGCCTCTCCGGCCTGACTGTGCCTTCCTTGTAAGAGTTCCAAGGTACCCCGGCGGTTCGGGTAACGCTCGTAAAATCATGGCTTGCAAGATATCTGCCATGGTCTCGCCACCCGCTGGTCATACCCCGTCATCAGTCTGAGAACGACATTCAAAGGCGGAGCCAGACATGAAGGCGTTATCCTGGGTAATCGCCGGCACCTTGATAGCCGGTGGCGTTCAAGCGGACGTTCTGATCAGTGAGTATGTGGAGGGCAGCGGCTTTAACAAGGCCCTGGAGCTCTATAACGGCGGCGCCGACGCCGTCAGCCTGGTCGGCTACCGTCTGGAGCGCTACTCCAACGGGGCCGCCGACGCGTCCGCCACCCTGGATCTGAATGGCGAGAGCCTGGCCGCCGGGGCGGTGCTGGTGATCGTCAGCAGCCAGGCCGGCGCGCCGCTGAACGGGCTCGGCGACATCAGCAGCGGTGTGATCAGCCACAACGGCGACGACGCCTATGTGCTCCGCGACATGAATGGTGTGGTGGACAGCTTCGGCCGTGTCGGCGAGGACCCGGGCAGTGCCTGGGGCAGCGGCGATACCACCAGCGTCAACCAGACCCTGCGTCGGTTGGAAACCGTCACCACCGGGGATCCGGTAATCGATGACGCCTTCGACCCGGCCGATCAGTGGCGGGCGTTTCCTCAGGACACCCTCGATGGCCTGGGTGTTTACGGCGAAGGGGCCGGTGACGGTGGTGACGGCGGCGGCGATCC
Source organism: Alcanivorax sp. UBA4485 (assembly GCA_002389055.1). GTDB lineage: Bacteria > Pseudomonadota > Gammaproteobacteria > Pseudomonadales > Alcanivoracaceae > Alloalcanivorax. The sequence goes on from DGNT01000188.1 coordinate 18,352, forward strand.
GCCCCCGGCGCTGGGCGCCTGCGGCGATGCGGACACGCCCGTGTCGGTGGTGCAGGGCAGTGGCGCCAGCACGCCCCTGGACGGTGAAACCGTGGTGGTGGAATCCGTGGTCAGTGCGGTTTACCCGGACCTGGACGGCTTTTTCCTGATGGAGCCGGTGGTCGACCGGGACGATAACCCGGCCACCTCGGAAGGTCTGTTCGTGTACGCCCCGGATGCGGTGGTTAATCCCGGTGAGCGCGTCCGGCTGGCGGGCACCGCCGGCGAATACTTCGAGCAAACCCAGGTGAGCCTGCAGGGCGATCCGCTGGTTTGCGCCGTGGAGCAAACGCTGGAGCCGGTCGCCTTCGCGTTGCCGTTCGCTGATCTCGCCGCGCCGGAAGCCCTGGAAGGCATGCTGGTCACCGTCAGCCAGGCGCTCACCGTCACCGAGGTCTATGACCTGGCCCGCTTCGGCAGCGTGGTGCTCGCCGAGGAGCGCCTTTCGATTCCCACCCAGGTGGCCGAACCGGGCGCTCCGGCGAAGGCGGTGGCGGACAGCAATGCCCTGGGCCGGATTGTTCTCGACGACGGCCTCAACACCCAGAACCCGGAGCCGGTGCCCTATCCCCAGGGCGGCCTGTCCGCCACCAACACGTTGAGAGTTGGCGACCGGGTCGACCCGGACTTCCGGGCCGTTGTCAGCTACAGCTTCGAAGAGTGGCGCCTGCAGCCGGTGGACGAAATCACCTTCCGCGCCGCCAACCCGCGCCCGGCGGCGCCGCCCCGGGCGCCGGGCAGCAACCTGCGGGTGGCCGCCTTCAACGTGCTCAATTTCTTTAACGGTGACGGCCAGGGCGGCGGCTTCCCGACTGCCCGCGGCGCCAGCAACGCCGAGGAGCTGGCGCGCCAGAAAGCCAAGCTGGTGGCGGCGCTCACCGCGCTGGACGCGGACATTATCGGTTTGATGGAAATCGAGAACGACGGCTACGGACCGGACTCGGCGATCGCCGAACTGGCCGAGGCCCTGGGGCCGGCGTGGCGTTTCGTGGCCCACGGCGAGGCCGGGCTGGGCAGCGACGCCATCGCCGTGGGGCTGCTTTATCGTGACGACGTGGTGGCCGAGGAAGGGGAAGCGGCGACCCTGGACACCGGTGCCTTCGGCAACCAGACCAACCGGCAGCCCCTGGCGCAGAGCTTCCGGCTGCTGAACAACGACGAAGTGCTGACGCTGGTGGTCAACCACTTCAAGTCCAAGGGCAGTTGCCCCGACGACGGCATCAACGCGGCCCAGGACGATGGCCAGAGTTGCTGGAACGCGGAGCGCACCCAGGCGGCCATGGACCAGCTCGCCTGGCTGGCGGAGCAGCCCACCGGGGTGGCGGACCAGGACGTCCTGGTGCTCGGCGACTTGAACGCCTATGCCCTGGAAGATCCGGTACGGGCCTTCCAGGACGACGGTTTCGTGGATCTGCTGACCCGTTTCCAGGGCGACCAGGCCTACAGCTACATTTTCTTCGGTGAAACCGGACATCTGGATCACGCCCTGGCCAGCCCGTCGCTGGACCGCCAGGTGCTCGACGCCGGCGCCTGGCACATCAACGCGGACGAACCCCGGGCCCTGGATTACAACCAGGAGTTCAAAAGCGACCAGCAGATCGACGACTTCTATGCCGCCGACGCCTACCGGGCCTCCGACCACGACCCGCTGCGCGTGGACCTCAACCTCAGCGCCGCCGCCGGTGGCGCTGAGCCGGGCACCCCGGACGACGACAGCGGCGGTGGCGGCGGCCTCGGCTGGCTGTGGCTGGCCCTGGTGTTGGCCGCCGGGCGCCGCCGCCGCGCCTGATCCGGCGTCGAGACCCTTCCCGCTTTCCGTTATCATCGGTGGTTCAACGGAACGGGAAGGGCCCTAATGCCAAAAAAATACGCCGACCGTCGTCGCCGCGCCTTCGTCATTGCCTTGCAGGAATCCGATGCCCACTGGGGCGCCCTGTTCGGCGACGAAGTGTTCTACGATTTGAATTATTCCGATCTGTTCACGCGCATGTGGCTGGCTCGGGACCGGGCGTTCACCAAAACCGAGCTCTACCGTTTCATGCCCAAGGTCAGCCACCGCACCGCGGTGAAGTACGTGCAGACCGCCATCGAGAAGGGCCTGCTGGACGAGACTGTGGACGATCAGGACCGCCGCCGTCGGCGCATCACCATGTCGCCGCAGTTGCTGAAAGTGATCGAGGCGTTTCTCGACGCCTCGCTGCAGACTTTCGAGAAGCGCCGGGTCTTTTCTTGACGACCCCCGCCCCCCAACGTTTCGCCGCCGTGCTGTTCGACCTGGACGGTACCCTGGCGGACACCCGGCTTGATTTCACCGCCATTCGCGCCGAGGTCGGCGCGCCCGAGGGTATCGGCGTGCTGGAATACCTGGACCGGCTGGAGGACGCCGCCCGCGCCGAGCGTGGCCGGCAACGACTGCATGAATTCGAGATGCGCGGCGCCGCCGCCGCCGAGTGGATCGACGGCGCCGAGGCAGTGCTGCGGCGGTTCGCGCGGGAGCGAGTGCCCACCGGCATCCTCACCCGTAACAGCCGGGCCGCCGTGGCCCGCACCGGCGAGATTCTGGATCTGGCGGTGGACTGCATTCTCACGCGGGAGGACTGTGCCCCGAAGCCGGACCCGGAGGGGCTGTTAATGCTCAGCCGGCAATTGCGGGTGCCGCCCGAGGCGTGCGTGTACGTGGGGGACTTCGTCTACGACCTGCAGGCGGCCCGCAATGCGGGCATGGCCGCGTGCTTACTGCGCAACCCGGGCAACTGGCGGTTCGCCGATCAGGCCGACCTGGTGATCGACCGTCTCGACGAACTGCTGGCGCTGGCCGGGCTGGATCACTCGTAGTCGAACGAGAAATGCTCCGGCGCCAGTTGCATGGTGCTCTTGGTGGGTTTCAGGGCGGCTTCCGCGTGACCCTTGGCGGTGGGCAGCATGCGCTCGAAGAAGAACTCCGCGGTGGCCAGCTTGGCCTGGTAGAACTCCTTCGGCTCGGCGCCGCCGTGCGCCAGCTTGTCCGCCGCCACTTTCGCCTGCAGCGCCCAGAAGTACGCCATCATCGCGTAACCGGAGTACATCAGGTAATCGTGGCTGGCGGTGCCGACCAGTTCCCGGTCCTTGGCGGCGTTGAGCATGATGCGCGTGGTCAGGTAGTTCCACTCCGCGGCGATCTTGAGCAGCTTCCAGGCGTAGGGACGCAGCTGGCCGTCGCGCAGATTCTTGGTGCCGAAGTCCACCAGTTTCTTGGAGAAATCACGCACGCACTTGCCGCGGCTGGACAGCAGCACCTTGCGGCCCAGCAGGTCGAGGGCCTGAATGCCGGTGGTGCCTTCATAGAGCGTGGCGATGCGCGCGTCGCGCACGATCTGCTCCATGCCGTGTTCCTTGATATAGCCGTGGCCGCCGAAGATCTGCATGGCGTCGTTGGCCACTTCCAGACCCTTCTCGGTAAGGAAGCCTTTCAGGATCGGCGTCAGAAAGCCCAGTTCGCTGTCCCAACGATCGTATTTTTCCTGATCGTCTTCCAGCATCCCGGAGATCATGTTGTCCGCGTACTGGGCGGCAAAGTAGATCATCGCCCGGCCGCCCTCGGCGATCGCCTTCTGCTTGAGCAGCATGCGGCGCACGTCACCGTGATGGATCAGCGCGTCGGCCACCGCATCGGGGTCTTTCTTGCCGGACAGGGCGCGCATGGAACGGCGCTCCTTGGCGTAGGGCAGGGAGCCCTGGTAGGCCAGCTCGGCGTGGGCAATGCCCTGGCAGGCGGTGCCGATGCGCGCCGAGTTCATGAAGGTGAACATGCACTCCAGGCCCTTGTTCTCCTCGCCGATCATAGAGCCGGTGGCGTCATCGAAGTTCATCACGCAGGTGGCGGACGCCTTGATCCCCATTTTCTTTTCCAGGGAACCGCACACCACACCGTTGCTCTCGCCGATCTTGCCGGGCAGATACTTGGGCACGATGAACAGGGAAATGCCCTTGGTGCCTTTGGGCGCGTCGGGAAGACGGGCCAGCACGATATGAACGATGTTCTCGGTGAGATCGTGGTCACCGGACGAGATGAAGATCTTGGTGCCGGTGATCTTATAGGAGCCGTCCGCCTGGGGTTCCGCCTTAGTCTTCACCTGACCCAGGTCGG
>DGNT01000190.1 GCA_002389055.1 Alcanivorax sp. UBA4485
TCCATGGTCAAACCCCCGTGTTTCCAGGCGTATCGGTGGGTAGCACGGTATCACCGGCCCCTGGGGGACGCTATACTTGCCCCTTTATTTTCACAGAGCTTGGAAGAACGGGAACCACCATGGCGGATCAACCGCAAGCGGATACAAGCACCTTCCAGGGCCTGATTCTGGCCCTGCAACAGTACTGGGCGGAGCAGGGCTGCGTGATCGTCCAGCCCCTGGATATGGAAGTGGGGGCGGGCACTTTCCACCCCAGCACCTTCCTGCGCGCGATCGGCCCGGAGAACTGGAACAGCGCCTACGTGCAGCCGTCCCGGCGGCCCACCGACGGCCGCTACGGCGAGAACCCCAACCGCCTGCAGCACTACTACCAGTTCCAGGTGGTGCTCAAGCCGTCGCCGGACAACATCCAGGAGCTGTATCTGGATTCCCTGCGCCGCCTTGGTTTCGATCCGCTCACCCATGACATCCGCTTCGTGGAAGACAACTGGGAATCCCCCACCCTGGGCGCCTGGGGCCTGGGCTGGGAAATCTGGCTGGACGGCATGGAAGTGACCCAGTTCACCTACTTCCAGCAGGTCGGCGGTATCGACTGCTATCCGGTCACCGGTGAGATCACCTATGGCCTGGAACGCCTGGCCATGTACCTGCAGAACGTGGACTCGGTGTACGACCTGGTGTGGTCCGACGGGCCTTTCGGCAAGGTCACCTACGGCGATGTGTTTCTGCAGAACGAGGTGGAGATGTCCACCTTCAACTTCGAACACGCCAATGTGGACGCCCTGTTCAACCAGTTCGACCTGTTCGAGGCGGAATCCGGCAAGCTGATCGAGGCCGGGCTGCCGCTGCCCGCCTACGAGTACGTGCTGAAGGCGTCCCACACCTTCAATCTGCTGGACGCGCGCAAGGCGATCTCGGTCACCGAACGCCAACGCTTCATTCTGCGCGTGCGCACCCTGGCCCGGGCCGTGGCCCAGGCCTATTTCGACGCGCGCCGCGCACTGGGCTTTCCGATGGCCGACGACGATATCCGCCAGGAAGTGGTGGCGCAGCTGCAGCAACAAGACGATAAAGCCGCCAAGAAACAGAAAGGGGGCAAGTAATCATGGCGAACGATATGGCCAAGCGGGATTTGTTAATTGAACTGGGTACCGAAGAGCTGCCCCCCAAGGCTCTGCCGGATCTGAGCGCCGCCCTCACCGAGGAGCTGGTGCGCCAGCTGGACGACGCCGGCCTGGCCCACGGCGCCGTGGAGAGCTTCGCCGCCCCGCGCCGGCTGGCGGTGCTGGTGCGCGACCTGGCCGACAAGCAGGCGGACCGCCAGGTGGAGCGTCTGGGTCCGGCGCTGCAGGCCGCCTACGACGCCGACGGCAAACCCACCAAGGCGGCCGAGGGCTTCGCCGCCTCCGTGGGGCTGGGCGTGGACCAGCTGGACCGCCGCGACACCGACAAGGGCGAGCGGCTGTTCGCCCAGCTCACCGAAGCCGGCCGGCCCACCGTGGAGCTGGTGCCGGAGTTTCTCGCCCAGGCGGTGAACAAGCTGCCGATTCCCAAGCGCATGCGCTGGGGGCGCCGCAAGGTGCAGTTCGTGCGCCCGGTGCACTGGCTGGTGGCGTTGTACGGCAGCGATGTGATCGATTTCGAATTGCTCGACCAACGCGCCGGGCGCACGTCCCGGGGCCACCGCTTCCATGCACCGGACGCCATAGAACTGAGCGAAGCGGGCGACTACGCCACCCGCCTGGAGCAGGACGGCAAGGTGATCGCCGACTTCCCGCGCCGCCGGGAAATGATTCGCCAGCAGGCCGAGCAGGCCGGCCGCGACGCCGGCGGCCGGGCCCATCTGGATGAAGACCTGCTCGACGAGGTCACCGCCCTGGTGGAATGGCCGGTGGCGCTGGCCGGCCGGTTCGACGACGATTTCCTGCGCGTGCCCCAGGAAGCGCTGATCACCGCCATGGAAGAACATCAGAAATACTTCCCGGTGCTCGACGCCGACGGCAAGTTGACCCCACATTTCATCACCATCAGCAATATCGAGTCCCGCGATCCGCAGAAGGTGATCGCCGGTAACGAAAAGGTGATCCGTCCGCGTCTGGCCGACGCCGCTTTCTTCTACGACAACGATTGCCGCAAACCCCTGGAACAGCACGCCCAGGGCCTGGCCCAGGTGGTGTTCCAGCAGAAGCTCGGCACCCTGGCGGACAAATGCGACCGCATCGGCTGGCTGGCCGGCGAAATCGCCGACCGGATCGGCGGCGACGCCAACCTGGCGCGCCGCGCCGGCGCGCTCAGCAAGGCGGACCTGAACAGCGAGATGGTCCACGAGTTCGACACCATGCAGGGCGTGATGGGTTACTACCTGGCCCGCAATGAAGGCCTGCCGGAAGAGCTCGCCCAGGCACTGCACGAACAGTACCTGCCGCGCTTCGCCGGCGACGGGCTGCCGCGCACCAAGACCGGCCAGGCGGTGTCCCTGGCGGACAAGATCGACACCCTGGTGGGCATTTTCGGCATCGGCCAGAAGCCGTCCGGCACCAAGGACCCCTACGCGCTGCGCCGGGCCACCCTGGGTATCCTGCGCATCATCATCGATAACCAGCTGCCGCTGGACCTGCGCGACCTGCTCGATCAGGCGGCGGTGGCCCTGGGCCAGCGTATTGACGCCGGTCTGGTGGACGAGGCCTTCGACTTCGTCAAAGGCCGCTACCGGGCCATGTACCAGGAGCAAGGCTTCGCCACGCCGGTGATTCTATCGGTGCTGGCCATCGATGAGGCCTGCCGCCGGCCGCTGGATTTCGACCGCCGGGTGCGGGCGGTGGCGGCGTTCCAGAACCGCGATGAAGCCCAGGCCCTGGCCTCCGCCAACAAGCGCGTCTCCAATATCCTCGCCAAGCTGGACAAGGCCCCGCCGGAGGAAATCGACGGTGCCCTGCTGGAAGAAGACGCGGAGCAGACTCTCACCGATATGGTGGTGGACGCCTACGCCCGCTCTGAGCCATTGCTGGAAGAGGGCAATTACGAAGCGGTGCTGGCGCTGCTCGCCGAGCTGCGCGAGCCGGTGGATGCGTTCTTCGACCAGGTGATGGTGATGGCCGAGGATCCGGCGGTGCGTGATAACCGCCTGGCGTTGCTCACCTTCCTGCGTGACCTGTTCCTCAACGTGGCCGACATCAGTCTGCTGCAGGAGTAACAAAGTTCGGCGGGCCCTTGAGAAGGGCCCGCCCCGGCACCACTCCTTGGGTACTTCCGCTTATTCCAAGGAGTCCTTCCATGCGCATTGATCTCACCGGTAAGAAAGCGATCGTTTCCGGCTCCACCGCCGGCATTGGGTTCGGCATCGCCCGGGGCCTGGCTCTGGCCGGCGCGGAGGTGGTGATCACCGGCCGCACCCAGGAACGGGTGGCCCAGGCTATCGACGCTCTGAAGCAGGAGACCAAGAGTGACGGTATCGACGGCGTCGCCGCCGATCTGGGTCAGGCCGACGGTTGCCAGGCGTTGATTGATGCGCACCCAAACGCGGACATCCTGGTCAATAACGTGGGTATCTTCGAGCCCAAGGGCTTCTTCGATATCGATGACGACGACTGGGAACGGTTCTTCCAGGTCAATGTGATGAGCGCGGTGCGGCTGTCGCGCCACTATGCCCGGGGCATGCGTGACCGGGGCTGGGGCCGCATTCAGTTTCTGTCCAGCGAGTCGGCGTTGAACATCCCCACGGAGATGGTCCACTACGGCATGACCAAGACCGCGGTGCAATCCATTTCCCGCGGCCTGGCCAAAGTGCTGGCCGGCACCGGTGTCACGGTGAACGCCATTCTGCCGGGGCCGACGCGTTCCGAGGGTGTGCAAAAGATGCTCAAACGCATGGCGGAGAAGCGCGGGCTGTCCGAGCAGGAAATGGAAAAGCAGTTTATCCAGGAAGCGCGCCCCAGCTCGATCATCCAAAGGGTGGCCGAGGTGGAAGAAGTCGCCAATATGGCGGTGTACGCGGCCTCGCCCCAGGCGTCCGCCACCACCGGCGCGGCGTTGCGGGTGGAAGGCGGTATCGTCGACACCATGGCCTGATAGCGCCGCCGGGCCTGTTATACTGCCGCCCATGAACGCATCCAAACTGGTTATTCTCGACCGCGACGGGGTTATCAACGAAGACTCCGACGCCTACATCAAAACCCCCGAGGAATGGCGCCCGCTGCCCGGCAGCGCGGCGGCCATTGCCCGTCTCAATCAGGCCGGCTACCGCGTGGTGGTGGCCACTAACCAGTCCGGTCTGGCGCGCGGCTATTTCGATCAGGCCGGCCTGGACGCCATCCATCGGACCATGGCGGCGCACCTGGAGCACGCGGGCGCGCGACTGTCCGGTGTCTATTTCTGTCCCCACGGACCGGATGACGGCTGCTCGTGCCGAAAGCCGGCGCCCGGTCTGATCAATCAAATTGTTGCTGAGTATGGCGAGGTCACCGGTGTGCCCATGGTTGGTGATAGTCTGAGGGACCTGGAAGCCGGCGTCGCGCGCGGTTGCCGCCCGGTGCTGGTGCTCACCGGCAAAGGCCGGCGCACCCTCGAAAAAGGCTTGCCGGAAACCCTTGGCCCGGTGGATGTGTTTGATTCCCTGGCCGGGTTCGTCGATCAGTTTCTCAAGGACCCTTCATGACTCAACCCGCCGGTGGCCCGCCCAGTTGGGGCATCCGCATTCGCAGTGTGCTGTTTTTCGTTATCTATAACGCGGTCGGCATTGTCCACGGTCTCAATTGCCTGTTAATCGGCTGGTTTCTGCCGGCCAGACAGCGTTACCGTTTTGTGAATATATGGACACGCTTCGCCATGTGGCTGCTCGAGCGTCTTAATGGCGTGCGTGTTCACGTCGAGGGCCGGGAGCATTTGCAGACGGGTCCGATGGTGATCATCGCCAATCATCAAAGCAGTTGGGAAACCTTTTATCTGCAATGTTTGATCTCGCCCCAGGCGACGGTGTTGAAACGGGAATTGTTGTGGTTACCGTTTTTCGGCTGGGGCCTGGCGCTGCTTAATCCGATCCGCATTGATCGCGGCAAGGGCAGGGCGGCGTTGAAAGCGGTTTTGGAGCAGGGCGCCGAGCGCCTCAACGACGGTATTCCGGTGGTGATTTATCCGGAGGGTTCACGCCAGGAGCCGGGCACGCTGGGACATTTTAATCACGGCGGTTCGTTACTCGCCTGCCGGAACAAGGTGCCGGTGGTGGCGATCAGCCACAACAGCGGTGACTGCTGGCCGGCCCGGTCCTGGTTGCGTTTCCCCGGTGACATTATTTTGCGTATCAGCCCACCCATTAATACCCACGATAAAGACGCAAAAACCGTTACCCGGCTCGCTGAGGAATGGATTTTTGAACATTATCCCGGCGAACTGACCAAAACCCCAAAAGCGTAATTGCGTTTTTTTCTAATAATAACTACAGTTTCCCGCACAAGGCCGACCCTCTCTATTAAGGACCACCGAAAATGACTATCAATCTTGACGACCTTTCTGTCTCGGAATTGGAAAAACTGATCAAGCAGGCTGAGAAAAAGCTCGAGAAGAAACGTCTCGACGCGGTCAAAAGCGCCCAGGCGGAAATTTCCAAGATCGCCAAGGATCTCGGCGTGTCCGTGGATGACTTGCTGCAGGAAAAAGCCAGCCGGCAGAAGAAGGCGGCGCGCAAGACCACCGCTCGCAAGAAGAAAGCAGGCGTTCGTAAACCCGCCAAGGTGAAATACCGCAACCCGGCGGACAGCTCGCAAACCTGGACCGGCCGCGGTAAGCGCCCGGTGTGGCTGCGCGACGCCCTGGAAAACGGCGCCAAGCTGGAAGACTTCGCCGTCTAAGCCAGTCCGTCGACACCCCGGCAACCGGGCGCCCGCCCGGTTGCTTCCTTCTATTCGCGTTTCTAGATATCCAGATTGGACACCTGCAGGGCATTGGACTCAATGAACTTGCGGCGTGGGTCCACGTCATCGCCCATCAGGGTGGTGAAGATCTGATCCGCGGCGATCGCGTCCTCCACCGTCACCTGCAGCATGCGACGGGATTCCGGATCCATGGTGGTTTCCCACAGCTGATCCGCGTTCATCTCGCCCAGGCCCTTATAGCGCTGCACGCTGGTGCCTCGGCGGGCCTGTTGCATCAGCCAGGCCAGGGCCTCGGCGAAGTGGCGGATCGGTTTGCGGGTTTCACCGCGTTCGATGGCCGCGTCGCTGGCCAACAGCCCCTCGAGGGTTTCCCCAAGGTGCTTGATGCGGCCGTAATCCGGCGATTGCAGGAAGTCCAGTGATACCCGGTACTCCCGGGGCACCCCATGGGCGATCACCCGTACATGGGGCAGATAGAGGCCTCTCTCGCTGTCCAGCTCCGGGCTCACGGTGAACGTCTGGCTACCGTCGGTGAGCACGTCCACCCGGGCGCTCAAATCCGCGCACCATTGCTTCATGAACGCTTCGTCGGCGAGCTTGGTTTCGTCCACCGAGGCCATGTAGATCATTTGTTCGAGCACCAGGGCCGGGAACACCCGGGACTGGCGGTCAACAATGCGCATCACCTGACGGTACTCGCCGATCAGATTGCCCAGAGGCTCACCGCTAACCGGCGGGGCATCGTTGCCCGGGTAGAGGGCGGCTTTCTCCAGCGCCAGGTTGGTCAGGTAGTCCTCCAGCGCGGGGTCGTCCTTGATGTAGGTTTCCTGCTTGCCCTTCTTGACCTTATAAAGCGGCGGCTGGGCGATATACACATGGCCGCGGGCGATCAGCTCCGGCATCTGCCGGAAGAAGAAGGTGAGCAGCAGGGTACGGATGTGGGAGCCGTCCACGTCCGCATCGGTCATGATGATGATGCGGTGGTAACGCAGCTTTTCCACATTGTATTCGTCGCGCCCGATACCGCAGCCCAGGGCGGTAATCAAAGTGCCTACCTCTTGGGAGGAAAGCATCTTGTCGAAGCGGGCTTTCTCCACGTTGAGAATCTTACCCTTCAACGGCAGGATCGCCTGGTACTTCCGGTCGCGGCCCTGTTTGGCGGAGCCGCCGGCGGAATCACCCTCGACGATGTAGAGTTCGGAAAACGCCGGGTCCTTTTCCTGGCAATCCGCCAGCTTCCCGGGCAGGCCGGCGATATCCAACGCGCCCTTACGGCGGGTCATATCGCGGGCCTTGCGCGCCGCGTCCCGGGCCCGGGCCGCGTCGATGATTTTCTGAACAATCTGCTTGGACTCCTGGGGGTGCTCCAGCAGGTAGTCCTGGAATTTCTCGGACATGGTCTGCTCGACGGCGGTTTTGACCTCCGAGGAGACCAGTTTGTCCTTGGTCTGGCTGGAGAACTTGGGATCCGGCACCTTCACCGAAATCACCGCCGTCAGGCCTTCCCGGGCGTCGTCGCCGGTGGGGTTGGCCTTTTCCTTCTTGAGGAAGCCTTCCCGGTCCATATAGTTGTTCAGCGAGCGGGTCAGGGCGGCGCGGAAGCCCGCCAGGTGGGCGCCGCCGTCACGCTGGGGAATATTGTTGGTAAAGCAGAAAATGTTCTCCTGGTAGGAGTCATTCCACTGCATGGCCACTTCCACGGCGATGCCATCTTCCCGGTCGAACTGAAAATGGAACACTTCGTTGAGCGCGTTCTTGGTTTGGTTGAGGTAGGTCACGAAGGCGCTCAGGCCGCCTTCATACTCGAAGATGTCCTCGTCGCCGCTGCGCTCGTCCTTAAGGTGGATGCGCACGCCGGAGTTCAGGAAGCTCAATTCACGCAGGCGTTTCGCCAGAATATCGTAGTGGAATTCGATATTGGTGAAGGTCTCGGACGACGGCCGGAAATGAATCGCGGTGCCGGTGCTGTCCGTGGTGCCTACCTTATCCAGATCCTTTTCCGGCACACCGTGGCGGTAGCTTTGCTCGTAAACATTGCCGTGCCGGCGGATCGTCAGTTTCAGGGACTCGGACAGTGCGTTGACCACGGAAACGCCCACGCCATGCAGGCCGCCAGAGACCTTGTAGGAGTTGTCATCAAACTTACCACCGGCGTGCAGCACGGTCATGATCACCTGGGCGGCACTGACACCCTCTTCGGAATGCATGTCCACGGGAATGCCACGGCCATTATCCGATACGGAGATGGATTCATCCGGGTGGATCACCACCCGGATCTCGGAACAGTGCCCGGCCAGGGATTCATCGATGGAATTATCGACCACCTCGAAAACCATGTGATGCAAACCGGTGCCGTCATCCGTGTCACCGATGTACATGCCGGGACGTTTGCGAACGGCGTCCAGACCCTTCAGCACCTTAATGCTGGATGAATCGTAGTTTTGTTCCGCCATGTTTTTACCTTATGGATCGTCCGATATCCGCTGAACACGGCCATGTTCCACGTGGAACATTCGGGCCGCAGCGCCCTTATGCTCATCAATAGCGGGGTCCAGGTGTTCCCTGTCCACCGCCGTTATCAATGTTTGGTGTGATCCCGCCGCCAGAAACCCCAGCAGCGTTGCCCGGTGGGTCTGATCGAGCTCTGAGCCCAGATCATCCACCAGGAGGGTGCAGACCTTCCCGGCTTCCTGGATCAGGGGAAGCTGGGCCAGCACCAGGCCGTAGGCCATGATCTTAGCCTGGCCTCGGGACACTCGATCCCTGGCAAGACTGCCACCCGCCGTGATCTTGAGCTCGGCGCGGTGGAAGCCCGTATGGGTGAACCCCCGGCGTACGTCTTCTTCCCGGGAGCGGGCGAGGGCGTCCAGATAGGATTCCCCATCCCGGCGCCCGGACTGCAGAACCAGTCCGCCCTTAATCTCTGGAGCGAGCAACGTCATCGCTTCCAGCCAGCGGGCCTTGAGCCGCTGCAGATACCCATCTCTTAACCGTTCAATACTATCAGAACTGGCGGCCAGTTTCTGGTCCCAATAGCCCAACTCCCGGGGGCTCACCCGCCCGCTGCGCAGCAAAGCATTCCTCTGCTTCAAGGCAGCGCTCGCTTCCTTCCATACTGACAGGAAGGAATGTTCCACGTGGAACATTCCCCAATCCAGGAACCGGCGGCGCAAGGCGGAAGCGCCGAATATCAACTCAACGGACTGAGGGTGCAGCGCCAACACCGGCAGCAGAGCAGCCACATCACTCAAGGCGCCGGGTGTTGCTCCGTTGAGCTTCAGGGACTGAATGCCACCAGGAGCACGGCGGATACCGAGGCGATGATGGTTCTCGCCGTTCTCGACCCGGGCAAACAGGGTGGCGGCGTCTGCCCCGTCACGCACCAAACGGGACAGTCGCCCGCCGCGAAAGGAACGCCCGCCACTGCCAATAAAGTAGATCGCCTCAAGCAGGCTGGTCTTGCCGCTGCCGTTGGCGCCGACAATCAGGTTCAGCCCGGGCACCGGAGAAAACTCAGCCTGCCGGTAGTTGCGGAAATCCGTGAGTCGAAGATCGGCTAACATGGAAGGGCAAAGAGGCGGGGAAGGGTCGGCGCCCGCGGAGTGCGGGCGCCGGTGCTTGCGCTGTCAGCGCTAGAGGCGCATCGGCATAACCACATAAATGGCCGCCTCATGCTCCGGGTCGGTGATCAGCGCGCTGCTGTTGCTGTCGCCCAGCTCCAGGCGGGCCTGGGTGCCGTCCATGGTGTTCAGCACGTCGAGCAGATAGCTCACATTGAAACCGATCTCCAGCGGACCGCCCTGGTAGTCCACGGACACTTCCTCTTCCGCTTCTTCCTGTTCCGGGTTGTTGGCGACAATACGCAGGCTGCCTTCGGAAAGCTGAACCCGCACGCCGCGGTACTTCTCGTTGGACAGAATCGCCACCCGGCTCAGCGCCTGGCGCAGGGTTTCCCGGTCGGCCATCACCACCCGGCTGCCATCCTTCGGGATAACTCGCTCGTACTCCGGGAATTTGCCGTCCACCAGTTTGGACGTAAAGGTAATGGAACCGGCTACAATGCGAATGTGGTTGCGGCCCAAGGTCAGACGCGCGTTCTCCGCCGCGTCGGACAGGATCCGCGCCAGCTCCATCACCCCTTTGCGGGGCAGGATCACGCCGGCTTCCTCGCTCTGGCCTTCCAGGGCCGCGTCACAAAGCGCCAGGCGGTGGCCATCGGTGGAGACCGCCCGCAGCATGCCGGAGCGCAGCTCGAACAGCATGCCGTTGAGGTAGTAGCGGACGTCCTGCTGGGCCATGGAGAAGGCGGTGTGGTCGATCAACTGACGCAGGGTGTTGGGCGCGATCTCCAGCACCGAACCGCTGTTATCCTCTTCCTGGTTGGGAAACTCGGAAGCGGGCAGGGTGGCCAGGGAGAAGCGGCTGCGGCCGGAGCGCACCAGCATTCTCTCGCCATCCACCTCGAAACGGATATCCGCTTCCGCCGGCAGGCTCTTGGCAATGTCCACCAGCTTACGCGCCGGCACCGTGGTTTCGCCGGACTGGTGTTCCCCCTCCAGCGGCAGCCGCGCCACCAGTTCCAGTTCCAGATCAGTGCCGGTCAAGGAAAGTTGGCCGTCCCCCACTTCCATGAGCACATTGGACAAAACCGGCAGCGTTTGGCGTTTTTCGACCACCGCGGCAACTTGCTGTAGCGGCTTGAGCAGTTGTTCACGGTTGATGGAGAATTTCATGTCGCTTTCCCGTTTCAGTTGATCCGTCAGGACGTCAGGGTCCTCAGGAGGTTTTGATAATCTTCTTCTATTTCCGGATTGGATTCGCGCAGCTCCAGCACCTTGCGGCAGGCGTGCAATACCGTGGTGTGGTCCCGGCCGCCAAAGTTCTCGCCGATCTCGGGCAAGCTGTGGCTGGTCAATTCCTTGGACAACGCCATCGCCACCTGGCGCGGCCTGGCCACCGAGCGGGTTCGCCGCGGTGAGTGCAGGTCCGGCACCTTAATCTTGTAGTACTCCGCCACCGTGCGCTGGATGTTATCGATACTGATCTGGCGGGCCTGCAGGGCGATAAGATCCTTGAGGGCTTCCTTGATCAGGCCGATATCGATCTGCGCGCCGGTGAAGCGCACATGGGCGATCACGCGGCGCAGAGCGCCTTCCAGCTCGCGTACGTTGGAGCGAATACGCTGGGCAATAAAAAAGGCCGCGTCATTGGGCAGCTCGACCCGCGCTTCCTCCGCCTTCTTTTTCAGGATCGCCACCCGCGTTTCCAGCTCCGGCGGCTCCAACGGTTGGGACAGCCCCCACCCGAACCGGCTTTTCAGCCGTTCCTCAAGGCCGTCCACTTCCTTAGGGAATTTATCGCATGTCAGGATGATTTGCTGCCCGTTTTCCAACAACGCATTAAAGGTGTGGAAAAACTCTTCCTGGGACTGCTCCTTACCTGCAAAAAACTGAATATCATCAATCAGCAAGGCGTCCACCGAGCGGTAGAAGCGCTTGAACTCGTTGATCGTCTTGTTCCGCAACGCCGAAATCATGTCCGCGACGAACCGCTCACTGTGCAGGTAGACCACCTTGGCGTTGGGGTTGCGCCGCATCAGCTCGTTGCCCACCGCGTGCATCAAGTGGGTCTTACCGAGCCCCACGCCGCCATACAGCAACAGCGGGTTGTAGCCATGGCTGGCCGGGTTCTCCGCCACCTGTTGCGCCGCCGCGCAGGCCATGCGGTTGGATTTGCCTTCCACGAAGGTCAGGAAGGTAAAGCCGGAATTCAGGTTACTGCGGTGCTTGGCGGCTCCCCCCAGCTCCGGCGATACCGCCTTGGCGCGGGGTTCGATCACCGGCGCCGCACGACTCTCGGCGGGGCGGCCGCGGTTGACGCCGGCGTCCGGTTGGCGCGGGGCCGGGGCGGCCCGGGAACTGCCCACTTCCAACCGCAACTGGGGCAAGGGGCCGCTTTTCAGTTCACCCAGCACCTCGCTGATACGTTCCACGTACTTGTCGCGAACCCAATCGACCACGAAGCGATTAGGCGCGAAAAGAGTCAATTCCCCGCCATCCTCGGAAGCCGTCACCTGTAACGGCCGGATCCACATGTTGAATTGCTGGGACGGCAATTCGTCCTCCAGCCGAGTCAAACAGCGATTCCAAAGCTCCTCGGACACATCCCCGCCTTTACCGTCGATGGTGAATAAGACGTTGCATTCTATACCCCCGTCCGGCCAATTATCCACAGCTCCCAGAACCTTTTTCTTTTCACTTTTCCTGTGGATAACTACGGCGGTAACCCTGTGCGTACCCGGGCTCACAAGTCTGGGGATAACCTGGTGGATGGATTTCGTCCCCAGTTGACCACCGGCTGTCCCCCGTTCGTCCCCGTGACTTACACACAGTTATACGTCAGTTGCCAACAGGCTAAGACATTGCTTTATATGGACTTTTTTCGCTTATCCACAGAATCGGCCTTCCCTTACTATTACTACTGCTACTAAAAACATATAAATATTTAATTCTTTTAGTAACACAACAACCCGCTCCGGAAAGGCTGGTTGACAGCTTGCCCTTGCACGACTATTATCCGCGGCCT
>DGNT01000089.1 GCA_002389055.1 Alcanivorax sp. UBA4485
ACGGCCTGGGCGGCATGATGCGCGCCCCGGCCCTGGGCCACCGCACCACCTCCAAGCAGTGCCCGCTGGGCCTGGGCGAGATGACCGCCGACTTTATCAACGCCTATGTGCTGCGCAGCGCCGGCTCCACCGGCGGCATGCTGGGCGCCTGCGCCACCTTCCTGTACAACCTGGAGCGTGGCGTGCACGCCATTCGCCAGGGCCGCGCGCGGCTGGTGGTGGTGGGCACCAGCGAAGCGCCGCTGGTGCCGGAAGTGATGGAGGGCTACCGCGCCATGGGCGCGCTCGCCGAAGACGAGGCCCTGGCCGCCCTGGACGGCGCCGCCAGCGCCGACCTGCGCCGCGCCTGCCGGCCGTTCGGCGACAACTGCGGCTTCACCATGGCGGAGTCCGCCCAGTTCGCGGTGCTAATGGACGACGAGCTGGCCCTGGAACTGGGCGCGGACATTCTCGGCGCGGTGCCGGACGTGTTCGTGCACGCCGACGGCGCCAAGAAATCGATCTCGTCGCCGGGTATCGGCAACTACCTGACCCTGGCGCGCAGCGCCAACCTGGTCCGTCAGCTGCTCGGCGAGGACGCCCTGCGCCAGCGCAGCTATGTGCACGCCCACGGCACCGGTACGCCGCAGAACCGCATCACCGAATCCCATGTGCTCAACCAGGTGGCCGGCGCCTTCGGCATTCAGGACTGGCCGGTGGCGGCGATCAAAGCCTATGTGGGCCACTCCCTGGGCAGCGCCGGCGGCGACCAGCTGGCGGCGGCCCTGGGCACCTTCGCCGACGGCGTGCTGCCGGGCATCGCCACGGTGGAGCGCTTCGCCGACGATCTGCACGCGGACCGGCTGTCCCTGAAACGGGAACACCGTGAGCTGCGCCCGGACGCCGCCCTGCTCAACTCCAAGGGCTTCGGCGGCAACAACGCCACCGCCGTGGTGCTCTCCCCCGACGCCACCACCGATCTGCTGGCCCGCCGCCACGGCGCCGCGGCGCTGGACGGCTGGCGCGACCGCGTCGGTGCCACCCGCGACGCCGCCAGCGAGTACGACCGCCGCGCCCTGGCCGGCCAGGCGCTGCCCGAGTACCACTTCAACGACGGCGTGCTGCACGGCGACGACGTGGCGATCAGTGATCGGGAGATTCGTCTGCCGGGTTGGGCGCAGCCGCTGACCTTTGGGCATGACAGTGGGTTTGATGATTATCGCTAAGCGGATACTTTAAGCGTCTCTGGAATCCTGCGGGGCAACCGTTGCCGGGCGCTTCGCGCCCTTTCGCGGGCGGGGCCCGCTCCCACAAAGCCCGCTCGCACGGTGCCTATACCCGCCTTGTGGGAGCGGGCCCCGCCCGCGAAAGGCAAGCTCAGCTTGCCGGCAGGATGCCAGAGACGTATTTTCGGTGTACCCAAAAACCAGCCATAAAAGCACCGAGCCCCCATGCCGTCTTCCCGCAAACGCCCCGTCCTTCTACTGATCCTGGTGCTGGCCGCCGCCTGGCTGCTCACCGGCCTCTACCATGTGTTCAAACCGCTGCCGGAGGGCGTCGGCGAGGCCTGGCCGACGCGGCCGGCGGAGGACGTGGCGGTGCTTATCGACGACACCTGGGTCAATCAGACGGCGGCGGATAACCAGGACGAACCCCGCCGCCATTTCGATCAGTCGATCTTCGACGAGTTCTTCCGTCTGATCGGCCAGGCGGAGAAGCTGGTGGTGGTGGACATGTTCCTGTTCAACGACATGGCCGGGGCCACCACCGATACCCTGCGCCCGCTCAGCGAACAGCTCACCGACGCCCTGACCGAGCGCAAAAAAGAGCGCCCGAACCTGCGCGCGGTATTGATCACCGACCGCTTCAATACGCTCTACGGTGGCGTGCGCGCACCGCACCTGGCGCGCCTCGAGGACGCCGGCGTGGAAGTGGTGTTCACCGATCTGCCGCGTCTGCGCGATTCCAACCCCAGCTGGTCGGCGCTGTGGCGTCTGTGCTGCCAATGGGCCGGCAACAGCAGCGAAGGCGGCTGGCTGCCCAATCCCACCGGTGACGGCGAGGTGACCCTGCGCACCTATTTATCGCTGATCAATTTCAAAGCCAACCACCGTAAAACCCTGGTGGTGGACGAAGGCGACACCTGGACCGGCCTGGTGACGTCCGCCAACGCCCATGACGCCAGCAGCGCCCATTCCAACATCGCGGTGCGCTTCAGCGGCCCGGCGGCGCTCGATCTGCTGCAGTCGGAACGGGCGGCGGTGGCGTTCTCCAGCGACAACGACACGGGCGGCTGGCCCCTGGCCCGCGCCGAGGCCGGGAGCGAGGACGACGGCGCCACGGTGGCGGTGCTCAGCGAAGCGGCGATCCGTGACGCTTTGCTGGCAACCATCAATGAGGCGGACAGCGGCGAGCATCTGGACGTGGGCGTGTTCTATCTCTCGCACCGGCCGCTGATCGAGGCGCTGGCCGCCGCCCGCGAGCGCGGCGTTACCGTGCGGCTACTGCTGGACCCCAACAAGGACGCCTTCGGCCGCAAGAAGAACGGCATGCCCAACCGGCAGGTGGCCTGGGAGCTGCACCGCGCCGGGGTCGACATCCGCTGGTGCGCCACCCATGGTGAGCAGTGCCACACCAAGATGCTGCTGCGCTACGCCGACGACGCCAGCAGCCGGCCAGCGGTGCTGATTGCCGGCTCCGCCAACTTCACCCGCCGCAACCTGGACAACCTCAACCTGGAAACTAACGTCCAACTCACCGCCGCCGCCGACCACCCGGCCATGACCACCGCCCGCGACGCCTTCCAGCGCCGCTGGAGCAACCCGGACGGCAAGCTGTTCAGCGAACCCTACGACGCCTACGAAGACGACTCCAGGCTGCGCTACGCATTGTACCGATTTATGGAGTTTACCGGCTGGTCCACGTTCTAACGAAGCCGCCTTGTGGGAGCGGGCCTTTGTGGGAGCGGGCCTTGCCCGCGAAAGGGCGCGAAGCGCCCGGCAAAGGTTGCCCCGCGGGATCCCAGAGACATCTGAAAGCAGAGCGATAACAAGCTCTCTGGTATCCTGCCGGCAAGCAGAGCTTGCCTTTCGCGGGCTGGGCCCGCTCCTACAAGTCAGGCGGCGCGCTGGCCTTCGTCGCTCATCATGCGGCGGATGTGCAGGTCCAGTTGTCGGTACTCGGGGTGTTCGAGCATGGCTTCGCGGTCGCCGTTCAGCGACGCCTTGAAGCCGGGGCGGATGGTCTCGCGCAGCCGGCCCGGGTGGCTGGACAGGAAGAACACCACGTCGCCCAGATAGAGCGCCTCTTCGATGTCGTGGGACACCAGCAGCACGGTGGTGCGCTCCTTGCGCACGATCTCCAGCAACAAGGACTGCATCTGCCAGCGGGTCTCCGGGTCCAGCGCCCCAAACGGCTCGTCCATCAGCAGCAGGGCGGGATGGTTGGCCAGGGTACGGGCGATGGCCACCCGCTGGCGCATGCCGCCGGACAGTTCGTGCGGGTAGGCGTCGGCCACGTCGCCCAGACGCACCGCGTCGATGAAGTACTCCACCGCCCCTTCCCGCAGGCTGCTGCTGTCGCCGGTGATGCGCAGCCCGTAGGCCACGTTCTGGCGCACCGTCAGCCAGGGAAAAGAGGTGTAGCTCTGGAACACCATGCCGCGGTCGCGGCCGGGGCCGGTGATCGGCTGGCCGTTGAGAGACAGCGCGCCGGTGGTGGGGTCTTCCAGCCCCGCCACCATGCGCAACAGTGTCGACTTGCCGCAGCCGGAAGGGCCCAACAGCACCCCCACCTGGCCCGGCGCCAGCTGCAGGGAGACGTCCTCCAGGGCGGTGCGCGCCTGGCGCGTGCCGGCCCGGAAGGTTTTGCCCACGCGGCTCAGTGTCAGCCCGTTTTGATTCGGCTGCATATCGGTTCCTCCAGCGTCACTTCGCCAGCACGGCTTCCAGCGGCGCGGTGTTCACACCGGCGTCGATGGGATGACGTTCGTCCACCAGGCCGAACTTCAGCCACCAGTCGGTGGTGGTTTCCCAGTGCCGGGCCATCTGGCCGTTCTGCGGGCCCAGGGGCAGTTCGCCGGGAATCACGCCCATGAATTTGCCGGCCTGTTCAGCGTCGAACACCCAGATGCCGCCCTTGAGAATCTCGCCGTCCTTGCCGATCACTTTTTCCACGTCGGCCACCGGGAAGTTCAGCCCCTTGGCGATGATCTTGTTGCCCTCTTCCGGGTTCTCTTTCCAGAACGCCACCGCCTTGAAGTAGGCCTCCATGGTCTTGGCGGCCAGCTCCGGCTTGTCGAGAAAGGCGTCGCTCATGTACATACCGTCGCCGAGCAGTGCGGTTTCGATCCAGTCGCCCTCCGCGGAGGACGCGGCCACGGTGGCGCCGGGCAGGGCCTCCAGCGCTTGCGAGCCGAACGGTTCCCAGAATTCAGCGGCCTTCACATTGCCGCCCACCAGCGCGCCCACGGCGTCGTCCATGATCAGGTTGGTGAACTGCACGTCCTTGATGCTGACGCCGTTCTGCTCCAGCCAGATGCCCATGAAGATCTGCGTGAGGCCGCCTTCCAGCACCGCCACGGATTCCCCTTTCAGGTCCTCGGCGCTGTCCACGCCCGGCGCCAGTACGATCTTGTCGGTGCCGTAGGACGGGTTGGTGTAGGTGACCAGCTTCACCGGCACGTCCTTGTCGGCGGCGATGGGCCCGTACTCGGCGGTGCTGGACGTCACGTCCAGGGCGCCGGCGGACATCAGCGAGAAGCTCTCGTAGGGGTCCTCGATGATGGTGATTTCCAGGTCCAGGTCCGGCACCAGGTTTTTCTCCTGGGCGATGAACCAGAACCCGTAACCGGGCCAGGAGAACAGCGACACCCGCACGGTGTCGGCGGCGTGAGCGGCCGCGGCGGAGAAGCTCAGGCCCGCCGCCAGCATCAGGGTTTTAACGATACGCATGGTAATGACTCCTCGGGGAACGAAATTCACTGGTGGCCACCGCGCAGATACGGGAACCACCAGCGGTGCAGAACTCGGAACAGGGCGTCCAGGGCCAGGCCCAGCAGCCCGTTGGTGACGATGCCGGCCATGATGTCGTCGACGTGCACGAAGCG
>DGNT01000086.1 GCA_002389055.1 Alcanivorax sp. UBA4485
TTGCTTGCCTGATTGTTAAAGAACGTTGGAAGCGTTTCGCTTCCCGACTGGCCTTTGGCGTGTCGCCGTGTGCCGTCGTTGTGGGGGCGCATTCTAGAGATTTGCGGTGACCCGTCAACACTTTTTTCATGAGTTCTTTATCAAACGGTCACCTTTTGAGCGGACACTGGTTGCCGCCGTAAAAGCAACAACAATAAATCCAGTAAAAACAACCACTTGGCAGCCCTGATCAAGAACCGATCAAGGGCAAAAAGAATCGTCCGGAAGTGCACGCCGGCCACAAAGAAGGCGCCTTGCGGCGCCTTTCTTTCTTCACGCTTCCGGCGTGCCCTTGCGTATCCGCCAGAGGCTCAGCAACAGCCCCACGGCCACATAGATCACCGCCACGGTAAGAAGCACCAGCGGCGGGTCCAGAAAGACAATGGCGAACGCCACGATCACCCCGAGCAACACCTTGAACGGCACCCGCCCGATGTGAAACTCCTTGAATGAGTGGTAGCGCACCGAGGACACCATCAGCAGGCCGGCGCCGGCCACCACCAGGGCCACCAGCCAGGACACCTCGTTGCCGTCGATGCCACGGCTGGCCCCCAGCCATACCATGGTCGCCACCAGACCGGCGCCGGTGGGGCTGGGCAGGCCGATAAAGAAGCGCTTGTCGGTGCTTTCCGCCTGCACGTTGAAACGCGCCAGCCGCAGAGCGGCACAGGCGAGATAGATGAAAGCGGCCATCCAGCCGAACTTGCCGAGCTCGGTGAGTGCCCAGGAGTACGCCACCAGCCCCGGCGCCACGCCGAAGGCCACGCAGTCGGAAAGCGAGTCGTACTCCGCGCCGAATTTGCTCTGGGTGTTGGTGAGACGCGCGACGCCACCGTCCAGGCCATCCAGGATACCGGCGACGATAATACCCACCGCCGCCGCCTCGAACAGGCCGTTCATCGCCGCCACGATCGCGTAGAAGCCGGCGAACAGGGCGCCGGTGGTGAACAGGTTGGGCAGCAAATACACCCCCTTGTGCCGGGCACCGGTGCGGTGCTCCGCCTCCACCACTTCAAAAGGGTCAGTCTGGGGCTGTTCTGGGGTGCTGTCGTGTTCGGCCATGATCCCTCGCCGGTCGTTGTGAGAACCCCAGTCTAACTCAGGCCCCGCCAACAAAAAATTTCCGGGAGAAATTTTTGACGTCGCGTAGCGACGGTCCGGAGGATGACCGCCAGGGACGGCGGTCACAAAAAACGCGCCCCGGAGGGCGCGTTTTGATAGCGAACCAGTGCGGCAAGCGCCGCTGGATCAGTTCTTGCTCTTGTCGACGATCTGGTTGGCCTTGATCCAGGGCATCATGCCACGCAGCTTCTCACCCACCTGCTCGATGGGGTGCTCGGCATTGAGCCGGCGGCGGGCGGTCATGCTGGGGTAGTTGGAGTTACCCTCGTTGATGAACATCTTCGCGTATTCACCAGTCTGGATGCGCTTGAGCGCGTTGCGCATGGCGGCACGGGACTCGTCGTTGATCACTTCCGGGCCGGTCACGTATTCACCGTACTCGGCGTTGTTGGAAATGGAGTAGTTCATGTTGGCGATGCCGCCTTCGTACATCAGGTCGACGATCAGCTTGAGCTCGTGCAGACACTCGAAATACGCCATTTCCGGCGCGTAGCCCGCGTCGGTCAGGGTCTCGAACGCCGCCTTCACCAGCTCCACGGTGCCGCCGCACAGCACGGCCTGCTCACCGAACAGGTCGGTTTCGGTCTCATCCTTGAAGGTGGTTTCGATGATACCGGTGCGGCCGCCGCCGATGCCGCAGGCGTAGGACAGCGCAAGATCCTTGGCCTGGCCGGAGGCGTCCTGGAAGATCGCCACCAGGTCGGGGATGCCGCCGCCCTTGGTGAACTCGGTGCGCACGGTGTGGCCCGGCGCCTTGGGCGCGATCATGATCACGTCCAGGTCCTGGCGCGGCACGATCTGGTTGTAGTGGATGCAGAAGCCGTGGGCGAACGCCAGGGTGGCGCCTTTCTTCAGGTTCGGCTCGATCTCGTTCTGGTAGATGGCCGCCTGGTACTCGTCCGGGGCCAGCACCATCACCACGTCGGCGGCTTTCACTGCCTCGGGCACGCCCTGCACGGTGAGGCCGGCGGCCTCGGCCTTGGCCGCGGAGCTGGAGCCTTCGCGCAGTGCCACCACGACGTCCACACCGGACTCTTTCAGGTTGTTGGCGTGGGCGTGGCCCTGGGAGCCGTAGCCGATAATGGCCACTTTCTTACCCTGGATGATGGAAAGGTCGCAGTCTTTGTCGTAGTACACTTGCATGGTTGTATCCCAATGACGGTTAACGAATGGTCGATACCATAGGTCATACCCGGTATTGCGTAAAATGATATATTCGCAACACAGTATGCCGACTATTGAAATACCGGATTGGAAGACGCCCGCATGGATACCCGCCCGCTTCGCCTGTTTCTGGCGCTCGCCGACACCCTGCATTTCGGCCGCGCCGGCGACCGCTGTCATATGAGCCCCTCGGCGGTGAGCCGCACCATCCGGCACCTGGAGGAAGAGCTGGGCGTGACCCTGTTCCGGCGCGACAACCGCAGTGTCAGCCTCACCCCGGAAGGCCGGCGTTTCCAGCAATACGCCCGCGAAGCCCTGGCCCAGTGGGACAGCCTGCGGCACTCCATGCAGGAAAGCAGCCGCGTGCTGCAGGGTGAGCTGAGCCTGTACTGCTCGGTGACCGCCAGCTACAGCTTCCTCTATGACATTCTCAGCCACTTCCGCAACGACTACCCCGGCATCGAGATCAAGCTGCATACCGGCGACCCGGCCCAGGCGGTGGAACGGGTGACCACCGGGCGGGAAGACATCGCCATCGGCGCCCGCCCGGACACCCTGCCCCGGGGCGTGGCGTTCCGGCCGATACTGCGCTCGCCGCTGCTGTTCATCGCCCCCGCCGACCAGCCCGACCTGGCCACCGCCCTGAACGGCCCCGCCCGGGCCGACGCCTGGCGCGACGTGCCGATGATTCTTTCCGAGGAAGGCCTGTCCCGGCAGCGCCTGGACCAGTGGTTCCAGGCCCTGGGGGTCACGCCACGCATCTACGCCCAGGTGAGCGGTAACGAGGCCATCGTCAGCATGGTGAGCCTGGGCTTCGGGGTCGGCGTGGCGCCCCGCATCGTGCTGGAGAACAGCCCGCTGGCCGAACGCACCCGGCCTTTACAGGTCGAGCCGGCCCTGGAGGACTACGAAGTGGGCCTGTTCACGCTGGAAAAGCGCCTCACCGACCCGGTGATCCAGGCGTTCTGGTCGCAGCTGCGGTGACTCAGCGAACCAGCGCCCTCCCTATAGAGGCGTAGTCACCGCCTGCCATTGCCGCAGCTTCACCGGATAGGGAATCGACGTGTTCGCCGGGCTGGTGGACGGCAACCGGACGGTAGGGATCGCGGCGAGATCGTCGGGCAGCGCCGGCCGCACATGACGCAGGTAGACGCTCTCCGCCTTGGCACCGTTGAAAAAGACCACGCCGATGCGCGGATGGGCACGCAGAAAGCCCTCGAAATCCTGAGCGATGATGGACCCTTCAACAATGTCCGAGTCGAGACTGCTCGAACGGGTACAGGTTCGCAGCACGTCCCACAGGGCCACGCCCTGCTCCGCCAGCTGCCGGCAACGTTCCGCGTAAGGGAGATCGGCTGGAATGTCGAAAAGGGTTTCGATGATTGGCCAGAACAGGTTGCGCGGGTGGGCGTAGTACTGGTTTGCCGCCAGTGACGCCTTGCCGGGCATGGAGCCGAGAATCAGCCGGTCGGCCGCGGGATCCGAGATCGGTGGAAAACTATGGATATAGGACATATCTGGCCATCGTGTGCGCGAAACCTTTCTACGAAGCCAGAGTTTTGTGGGAGCTTGCCTTGCAAGCGAAAGGCCGGCTTCAGCCGGCCGGCGGGATACCAGAGACGCTGTCGGAACTGTCTTTAGAGAGGTCTCTTGAATCCTGCCGGCAAGCAGAGCTTGCCTTTCGCGGGCAAGGCCCGCTCGCACAAGACGACTCAGAGGCTGAGGACTTTCTCGCCGCGTGAGATGCCGGACACGCCGGAGCGCACCACTTCAAGCACCTGCGCTTCGCCGACGGCGTTGATGAACGCCTCCAGCTTGTCGGTGGTGCCGGTGAGCTGCACCGTGTAGACGGTGCTGGTGACGTCCACGATCTGGCCCCGGAAGATGTCCACGGTGCGTTTGACCTCGGCGCGCTGGGCGCCGGTGGCCTTCACTTTCATGAGCATGATCTCGCGCTCAATGTGGGCACCCTCGGTGAGATCCACCAGCTTGACCACCTCGATGAGCTTGTTGAGGTGCTTGGTGATCTGCTCGATCTTCTTGTCGTCACCGGTGGTGGTCATGGTCAGCCGGGACAGGGTGTCGTCCTCGGTGGGCGCCACCGTCAAGGTCTCGATGTTGTAGCCGCGC
>DGNT01000217.1 GCA_002389055.1 Alcanivorax sp. UBA4485
CGGCCAGTGGGCCTGGCCGATGGCCGCCGGCGCCCTGGTGCTGCTGGCCTGGGCCTGCCGGCGTTAGATATGTCCACGTTAGGGTCTGACGCCGGCCGGTGCTAAACTGGCGCTGTATTTGGAGACACCATGTCCGATATCCTCAACCAGCTTCACCAGGTCCTGGAACAGCGCAAAGGCGCCGCGCCGGATTCGTCCTATGTGGCCAGCCTGTACGACAAGGGCCTGAACAAGATTCTCGAGAAGGTCGGCGAGGAAGCGGTGGAAACCCTGCTCGCCGCCCGTGACACCGACGCCGGCGGAGACCCCAAGGCGCTGATCAACGAAACCGCCGACCTGTGGTTTCATTCGCTGATCATGCTGGCCCACCTGGGACTCGGTCCGGACCAGGTCCTGGCAGAGCTGGAGCAACGCTTCGGCCTGTCCGGCCATGACGAAAAAGCCGCTCGTAGCGAGCGAGGAGACTAACCATGTTTTCCGGTATCAGTATTTGGCAACTGCTCATCATCCTGGCCATCATCGTGCTGCTGTTCGGCACCAAGAAACTGCGCAACATCGGCAACGACCTGGGCGGCGCGGTGAAAGGCTTCAAGGATTCGGTCAAGGACGGCGAGGACGAGCAGAACAGCAAGCGCCTGGCCGACGACGACAGCGAACCGCACACCAGCAAGCAGGAAAAACACAAGGACCAGGTCTGATACGCCACGGAGCAACGGCCCATGTTTGATATCGGCTTTTCCGAACTGGCGTTGATTTCCATCATCGGTCTGGTGGTGCTGGGCCCCGAGCGTCTGCCCAAGGCGGCGCGCACGGTGGGCTATTGGGTCGGCCGGGCACGCTCCACCTTCAGCCATCTGCGCAACGAGCTGGAGCGGGAAGCGCTGAACCAGGACATGCGCGACCGCATGGAAAAGCAGATGCGCGACATGGGCCTGGACGAGGACAGCATCCGCGAAGCCCGCGACAGCCTGCTGTCACCGGACGAAGTGGCCCACGCGCGGCGCCGCCCGGAAACCCTCGACCAGCCCGACCACCAGGACCACGGCCAGACGCCGGAGGCCGAGAAGAAGCCGAATGAGTGAAGAGCGCCGCGACGACCAACGCCTCGATGATACGCCGCAAACCCTGGTCAGCCACCTGCTGGAACTGCGCAACCGCCTGCTGAAAACCCTGGTGGTGGTGCTGGTGATCTTCCTGGGGCTGTTCTATTTCTCCCGGGACCTCTACACCCTGGTGGCGCGCCCGCTGATGGACGCCATGCCGGAAGGCACCAACATGATCGCCACCGGCGTGGCGTCGCCCTTCCTGGCGCCGTTCAAACTGACGCTCTACCTGAGCATCTTCGTGGCGATGCCGTTTATTCTCCACCAGGCCTGGGCGTTCGTGGCGCCGGGCCTGTACCGCCACGAGAAAAAGCTGGCGGTGCCGTTGCTGGCCAGCAGCGTGCTGCTGTTCTACGGCGGCGCGTCCTTCGCCTACTTCGTGGTCTTTCCGCTGATGTTCCAGTTCTTCACCACCATCGCCCCGGAAGGGGTGGCGGTGACCACCGACATCAGCAGTTATCTGGATTTCGTGCTCGCCCTGTTCCTGGCGTTCGGGGTCGCCTTCGAGCTGCCCATCGCCATCGTGCTGATGGTGGCCACCGGCATCACCACGGTGGAGAAACTGGCCGCGTCACGGGCCTATGTGGTGGTGGCCTGTTTCGTGATCGGCATGATGCTGACGCCACCGGACATCATCAGCCAGACCTTGCTGGCGGTGCCCATGTGGCTGCTGTTTGAAATCGGCCTGATCTTCGGCCGCCTGGTGCGCCGCCAGCAACTGGAGCGCGAAGAGGACAACGCCGAAAGCCGTTAGCGCGGGAGAATAAGAGCCGTTAATGCGGGAGGAGGGGCCCGCCGGCGAAGCGGCGGGCCGGCGTGCTTAACGGTTGAAGGTGGGCTTTTCGATGGCGACCAACGTCTGCTCGCCGTTCATTTGACGCACGATACCAGCATCGGTGTAGCGCAGGGTGTAGTCCGTGCTGACCCCACCGATGGTTTCCGTCACCGCCAGGGTGTCGTCCCCCACCGGGGTCAGCCGGGCCACGTTGCCCAGCCCGTCCGTGACATCCAGGGGCGCTTGCAGGGTAACCTTGGCGCCGGCACCGGAGATCGGGTTACTACCCGTCCAGTATTCAATCGAGTTGAACACCACCACATCGCCCAGCAAAGTGAGGCCGTACACCGGCAGAATCCAGAAGCCGAACGAAATGCCCTGGTTCACCCACTTGTTGTTCGTCGCGGAGGCGTTCCAATCCTGAACGTTATCGAACAATGCGTTTTGCCCCAGGCAGCCGGTAAGCATCAGGCTGGAGGCACAAAGACCGGATAGCACGATTTTTTTCATGACCACTCCTTGTTGTTGTCAGTATCTGACACCCTGATCTTACTACAGCAGCGCGCCGCGCCTAGCCCGGTTACAAATCGATGACAAAGCTCACCGGGCCGTCATTCACCAGGTGCACCTGCATGTCGGCGCCGAAGCGCCCGGTGGCCACCGGCACACCCTGCGCCGCCAACTCGGCCACGAACCGCTCATACAGATGCCGCCCCAGGGCCGGCTCCGCCGCGCCGGAGAAGCTGGGCCGGCGCCCCTTGCCGGTGTCCGCGGCGAGGGTGAACTGCGACACCACCAACGCGGCGCCGCCGGCATCGCGCACGTCCAGATTCATCTTGCCGTCCGCGTCGCCGAACATCCGGTAACCGGCCACCCGCTCCGCGAGGCGCCGGGCGGTGGTCTCATCGTCGTCTCGGCCGACCCCCACCAGAACCAGCATGCCGGCGTCGATGCGGCCCACGGTTTCCGACGCCACCGCCACCCGGGCCGTGGTGACACGCTGCAATAGCACTCTCATTTCGCCTCCCTCGTTGTCGGTCCGCGCCATGGGCCGCGTGTGTGGGCCATGGCCGGTATGTATAATCGCGGTCTAATTATTATATCGATTACCGGCCGCCACGCCGCGGCCGGCCTTTATTCGCATCGGGGAAACATGCCTGAATTCGCCATCACACTGGCCCGCTGGGCGGCTTGGGCGCCGGGCCTGGAAAGCGAGACGGACTGGGCACACTGGGATGGCGAGCCGCCTCAGGGGCCGGCGGTGCCGGACCTGTCCTGGCTGCCGCCCATGCAGCGGCGGCGCCTTCCAGCGCTGGCCCGGGGCGTCTTCCACGTGGCGCGCCAGGCCGGCGGCGACGACGTCGACCGGCTCCCCACCGTGCTCGCCTCCGCCCATGGTGAACTCAGCCGCACCCTGGGTTTGTTGAACGACCTGGCGGAGAATGAGCCGCTGTCACCGGCGGCCTTCAGTTTATCGGTGCACAACGCGGTCAGCGGGCAACTGAGCATCGCCCTGGGCAACCGGGCGCCGGCCAGCTGCGTGGCCCTGGCCGGCGACGGCATCAGCACCGCGCTGCTCGAGGCCCAGTGCCTGGCCGGCCCCGGCGGCGACGCCCTGGTGGTAATCTACGAAGCGCCGCTGCCGGAACAATACCGGCCCTATCAGGAAAGCGACGCCTTTCCCTGGGCGCTGGCCCTGCGTCTGGGCGCCACCGGCACCAACTATCGCCTGAGCCGACGGCCCGGCAGCGGCGGCCCCGCCAACCAGGGTCCGGCGCTGGCCCGCTTCCTGGCCGCCGGCGATGCCGACCTGACCCTGCGCGGGCCACGCTCCGACTGGCGGTGGACCCGGGATGAGTGACAGCGCCCCTCGCTGGTGGCGCCTGATCGGCACCGCCCTCAGTTTTACCGCCTTCGGCCTGGGCGCGCTGGTGCTCGCCGTGCCGATCACCCTCAACCGGCTTTTGCCCGGCCCGGCACCCGCCCGGGCACGGCGCGGACAGTATCTGGTGCACCGGGCGTTCCGCCTGCACCTGTGGCTGATGGAAACCCTGGGCGTGATGCGCTGCCGGGTGGACGGCGCCGAACGCCTCAACGGCAAGGGCCAGCTGGTGATCGCCAACCACCCCAGCCTGATCGACGTGGTGTGCCTGATCGCCCAGCTGCGCCACGCCAACTGCATCGTCAAAGCCCAGCTGTGGCTCAACCCCTTCACGCGGGGCCCGGTCAGCGGCGCCGGCTACATCAGCAATCGCGATTCCGCGCAAATGGTCGACGAGGCGGTGGCCTGGCTGCGCGGCGGCGGCACCATGGTGATCTTCCCGGAAGGCACCCGCACCCGGCCCAACAGGCCGCCCCGGTTTCAGCGCGGCGCCGCCAATATCGCGTTGCGCGCCGATTGCCGGCTGACACCGGTGCGGGTCCGCTGCACCCCCACCACCCTGACCAAGGCGGAGCCCTGGTACCGAATTCCGCCGCGCCGCTTCCTTATCCACCTTCAAGTGGGCGAGGATATCGAGCTGGGCCCGTTTCTTGACGATGGCGTCACGCCCATGGCGGTGCGCCGTTTGACCCACTATCTGGAACAGCTATTCACGCAGGAGACCGACGCCCATGAGCGACAACCTGGAACAGGACCTCAAGCAACTGATCATCAGCACCCTGGATCTTGAGGACATCCACAGCGACGACATCGACAGCGAAGCGCCGTTGTTCGGAGACGGCCTGGGCCTGGATTCCATTGATGCCCTGGAGCTGGGCCTGGCGGTATCCAAACAATACGACATAAAAATAGACGCGGACGACGAAGCCACCCGCCGCCATTTCGCGAGCGTGCGCGCGCTGGCCGATCTGATCCGCGAACACGGATGAACACGATGCAAAGCTACGACGATATTTTCCCTCTGGTGCGCGACATCCTGGTGGAGATGTTCGAACTGGAGCCCGAGCAGATACAGCCAGCAACCCGGCTTTACGAAGACCTGGACATCGACAGCATCGATGCCGTGGACATTGTCGTGAAGCTCAAGGAAGTCACCGGGCGCAAGGTCAAACCCGAGGATTTCAAAACCGTGCGCACCATCGACGATGTGGTCCGCGCGGTACAGAATCTGCTGGAAGACTAGTCTTGCGCCGGACGCTGATCGCGGTACTGGTCGGCGCCACCCTGGCCTACCCGCCGGCGGTGTACTTCGGCCTGCGTCATCTGCCGCCGCAGGCCCTGGCGGCGGCGCTGGCGGCGCTGATCGGCCTGCGCCTGCTGCTCGACCGCCGCGGCCACTGGCTGCCGGTGGGCGCCGCGCTGCTGGTTTTCAGCCTGGTGGCGGTGCTGCGCGGTGACGCGGTCACGCTGCGCTTTTACCCGGTGCTGGTGAATCTGGCGATGCTGGTACTGTTCGCCGCCAGCCTGTACCGTCCGCCGTCGTTGATCGAACGGCTGGCGCGCCTGCGCGAACCGGACCTGCCGCCGGAGGGGGTACGCTACACGCGCCGCGTCACCCAGCTCTGGTGCCTGTTCTTCGTGCTGAATGGCAGCGTGGCGCTGTACACCGCCTTGTTCACCAGCCTGGCGACCTGGACACTGTACAACGGCTTTATCGCCTATCTGTTGATGGGCACCCTGTTCGCCGTCGAGCTGTTGTGCCGAACCCACTTGCGAAAACGCCAGCCCTGATGACGTCCCTGACCCACGACCTGACCGCCCTGTTCCACAGCCTGACGCCGAGCGCACCGGTGGCCTGGCACGCCGGAGCCATGCTGGACGGCGAGCGCCTGCGCCGGGACGTGGCGGAACGTACCGCCGCGCTGCAGGCGCACCCGGCCCACGACTGGGCGGTCTTTTATCACCACGGCTACCCGGCCCTGGTCACCCTGCTTGCCCTCTGGCAGGCCGGCAAACGGGCCTGGCTGCCGGGTAACAATCAGCCCGCCACCGGCGCGGCGCTGGCGGCGTACTGCCAGGCGTTCGCCGGCGACTGGCCCAACGCCGAGCCGCTGGATACCGGTGCCCCGGCCCCGCTCGGCGATACCCACCCGGACGCCGAGCTGGTGATCTTCACCTCCGGCTCCAACGGTCTCCCCAAACCCATCTTCAAGCGCTACCGGGAACTGCTCAACGAGCTGAACACGCTGGAAGCCGCGTTCGGTGCCGGGCTCGACGACGCACTGTTCGTCGGCACCGTCAGCCATCAGCACATCTATGGCCTGCTGTTCCGGCTGCTATGGCCGCTGTCCGCCGGCCGGCCTTTGTACAGCGAAGCGTTCCAGGACCCGGCCGGCATTCTACGGCTGGCCGCGCAACGCCCCCTGGTGTGGGTGGCCAGCCCGGCGCACCTGAAACGTCTGCGCGACGACCTGCCCTGGGATGCCGCGAAACCGCCCCGGGCCATCTTTTCTTCCGGCGGCCCGCTGCCGGCGGACAGCGCCTCGCACCTGGCCGCCCACGCCGGGGTGGCCGCCACCGAGGTGTACGGCTCCAGTGAAACCGGCGGCATTGGCTGGCGCCGCCAGCCCCCCGACGATGGCGCCTGGACGCTGTTGCCCGGGCTCGCCCTGACCCAGCAGGCCGACCACACTCGCCTTGCGTCACCGCATGTGGACGGCGGCGAAACGGCGCTGGACGATCACCTGGCATTGCTCGACGAGCATCGCTTCCGCCTCGGCGGGCGCCGCGACCGGATCGTCAAAGTCGAAGAAAAACGGATCGCCCTGGCGCAGGTCGAGCAGGCTCTCGCCGACCACCCGGCGGTGGCCGAGGTGCGCGTGCTGCAACCAGAGGGCGAGCAGCGCCTGGGCGCAGTGCTGGTGCTGACGCCGGTCGGCGAGCGTCAGCTTGAGGAACAAGGCCGCGCCGCCGTCACCACCGCCTTGCGCGAGCACCTGGCCGCCACTCTGGAGCCGTTGGCGGTTCCCCGGCGCTGGCGGCTGGTGGCGCGGCTGCCGGAAACCGCCCAGGGGAAAGTACCGATGGCCGCGCTGCAGGCCCTGTTCACCAGCAGCCGGCAACAGCTCCCGGAAGTTCAGGACAGCGTTAGCGACGACCGGGGCGTGACGCTGACCCTGCGGGTGGCGGCTGGCCTGCCCTGGTTCCGGGGTCACTTCGAGGCCCAGGGCGTGTTGCCCGGCGTGGTGCAGATCGACTGGGCGGAGGCGTTCGGCCGCCGGTATTTTCCGCTGCCGGCGGGGCCCAACCATCTGGAAGTGATCAAGTTCAATAACTTGATTCTACCGGGCCAGGAGGTACATCTGACGCTGGACTGGAAGCCCGCCACCGGTAAGCTGGCGTTCGCCTTCCATTCATCGCGCGGCCCGCACAGCAGCGGCCGCCTGGCTTTCAAGGAGCCCGCCTGATGCGGCCCTGCATCGTGATTCCGGTCTACAACCACCGCCACGGCATCGGCCCGGTACTGGATCAGCTGCGCCCCCACGGGCTGCCGGTGATCCTGGTGGACGACGGCAGCGACGCGGACTGCGCCGAGCATCTGCGCGAACTCACCGCCGCCGCCCCGGAGCAGCTCAGCCTGGTGCGCCGCGCGCGCAACGGCGGCAAGGGCGCGGCGGTGATCACCGGACTGCGCGAAGCCGGCCGCCGTGGCTTCAGCCATGCTCTGCAGGTGGACGCGGACGGACAACACAATCTGGCCGACCTGCCCGCCTTCCTGCGCCAGGCCGAGGCCCGACCGGACGCGCTGATCACCGGCATCCCGGTGTACGACCGCTCGGTACCGAAAAGCCGGCTCTACGGCCGCTATCTGTCCCATTTCTGGGTGTGGGTGAACACCCTGTCCCTGGACATCCGCGACGCCCTGTGCGGCTTCCGGGTTTACCCGCTGGCGCCGACCCTGGCCCTGCTCGAGCAGGAGCGCCTGGGCCGGCACATGGAATTCGACTGCGAAGTGCTGGTGCGCCTGCACTGGCGCGGCGTGCCGATCATCAATCTGCCCACCGCCGTGCATTATCCCCGTGACGGGGTGTCCCACTTTCGCCTGTGGCGCGACAACGTTTTGATCGCCGGCATGCACACCCGCTTGCTGCTGGGCATGCTCAAACGCCTGCCGGTCCTGCTGAAGCGTCGGTGGGCACGATGAGCCGCCGGCGCACCTGGTTCGACCTGGAAGAAAGGGGCGTGCTGTGGGGCATGCGCCTGGTACTGGCGGCGCACCGTCTGCTCGGTCGCCGTCTTTGCCTGTGGCTGATCAACCTGGTGGTGTTCTACTACTGGCTCAGCAACGCCACCGCCCGCCGTGCCAGCCGCGATTATCTGCACCGCCTGTCCCACCACGCGCCACACCTCGGCCTTTCCGGCGGCGCCCGCGACAGCCTGCGCCACTTCAACGAATTCGCCACCGCGATGATCGACAAACTCGGCGCCTGGCAGGGCGACATCGGCGCCGACCGGGTGGACATGATCAATACCGAGGCACTGCGGCGGGTACTGGCCAGCGGCCGGGGCGCACTGCTGGTGGGCGCGCACCTGGGCAACCTGGAGGTGTCGCGGGCGATCTCCGAGGTACGCCCGGAGGTGCGTCTGAACGTGCTGGTGCACACCCACCACGCGGAAAAATTCAATCAACTGCTGAACGAAGTGAGCGGCGACGCCCGGCTGTCGCTGATCCAGGTGAGCAGCCTCAACCCGGCCACCGCCATTATGCTGCAGCAACGCATTGAGCAGGGCGAGCTGGTGGTCATCATGGGCGACCGGGTGCCGCTTAGCGGCGCCGCCCGCACCACGCGGGTCCCCTTCCTGGGCGCGCCGGCGCCGTTTCCCCAAGGGCCCTTTATTCTCGCCGCGCTGCTGCGCTGCCCGGTGCTCAGCCTGTTTTGCGTGCGCCGGGGCGAGCGCTTTGAGCTGACCTTCAACCATCTCACCGACCAGGTGGTGCTGCCGCGCAAACAGCGGGACCAGGAACTGGACCGCCAGGTGCGCCGCTTCGTCGGCGACCTGGAACGTCACTGTCTGGCCGCGCCCCTGCAGTGGTTCAACTTCTACGATTTCTGGCAGCAGGACACCCAAGAGCCGTGAACGCTTCGACCCCCAGCACCGTACTCTTCGATGGCGGCGACCTCCGTCTGGAACAGATCGACGCCCTGGCCGCCCGCCGCGCCGTCAGCGTGCTGGACGACGGCGCGCCGTTCCGGCGGCGCATCGACCGCGGCGCCGCTTTCCTGGATACCTTGCTCAAGGAAGAAGGCGTCATCTATGGCGTCACCACCGGCTACGGCGATTCCTGCACGGTGGCGATCCCCGAGGCGCTCACGGAAGCGTTGCCGGAGCGCATCTTCACCTTCCACGGCTGCGGCCTCGGCGACCACTTCGACGAACCGGCCACCCGCGCCATTCTGGCGGCGCGCCTGGCCAGCCTGTGCCGGGGCTATTCCGGCGTGCGCTACGAGCTGCTGCAGCGGCTGCACGGTTTATTGCAGGCGGACCTGCTGCCGCTGATCCCGGAAGAGGGCTCGGTGGGCGCCAGCGGCGATCTCACCCCATTGTCCTATGTGGCGGCGGTGCTCGCCGGGCAGCGCTCGCTGCGTGTCGAGGGGCGGGTGCGGGATACCGGCGAGGTCTATGCCGAGCGCGGCATTTCACCCCTGACCCTGCGCCCCAAGGAAGGGCTGGCGTTAATGAACGGCACCGCGGTGATGACCGGGCTGGCCTGTCTGGCGTTCGCCCGCGCCGCGTATCTGGAACAACTGGCTACCCGCATCACCGCCCTGGCCAGCTTCGCGCTGGGCGGCAACCCGGCTCATTTCGACCCGGACCTGTTCGCGGTCAAACCCCATCCCGGCCCGGTGCGCGCCGCCCGCCGCCTGCACCAGGATCTGGCCGCCGGCCCCGCGCCCGGTCACGACGCCCGGCTGCAGGACCGCTATTCGCTGCGCTGCGCGCCCCACGTGATCGGCGTGCTCGGCGACACCCTCACGCAGCTGCGCGGCTTCGTGGAAACCGAGTTGAACAGCGCCAACGACAATCCGATCATCGACGCTGACAACCAACGGGTGCTGCACGGCGGTCACTTCTACGGCGGCCATATCGGCCAGGCCATGGACAGCCTGAAAACCGCCACCGCCAGCGTCGCCGACCTGCTCGACCGGCAACTGGCGCAATTGGTGGACCCGAAATTCAACCAGGGCCTGCCCGCCAATCTGTCCGCCGTGGAAGGCCCGCGCGCCTGCATCAACCACGGCTTCAAGGCGGTGCAGATCGGCGCGTCCGCCTGGACCGCCGAGGCACTGAAACTGACCATGCCGGCCACCAGCTTCTCGCGCTCCACGGAGTGCCACAATCAGGATAAAGTCAGCATGGGCACCATCGCCGCCCGCGACGCCCTGCGCGTGCTGGCCCTGACCGAGCAGGTGTCGGCGGCGGCGCTACTGGCGGTCTGCCAGGCGGCGGAGCTGCGCCAGGCCCGCGACGGCGCGGCGCCGCCCGAAGCGCTGGCGGAAACGCTGGTGGCGGTGCGACGGGATAGCTCGCCGCTGATCGAGGACCGCCCCCTGGAGCACGAACTGCGCGGCACGCTGACGCGCATCCGCGAACGGCATTGGAGTCTTTATGAGCCGCACCCCTGAAGCGCGCCTGCAACACAGCGTGGAGATCGAGATTCCCTTCCACGACGTGGACATGATGGAAGTGGCCTGGCATGGCCACTACGTCAAGTACTTCGAAATCGCCCGCTGCGCGCTGCTCGACCAGTTCGACTACAACTACCCGCAAATGCGCGATTCCGGCTACGCCTGGCCGGTGATCGATCTGCACCTGCGCTACGCGCGCCCGGCCCGGTTCGGCCAGCGGGTGACCGTCACCGCCACGGTGCGCGAATGGGAAAACCGCCTGAAGATCAGCTACCTGATCCGCGACCAGGAGGGCGTGCGCCTGACCCGTGGTCACAGTATCCAGGTGGCGGTGGACGTGGCCTCCGGCGAGATGCTGTACGCCTCGCCGCCGGTGCTACTGGAACGCCTGGGGGTCAGCGCATGAAAGCCCTGATCGCGTGTTTGCTTCTGCTCGCCGGCACCGTCGTCAGCGCCGGCGAACTGACCCTGGAGCAGGTCGCCGAACGCCTGCCCGATGCGCCGATCCTGCGCGCCGACTTCCGCCAGCAGCAGCACCTGGCGCTGTTGCCGAAGCCGCTCACCGCCACCGGCGATCTGTTACTGGCCGGCGAGCGGGGCCTGCTGTGGCGGGTACGCACGCCGTTCGAAAGCGAAATCAAACTGATCGACGGCACGCTCTACAGTAACGGCCAGGCGGATACCCTGCCCGGCGGCGAAGCCTTCGCCCGCCGCCTGATGGCGGTCCTGTCCGGCGACATCGAAGCGCTCAAACCGCACTTCCGCATCCAGGCCCGCGAGGAAGGCGACCAATGGCGGCTGGATCTCACGCCGCGTAACGACACCCTGGCCCGGGTACTTGCCGGCATTCGTCTGGGCGGCGAGCAGGGCCCGGAGTTTTTCCGGCTCGACTATCCCAACGGCGACTACAGCGTTACCCGCTTAAGCAACATCGAGTACCCGGACACGCTCAGCGACGCCGAGGAACGCCGCTTTGCCGCGCCGCGTTAGCCGCGGGCCACTGCTGTGGCTGCTGCTGGTCGGCCTCGCCGCCGGCGCCTGCGCGGTGAAACTGCAAGGCGCCTGGCTGGACAGCAATTTACTGTCGATGCTGCCGCAGGACCAGCTGCCGGCCAACGCCCGCGCCCTCGCCGAGCAGCACCAGGACCGTTTCACCGACCGCACCCTGTGGCTGGTCCCCGCCGAGAACGCCGCCGGCGCCGCCGCCCACGGCCGCGCGCTGCGCGCCATGCTGAAACAAAGCGATCTGTTCAGTGAGGTGGGCCCGAACCTGGACCCGACCCGTCTGCAGCAGCGTTACCAGGCGTTGCGGCCCTATCGCTTTCAGTTGCTCGCCCCACGGGACCGACAACGCCTGGAGAACGACCCGCAGGCCCTGATTGATAACGCCCTGGCGCGGGTATTCGGCCCCTTCGGCCTGTCCGGCGACCAGTGGCGCGACGATCCGCTGTTCCTGTTCGAGCATTACCTGCAAGCGCTGGCGCCGTTCACCCTGGAGCTGGAAGACGGCATACCGCTCGCCACCGCCGACGGCCGTTACTGGGCGCTGACCACCGCCACCGTGCGCGCCGGCGGCTTCGCCCTGGACCGGCAAAGCCCGCTGCTGTCGGTAAGCAACGACGTTCAGCAGCGCTGGCCGGATTCACTGGTCACCGGCGCGCCCTTGTACACCGCCGCCGGCGCCGACAGCGCGCGCCGGGAAATGAGCACGGTGGGGCTGTTTTCCCTGGCGGCGGTGGCGACGCTGTTCCTGGTGCTGTTCGGCGGACCCCGACCGATGTTGCTGGCCCTGGCCAGCGTCGCCACCGGCCTGCTGTGCGGGCTGGCCGCCACGCTCTGGGTGTTCGGCCAGATCCACCTTCTCGGCCTGGTGTTCGGCGCCGGTTTGATCGGCGTGGCGGTGGACTACGGCATTCACTTTTTCTGCCAGCGACTGGATCAGCCCGGCGTGGCACCGCGCACCCTGCGCCGGCACCTGGCGGCACCGCTGGCCCTGGCGCTCATCAGCAGCGTGCTCGGTTACCTGGCCATGGGCCTGGCGGCCTTCCCGGGCCTGCGTCAGGTGGCGGTGTTTTCGGCGGTCGGGTTAAGCGGCGCCTGGCTCACGGTCATGCTGGCGGTGCCGGCGCTCAGCGGTCGGGCGCCGCCGCCGCGCCAGCGTTTGCTGGCCCGCGTGGGCCGCTGGCGCCGACAGTGGCCGGCCTGGTGCCGGCACCACCGGCCGGTTCTTCTGCTGGCGGCGGCGGCACTGCTCGCCACCGGCCTGTGGCGGCTCACCCCGGACGACGATGTGCGTCACTACCAGAGCCCGCCGGCCTGGCTGGAAGCCCAGGGTGAACGGATCCAGGCGCTACTGCCCCGGGGCGACAGCCGCTATTTCATCGTCCACGGCGAGACGCCGGCCCAATGGTGGCAACGGGAGCGCGACCTCGCCGGTGAACTGGACGCGCTCATAAGCGAGCACGGCGCGCTGGACAGCTATCGCGCCATCAGTGCGCTGTGGCAACCCGAAGGGCAACAACAGGCTCTGCGCCAGACGCTTGGCGAACGGCTCTACCACCACCCGCGCTTCGCGGACTACCTGCAGCAACTGGGCCTCGGCGAGGCCGCCCTCGCCCGGCAGCAGCAGGCCCTGGAAGACGCCGCCGGCAACAGCCTGTCCCTGGACGGCTGGCTGGCGGCGGTGAACGACGACAGCCTGCGCGGACAATGGGGCGGCTGCGATCGAAACGGCTGCACCAGCCTGGTCCAGCTCGCCGGGCTGCGCGACCGCGACACCGTGGCGGGGCTGGCCGCGGCGGGCCGGGGGCGTTACTTCATCGACCGGGCCGGGGCGGTCAGCGGCATGCTGGCGACCCTGCGCGAGCATCTCGCCTGGCTGTTGCTGGGGGCCTATTTGCTCAGCGGCCTGGTGCTGGCGCTGGCGCGCGGACCGGCGAGGGCGCTGCGCCTGCTCGGGGTGCCGGCGCTGGCGTCCGTGGTGGCGCTGGCGGCGCTGGGCTGGCTGCAGGGCGGCTTCGGCCTGATCACGGTGCTGGCGCTGTACCTGTTGCTGGGCATCGGTATCGACTACGCTATTTTCTTCAGCCAGCCGGAAAAGCGGCGCGACGCGGCGGCCCTCGCGGTGCTGCTGTCGGCGGCCACCACCAGTCTCAGCTTCGGCCTGCTCAGCCTCAGTGCCACCCGGCTGGTGGCGGATTTCGGCCTCACGCTGTTACTCGGCATCGCCGCCGCGGCGCTGATCGCGCCGTTGCTGGCCGCCCCCCCTCAACCGGACACGCAACCGGGAGCACGCCCATGAGTTTCGACACCGATGTGCTGGTGATCGGTGCCGGCCCCGCCGGCGCCGTCGCCGCCACCCTGCTGCACCGTGCCGGGCACCGGGTGCGGGTGGTGGAGAAGCAGCACTTCCCGCGTTTCTCCATCGGCGAAAGTCTGCTCCCCCAGTGCATGGCCTACCTGCACGAAGCCGGCATGCTGGAAGCGGTGGAGGCGGCCGGTTTCCAGCTTAAAAACGGCGCCGCCTTCGCCTGGGGCGAGCGGCGCACGCAATTTCGTTTCGATGAAAAGTTCTCGCCGGGCTGGGGCTATACCTATCAGGTGGAACGGGCCCGCTTCGACCAGATTCTCGCCGACCAGGCCCGCCTGCAGGGCGTCACCGTGCGCTTTGGCATCAACCTGGAGGCGTTCCAGCCCGGTGCCGACGGCGTTGAGGCGCGTCTGCGCCATGAGGATGGCAGCGAAGAAACGCTGCGCGCCCGCTTCGCCCTGGACGCCAGCGGCTTCGGTCGGGTGCTGCCCCGGCTGCTGGACCTGGAGCGCCCGAGCGGATTTCCGGCCCGCCAGGCCGTGTTCGCCCATTTCCAGGACGGCATCGACGACCCCGACTTTGATCGCGACAAGATTCTGATCACCGTTCACGAACAGCGCACCGACGTCTGGTTCTGGCTGATCCCGTTCCCCGATGGCAAGGCCTCGGTGGGCGTGGTGGGCCCGGACGATTTCTTCCAGCCGCTGCCCGCGGACAACGACGCTTGCCTGCGCGCGGCAATCGACGGCGACACCGGGCTGCGGCGCCTGCTCGCCAACGCCCACCCGTTGATGCCCGCCCGCCGCCAGGGCGGCTACGCGGCCTCGGTACGCAGCCTGCACGGCGACGGCTTCGCGCTGCTCGGCAACGCCGGCGAATTTCTGGACCCGGTGTTTTCCTCCGGCGTCACCATCGCGCTGCGTTCCGCCAGCCTGGCCGCCGCCGTTCTCGACCGGCAATTGAGCGGCGAGCCGGTGGACTGGCGGGCGGACTTCGCCGAACCGCTGCAGCAGGGCGTGGACACCTTCCGCAGCTACGTCACCGGCTGGTACGACGGCCGCTTTCAGAACGTCATCTTCCATCGCGACCCACCGGAAGACATCAAGCGAATGGTCTGTTCGATCCTGGCCGGCTACGCCTGGGACCGGAACAACCCTTTCGTGAAACACCACGAACGGCGCCTCAACGCCTTGGCGGAACTATGCGCGCCGGACGTCTGACCGCCCTGGCGCTGCTGCTGGCCGGCGGTCTCGGCCTAAGCGGTTGCCAGTCCTGGTGGCCCCCGGCGGAGCGCCCCCTGGCAGCACCGCTGGACAGCAGCCGGCAGCTTGAACACCGCCTGCGCATCGAGCGGGGCGAGCAGGTGCAAAACCTGCACGCCGTCCTCCGCACCCTCCCCGGGGAAACCCGGGTGGTGGCGCTCACCGAAACCGGCGTACCGGTTCTGCAACTGCGCCAGACCGCCGACGATCTCACGGTCACCCGTTCGCCGCTGTTGCCCCGGCAAGTGCCGGCGCGGCTTATCCTGGCGGACATCCAGCTGGTATTCTGGCCGCTTGAATCGTTACGGGCGGCCCTGCCCACGCCCTGGCGCCTGGAGCAGGAAGAACAGGGCCGCGCCCTTTATAATGGCGCGCGGCTGGAGGCCCGGGTGCGCTAT
This sequence comes from Alcanivorax sp. UBA4485, assembly GCA_002389055.1. GTDB lineage: Bacteria > Pseudomonadota > Gammaproteobacteria > Pseudomonadales > Alcanivoracaceae > Alloalcanivorax. The sequence continues at coordinate 15,420 of DGNT01000217.1, forward strand.
CAGAAGCGTGACGGCTGGCAAGGCCCCGCCACCCTGGACAATATTCACCACGGCTATCGCCTGACGATAACCCCGCTGCAACCCCAAGGCGCGCAATGACTTCGGTGTATCTCAACCAACTGGGCCTGCTCTGCCCGCTCGGCAATGACACGGAGACGGTCTACCGGCGACTGGTGGCCGGCGACCGTTCGGGTCTGGTGGTCAGCGACCAGTGGCACCCCGGGCACCCCAGCCCGCTCGGGCGCGTGGACGCAGAGCCGCCGGCACTGCCGGCGTCGATGGCGGAATACCAGTGCCGCAACAATCAGCTGCTGTTGGCCGCGTTTGAACAATTGCGGCCGGCGTTTCAACGCCTGTCACGGGGCCTGGACCGCGCCCGCATCGGCGTGGTGCTGGGCACCAGCACCGCCGGCATCGACCAGGGCGAACAGGTCCTGCGGCAGTGGCGTGCCGGTGAGCCGGCGCCGGCCGAGTATCATTATCACCAGCAGCAGTTGGGTGCGGGCGCGGATTTTCTGGCCCGCCACCTGGGGCTGGACGGCCCGTCGCTGACGCTGTCCACCGCCTGCTCTTCCAGCGGCCGGGCGCTGGCCAGTGCCCGCGCCTTGATTCGCAATGACCTCTGCGACCTGGTGATCGCCGGCGGCGCCGACAGCCTTTGCGGCCTGACGGTGCAGGGGTTCCACAGTCTCGGCGCGGTCAGCGACCGGCTCTGCAACCCGTTCAGCGTGCACCGAGACGGCATCAACATCGGCGAGGGCGCGGCGCTGTTCCTGCTCTCGCGGGAGCCCGGGCCGGTCACGCTGAGCGGCGTCGGCGCCAGCTCCGACGCCCACCATATTTCCGGCCCCGACCCGCAAGGCGACGGCGCGGTGACCGCCATGCAAGCGGCGCTGGACGACGCCGGCGCGGCGGCGGAGCAGGTCGATTACCTGAACCTGCACGGTACCGCCACACCGCAGAACGACATCATGGAAGCCCGCGCGATAAACCGGGTGTTCCAGCAGCCGCCGCCGAGCAGCGCCACCAAGGCGCTCACCGGCCATTGCCTGGGCGCCGCCGGGGCCCTGGAAGCGGCCTTCTGCTGGCTGTTGCTCAACCACCCACGGGGCCCGCTGCCGCCGCACCGCTTCGACGGCGACTATGACCCGGACCTGCCGGCCCTGGATCTGGTCGGGGATGGGCGCTACCCGGCAACGCTGCGGCGCTGCCTGAGTAATTCCTTCGCGTTCGGCGGCAACAATCTTTCGCTGATGCTGGAGGCCGGATGAGTGACCCGCGTTTCCCGCCGGTGGACACCCTGGTGCCGCACAGCGGCGACCTGGTGCTGCTCGACCGCATCCTGACGGCGGACCAGGACAGCCTCAGCGCGGCGCTCACGGTGCGCGCCGACGGCCTCTACAACCACGGCGACCGGGTGCCGGCCTGGGTCGGCATGGAGTACATGGCACAGGCGATCGCCGCCTTCGCCGGCTGGCACGCCCATCTGGAACAACGCCCGGTTCAGCTTGGCTTTCTGCTCGGCAGCCGGCGCTTCACCTATTCCCGCGGCGAGTTCACCGTGGGCGCGTCGCTGACCGTCACGGTACGCAAGCTACTGCAGGACAACGGCGGCATGGGCGTGTTCGAATGCGCCCTGGAAGATCGCCAGGGGCGCCGCTGCGCCGAAGCCCGGCTGAACGTTTTCCAACCTCAAGACAGCGACCAATATTTGCGAGACATTCATGACTGAGACAACCGTGCCCAGCGTCCTGGTCACCGGCGCCAGCCGTGGTATCGGCCGGGCCATCGCCCTGACCCTGGCGGAGCGAGGCTACGACCTGGTGGTTCACTACCGGCAAAGCGGCGAGGAAGCGCAACAGGTGGCCGACCAGATCCGTGCCCACGGCCGCCAATGCCGCACCCTGGCGTTCGACATCGCGGACCGGGACGCCGCCCGCGCCGCGCTGGAGCAAGACGTGGCGCAACACGGCGCCTACTACGGCGTGGTCTGCAACGCCGGGCTGAGCGCCGACAACGCCTTCCCCGCCCTCACCGGCGACGACTGGGACCGGGTGGTGCACACCAACCTGGACGGTTTCTACAACGTGCTGCACCCTTTGGTAATGCCCATGGTGCGGCGCCGGGCGCCGGGCCGCATCGTGGTGCTGTCCTCGGTGTCCGGGCTGATCGGCAACCGCGGCCAGGTGAACTACAGCGCCGCCAAAGCCGGGCTGATCGGCGCCAGCAAAGCACTGGCCCTAGAGCTGGGCAAGCGTCAGATCACGGTCAACTGCGTGGCGCCGGGGCTGATCGAAACGGACATGACCGACGAGCTGCCGCTGGAAGAAATCAAAAAAATGATTCCCGCCCGCCGGGTTGGGCAGCCCCGGGAAGTGGCCGCCACGGTGGCCTTCCTGATGTCCGAGGACGCGGGCTACATCACCCGTCAGGTGATCGCCGTCAACGGCGGGCTGTGCTGACCGATAACAACAAACAGGGGAAACGGTAATGCAGAGAGTGGTGGTCACGGGGATGGCCGGTATTTCGCCGCTGGGTAACGACTGGCCAGCCATCCTCGGCAACCTGCGCGCCGGCCGCACCGGCATCCGGCAGATGCCCGACTGGGTGAACTACGAAGGCCTGGATACACAACTGGGCGCCCCGGCCATGTTTCACCCGCCGGCCCATTTCAACCGCAAGAAAACCCGTTCCATGGGCCGCGTGGCGCAGATGGCCACCCATGTGGCCGAGCAGGCCCTGGAACAGGCCGGCCTGCTCGGCGAGCCGGTACTGACCAGCGGCCGCGCCGGCGTCGCCTACGGCAGCTCGGCGGGCAGCACCGCGGCGGTGGCGGATTTCGGCGGTATGCTGATCCACCGCTCCACCCTGGGGCTGAACGCCAACTCGTATCTGAAGATGATGTCGCACACCACGGCGGTGAATATCGGCGTTTACTTCGGGCTGCAGGGGCGCGTGCACACCACGTCCAGTGCCTGCACCTCGGGCAGCCAGGGTATCGGCTACGCCTGGGAGGCGATCCGTTTCGGCCTGCAGGATGTGATGGTGGCCGGCGGCGCCGAGGAGCTTTGCCCCACCCAGGCGGCGGTGTTCGACACCCTGTTCGCCGCCAGCCAGGACAACGACCACCCTTCCCGTTCGCCGCGCCCCTTCGACCGCGACCGGGACGGCCTGGTGGTCGGCGAAGGCGCCGGCGCGCTGGTGCTGGAATCCCTGGAGCACGCCCAGGCGCGCGGCGCGCCCATCCTCGCGGAGATCGTCGGGTACGGCACCAACAGCGACGGCCGCCATGTGACTCAGCCCAACCAGTCGACCATGGCCACGGCCATGCGGCTGGCGCTGGACAGCGCCGGGCTGGAGGCGGAGCGCATCGGCTATGTGAGCGCCCACGGCACCGCCACCGCCCGCGGCGACGTGGCCGAGACCCAGGCCACCCGGGAAGTGCTGGGCGGCGGCGTGCCGATCAGTTCGCTGAAAAGCTACACCGGCCACACGCTGGGCGCCTGCGGCGCCCTGGAAGCCTGGCTGTCGATCGAAATGATGCGTCAGGGCTGGTTCCACCCCAACGCCAATCTGGAAAACGTGGACCCGGAATGCGGCGCGCTGGACTACATTACCGGGGCCGGTCGTGAACTGGACTGCGAGTACGCGATGAGCAACAACTTCGCGTTCGGCGGCATCAACACCTCGCTGATTTTCCGCCGCTGGCCCGGTTGAGACGCTACAGGTCGTAGGCCTGGCGCAACAGTTCCTGCTGGATGGAACCGGACAGGTTGCTCACCCAATTATTGTAATTGCGATGAATGTGACCCTGGCCGTCCGCGTCCAGGTTCACGCTGTCCACGTAGCGGATGTCGTATTCACTGGCGGTGAACGGAATCGCCACTTCGGCGCTGTGGGTGCGCACGGTGATGGAGCAATGAATCAGGCCCGGCTCCTCGACCCGCGGCGTCCAGCCCTTGCCGACACAGCCGCGCATCACCGCCGCCTTCACCTGATTCAGAGTGAGCCCCTCGCCGTCCGCTTTCTCGGGCACGGCCACGCCGGTCATGTTATGCAACGGCGCGCTGGTGCAGGCGGTCAAAACCAGTGCCAGCAGGCACAACCCCAAGCTATTCTTGATCATGATGTGATTCCTTTTTATTCGTGATCCCGGAATGTACAAAGCCGGGTGGCTTTCGTCAAAACCCGGAACCGGTCATACTTTTTCGATGCCTCACCCGTTGCTTCGTCCGCCACGCCTCGCGGCGCTGATTCTGTTGTTCGCCACCCTGTTTTCGGGCGGTTGTCAGCTATGGAGCGAGCCGGTGCGAGGAGCCCGCCCGCCGGCGGCGACATTCGGTGAGTACCGGGAAATCGAGCGCGACCTGGAAATTCGCCTCGGCGAGCGTATCCATTATGCGTACGCGCGCCTCAGCCTGACGCCGGACAGCACCCGCATCACGATCACCGACGAAGGGGGCCGGCTGATGGTGGAAATGCAGTACGGGCAGGGGCGGCTGAACGTGAAACGCACGCCGTATTTGCCGCCGGAGGTGTCGGCGGACGATCTGATCGCCGACCTGCAGCTGGCACTGTGGCCGCTGGAGAGGCTGCGCGCCGGGCTCACACCGGGCTGGACCCTGGCCGCCGACGACGAGGGGCGGATATTGCGCTTCAACGGCGCCACCGAATCCCGGGTGGACTACCAGGGCGACGAGCCCTCCAGCCGGCCACTGCCGGTATACAACGCCCGCCGCGATTACCTGCTGATTCTCAGCCCCGCCGCCCCAGGCGCCTGACCGCCGTCACCAAGGCTTCGGCGATGGCCGGCTCGGCGCTGCTGTGCCCCGCCGCCGGCACCCAGTTGAGGCGGCTGTCGGGCAGCGCCTGATGCAGCAGCCAGGCCTGCTCCGGCGGGCACACCATGTCATAGCGGCCGTGCACGATTTCCACCGGGCAGGTGAGCGCGCCGACGCGCGGCAAAATCGGACGCTCCAGAAAACCGCCGTTGACGAAATAGTGGGTTTCCAGCTGCGCCATAGCGCGGGCGTTGTGGTCGACGTTGATCTCCGGCGGCGGGTTGAGGCTCGACAGGCGCGCTTCCCACAGCGTCCATTCCCGGGCCAGACGTTCGCCGTCCGGCCCGGGCAGCGCACGGTGGTAACGGGTGACCAGGTCGCCGTCGCCGGGCGGCAGCGCTTCCAGCAGGCGCGCCCACAGATCCGGGTAAAAGCGCGCCGCGCCCCGGTCGGTGTAGAGCCAGTCGATGTCCTGTTGCCGGCACAGGAACACGCCGCGCAGCACCAGGGACGCCACCCGCGAAGGAAAATCCAGCGCGTAGGCCAGCGCCAGGGTGACGCCCCAGGAGCCGCCCAGCACCATCCGCCAGCGGGGAATCATCAGGTGCTCGCGGATGCGCTCCAGGTCGGCGACCAGATCCGGCAGGGTGTTATGCTCGGTGCTGGCGTAGGGCCGGCTGCGTCCGGCGCCGCGCTGATCGAACACCACGATGCGGTAGCGCCGCGGGTCGAACAGCCGCCGCAGCAACGGCGAGCTGCCGCCACCGGGACCGCCGTGCAGGGCCACCACGGGCTCACCGTCCGGGTTGCCGCTTTGCTCCACGTACAATAAATGGTCGTCGCCCACATCCAGATACTGGCGATGGTAGGGCTCGATTGGGGGGAATAATGACATGCGTGAAATCCGCCGCTGGGCTCGGCTGACAGCATACTGTCTGCTGGTGGCCCTGCAACCGCTGCTTGTCGGCTGCGAGACGCCGCCGCCGGAGGCGGCCCTGCGCAAGGCCGTGGCGGCGCTGGAAAACAGCCTGGAAAACGGCGACACCGGTGCGGTCATGGATCGCCTGGCGGAAGATTTCCGCTACCGAAACCTGAATCGCAAGGACGCCGGCCGCCGTCTGGTCGGCGTGTTCCTGCGCTACCCCAAGCGCCAGGTCAGTTTTCTCAACGTGGATGTGGCGCTTGATTCCGTGACCTTGCGCGACGCGGAGGTCACGTTTAACGCTCTGGTGTGGGGTGGTCGCGCCACGCTGCCGGAGGATGCGGACAGTTTCCGGGTGCGGAGTCGTTGGCGCGAAGCGGATGGGGATTGGGTGTTAGTGGATCTGGAAGCGCGTGGTTTGAAGGAATAGACGGGCCTCTGGGATCCAGCCGGCCGGCTTTGCCGGCCTTTCGCGGGCTTGGCTCGCTCCCACAGCGCCCGCCCTCCAGGGCCGTTACCATCCGGGCGGTTAGTCGTCGCCGCTGAACTCCGCTTCCATGTCCAGTTCCTTGATCTTGCGGGTGAGGGTGTTGCGGCCCCAGCCGAGCAGCCCGGCGGCGTCGCGCTTGCGGCCGCCGGTGTGCTGCAGGGCCACTTCGATCATGGTGCGCTCGAACGCCGGCACCGCCTGCTCGAGGATGCCACGGTCGCCACGGGCCAGCGCCCGGTCGGCCCAATGGCGCAGTGATTTGAGCCAGTCGCCGCCGGTTTCCGTGGGCTTGCTGCCACTCTGGCGCAGCTCCGGGGGCAGATCGTCGACCAGCACTTCCCGGCCGGAAGCCATCACCGTCAGCCAGCGGCAGGTGTTTTCCAATTGCCGCACGTTGCCCGGCCAGGGCATGGCGGCCAGATACTTTTCGGTGTCCTTGTGCAGCACCTTGGGATCGACCCCCAGCTCCTGGGCCGCGTGCTGGAGAAAATAGCCGGCCAGGGCGGGAATGTCCTCGCGGCGCTCGGCGAGACGCGGAATATGAATGCGGATCACGTTCAGGCGGTGGAACAGGTCTTCCCGGAAGTCGCCGTCGCGAACCAGCTTTTCCAGGTCCTGGTGGGTGGCGGCGATGATGCGCACATCCACATGGATCGGCGTGGTGCCGCCCACCCGGTAGAATTCGTTTTCCTGCAGCACGCGCAGCAGCCGGGTCTGCGCTTCCAGGGGCATGTCACCGATTTCATCGAGAAACAGGGTGCCGCCGTTGGACTGCTCGAAACGCCCGACCCGCTGGCTGTTGGCGCCGGTGAAGGCGCCTTTCTCGTGGCCGAACAGTTCCGATTCGATCAGGTCCTTGGGGATCGCCGCCATATTCAGCGCCACGAAGTTTTTCTCTCGGCGCATGGAATGGCGGTGCAGCGCCCGGGCCACCAGCTCTTTACCGGTGCCCGACTGGCCGTTGATCAGCACCGTCACGTTGGAGTGGCTGAGCCGGCCGATGGCGCGGAAGACCTCCTGCATGGCGGGCGCCTCGCCGATAATCTCGGTGGGCGTTTCCGGCGCCGGCGCCACGAACTCCTCGTCGTTTTCCTTACGGTGCTTGATCGCGCGCTTGACCAGCGCCACCGCCTCGTCCACGTCGAACGGCTTGGGCAGGTATTCGAACGCCCCGCCCTGGTAGGACGCCACCGCCGAATCCAGGTCGGAATGGGCGGTCATGATGATCACCGGCAGATTGGGGTTCTTGCGCTGCAGAATCTTGAGCATGCGCAAACCGTCGGTGCCCGGCATGCGCACGTCGGAAATCAGCACGTCGGGCTCGGTGCCGCCCTCGTCGAGCTGGTTGAGGGCTTCGTCGGCGTCTTCGAAACACACCGGCTGGTAGCCCTCCTGGCCGAGCGCCTTTTCCAGCACCCAGCGAATGGAGCGGTCGTCGTCGATCACCCAAATGGTTGCGGTCATGATCCTTTACTCTCCGTTGTATCCACCGGTTCCATGGGCAGCAGCAGGCTGAAGCAGGTACGCCCGGGCTCGCTGTCGCATTCAATCAACCCCTGATGCTGGCTGATGATCGACTGGGCGATCGACAACCCCAGCCCCGAGCCATTGGCCCGCCCGCTGACCATGGGATAAAAAATCGTTTCCTGGAGCTCCTGGGAAATCCCCGGGCCGTTGTCTTCAATGTCCACCTTCAGCACCAGCCGGTGGCGCTGCACGCCGATGGTGAACTGGCGCAGCGCGCGGGTGCGCATCACCACGCGGGCGTCTTCGGTGCCGGCCTCCAGCAGCGCCTGCATGGCGTTACGCATCAGGTTCAGCAACACCTGGATCAGCTGGTCCCGGTCGGCGATCACCTCCGGCAAGCTGACGTCGTAATCACGGCGCAGCTGCACCCCGTCCGGGTACTCCGCCAGCAGCAACTGACGCACATGCTCCAGGCATTCGTGGATGTTGACCGGCGCGAACGCCGGCGGCTTGCGCGGCCCCAGCATCCGGTCCGCCACCGAGCGCAGGCGGTCCGCCTCGTCGATGATCACGCGGGTGTATTCCGCCAGCTCCGGGTCGGGCAAGGCCCGCTCGAGAAGCTGAGCAGCGCCGCGAATGCCGCCCAGGGGGTTCTTGATCTCATGGGCGACGCCGCGCACCAGAGCGCGCGTGGCCTGGTGGGCGTGCATCAAGCCCTCTTCGCGGGTAATACGCAGCAGCCGGTCCAGAGACTGCATTTCCACCAGCAGCGCCATGCTCTGGCCGCGCTCGTGGATCGGGCTGACGCTGTAATCGACCATCGCCTGCTGGCCCGGTGCCACGTTAAGGCGGGCTTCGCGGCGCGTGAAAGGATGCCCCTGGTCCATGCACTGTTGCAGGGCAGAGCGCGCGTCCGCGTCGTCGAAAAAGTACTCCGGCAGCCGCTGCCCGACGATGCGTGAGGCACTGGTCGCCAGCAGCATTTCCGCCGCGGGGTTGAGGTAGCGCACACGCAGGTCGCCGTCGAGCATCATTACCGCGGTACGGAGATGATCCAGCAGCCGTTTCTGCAGCACCGTGTCTGTCGTCATAGTTCGGGCCATAACAGGGCATAAGCAATTATCAGGCCACCCGGAATAGCGCCCTCACAGGGCAGCAGGCGGGTGAAGGACGCGTCTGTCACGGTGCAGTCTAGGAGGTATGGTGGGGCAGTGCACACTTTTGGTGCGGCGGGTGCTGGCTTCAGTCTCCGGAGGGGCGGACAACGCGCTGGGCGCTGCCGCCCACGGCGGCGCCGCTGCCACGATCGGCGCCGGCGCCCCGGTCCGCCCCGCTGCCGGTGGTGGCGGAACCGCCACGCTCGGCCCGGCCGCCGAAGGTGGGAAAGGCGGACCCTTTACCCTTGCCCTGGCCGCCGCTGTCGGCGGTGGTGCGCATCACGTAGAACACCACCGGCCTGGACTCGATCAGCACTGTGCCGTCACCGTCGCGCACCTGCGCGATGAGGGTGTGCTCGCCGGGATTGGGAAAGTCCATGGCGGTGCCCTCGAGCGGCGTGCCGTTGTCGAGAATCACCAGCCGGTGCCCGCTTTTCAGCGACGGCGACAGCGACACCTGCACCTGGATCGGGTTGTCCTGGGGAAGGCGCAGGTTGGCGCCGGCGTCCGGCGCGGTGATCGACACCGCCTCATAGCCGGTGTCCGGCGGCTCCGGCGGTTCCGGCGGCGCATCGCCCCGGGATGCGGCGCGCCGCTCCACCGGCGGACTGTCCATGGTGTTGGTGGGCCCCACCTTCACTTCCTCGGCGCGCTTCTTGTCCGGCGGGTTGTCGGTGAACACCACGTTGCCGTTGGCGTCCAGGGTGCGGTAGATGCCTTTCGAGCCGCCGGCTTCATCGGGGCGGTCGACATTCTCTGTTTGCGCGCCGGCCAGTAGTGGCATGACGCACAGTAATAGGGGCCACCAGATTTTCATGGGTCTCATCCTTGTTGGGTCTGACCTTGATTCTGACGCCGGGGTACCCGCAAAAAAAGGGCCCGGCCCGCAAAATCCATCGCGACACCTCTAAGAGCCCGGCTTGTAGGAGCTTGCCTGCAAGCGAAAGGCCGGCAACGCCGGCCGGCAGGATACCAGAGAGGTTCTTTGTACTGCGGCCAGAGGGGCTCTGGCATCCCGCCGGGTGGCTGAAAAGCCACCCTTTCGCGGGCATGGCCCGCTCGCACAAACACAAAAAAGCCCGGCGCGAAGGCCGGGCTTTTCGGGACCGCGGTCGCCGTCAGGCTTAGCAGCTGTAGTACATGTCGAACTCGACCGGATGCGGGGTCATGTTGAGACGCTCCACTTCGCTGCGCTTGAGCTCGATGTAGCCTTCCAGCATGTCCTTGGTGAACACGTCGCCCTGGGTCAGGAACTCGTGATCGGCTTCCAGAGCATCCAGCGCCATGGTCAGGGTGTGCGCCACGGTGGGGATGTCCTTGGCTTCTTCCGCCGGCAGATCGTAGAGATCCTTGTCCATGGCGTCGCCCGGGTGAATCTTGTTCTTGATGCCGTCCAGGCCGGCCATCATCAGTGCCGCGAAGCACAGGTACGGGTTGGCGGCCGGATCCGGGAAGCGGGTCTCG
>DGNT01000219.1 GCA_002389055.1 Alcanivorax sp. UBA4485
CTCAAGATCTACCTCAACGCCAGCGCCGAGGAGCGCGCCCGCCGGCGCTACGCCCAGTTGAAGGAAAAGGGCTTTGATGCTACCCTCGCGACCCTTATCGAGGACATCCAGACCCGGGACGACCGGGACATGAACCGCGATGTGGCACCGCTGAAGCCCGCTGATGACGCGGTGGAGATTGATTCCACCTCGCTTTCCGTGGAACAGGTGGTGGACGCGATTCTCGATGAGGCCGCCCGCCGATCTCTGGTCTGAAGGCGGTAAAACCGTATTCATCCGTAGGAGCGGCCCTGGCCGCGGCAACCCCGATTAGGCGGGGCCCGCGGGCAGGGCCGCTCCCGCAATGAGTGTTAAGTGACAGGTCGCCCGGCTCCTGACAGTAAACCAGCTTGGGGCGGCGACCTTTTAGTAATAACCCATGCCTGCTGGTTGGTATGTGTATCCGTGAGACTTCTCCATGACTGAATCTTTTGCCGAACTTTTTGAAGAAAGCCTTAAGGACCTCGATGTTGCCCGTGGTTCGATCATCAAAGGCACCGTGGTCGCCATCGACAGCGACTGGGTGACCGTTAACGCCGGCCTCAAGTCCGAGGGCATCATCGCCCGCGGCGAGTTCATCAGCGAAACCGGTGAACTGGAAATCGCCGAAGGCGATGAAGTGGAAGTGGCGGTTGACGCTATTGATGACGGCATGGGCTTCACCCGTCTGTCCCGCGAAAAGGCCAAGCGCGCCGAAGTGTGGGGCGAACTGGAAGTGGCTTTCGACAAAGACGAGATCGTCAAAGGTCAGATTTCCGGCAAGGTGAAGGGTGGCTTCACCGTCGATATCGGCCCGATCCGCGCGTTCCTGCCCGGCTCTCTGGTGGACATCCGTCCGGTACGCGACGTGACCCACCTGGAAGGCAAGGACCTGGATTTCAAGGTCATCAAGCTCGATCCCAAGCGTAACAACGTGGTGGTGTCCCGCCGCGCTGTCATGGAAGCCGAGCACTCCGCCGAGCGCGAAGCGCTGCTCGAGTCTCTGCAGGAAGGCATGGTCGTCAAGGGTATCGTCAAGAACCTGACCGACTACGGCGCGTTCGTCGACCTGGGCGGCATCGACGGCCTGCTGCACATCACCGACATGGCCTGGAAGCGCATCAAGCATCCCAGCGAAATCGTCGAAGTGGGCCAGGAAATCGAAATCAAGGTCCTCAAGTTCGACCGCGAGAAGATGCGTGTTTCCCTGGGTCTCAAGCAGCTGGGCGAAGATCCCTGGCACGATATCGTGCAGAAGTACCCGGAAGGTGCCCGCGTCAAGGCCCGGGTCACCAACCTCACCGACTACGGCTGCTTCGCGGAAATCGAAGAAGGCGTGGAAGGTCTGGTGCACGTGTCCGAGATGGACTGGACCAACAAGAACATCCACCCGTCCAAGGTTGTCGAGATCGGCGACGAAGTGGAAGTGATGATCCTGGACATCGACGAAGACCGTCGTCGTATCTCCCTGGGTATCAAGCAGTGCCAGTCCAACCCGTGGGAATCCTTCTCCGAGAACTACCAGAAAGGCGACCGCATCAGCGGCAAGATCAAGTCGATCACCGATTTTGGTATCTTCATCGGCCTGGAAGGCGGCATCGACGGCCTGGTGCACCTGTCCGACATCTCCTGGGAAGAGCAGGGCGAAGAGGCGGTGCGCAACTTCAACAAGGGCGACGAGCTGGAAACCGTGGTACTGTCCATTGATGCCGAGCGGGAAAGAATTTCCCTTGGAATCAAGCAGTTGACAGATGATCCGTTTGCTCAGTATGTTGCTGCAAACGAGAAGGGCGCCATCGTTAAAGGCAAGGTAACGGAAGTGGACGCCAAGGGCGCCACCGTGGAGTTGGCGGAAAACGTGGAAGCATCCCTGCGTGCCAGCGAACTCAGCCGCGACAAGGTCAACGATGCGACCGAAGTGCTCAGCGTCGGTGACGAGGTGGAAGCCCGCATCACCAACGTCGATCGCAAGAACCGTGTGATCACCCTGTCCGTACGCGCCAAAGATCAGGTGCAGGACAAGGAAGCACTGGATACCCAGGGTCCGGACGCCAACGCGCCCAAGACCATTGGTGATCTGATCAAGAAGCAGATGGAAAACAGCAACGAGTCATAACGGCTCCTCCCCGGGGGCCGGCCATCAGGCCGGCCCCGCTTGGGCAGGGAGCCCAGGGGAGTAGGTTGCAATGGCGTCAGCGTTAACCAAATCGAAACTGATTGCCCGTATTTCCAAGGATAACCAGCAATTGTCTCCCAGGGATGTGGAGCTCGCCGTAAAAACCCTGATTGACTACATGGCCGACACCCTCGCTGAAGGGGGCCGCATCGAAATACGCGGTTTCGGCAGTTTTTCCCTTCATTTCCGTGCACCTCGCGTGGGCCGTAATCCCAAGACCGGCGCCAGCGTCAAGCTGCATGGCAAGTACGTCCCCCATTTCAAATCCGGTAAAGAGCTGCGCGAACGGGTCAACGACTCCATGTTCGACGCGTCGTCCGGAACCCATGGCGACGATAAACGCAACGCCGATGACGCCCCTGGCGAAGCCGCCAACGGCTGATCGCCCCAGCAGGACGATGTGATGCGAAATCTTTACCGTATTTTTCTGATTCTGGTTTTGCTGCTGATCTTCATGGCGGCTTTCCTGTTCGTCACCGCCAACACCCAACCGGTGACCCTGGCGGTGCCCGTCGCCGACTGGCAATACCAGGTGACGCTGGGGGCACTGGTGGTGCTGCTGCTGGCGCTGGGCCTGCTGGCGGGGCTGGTCACCGGCCTCGGCCTGAAAGGGTTGCGTGGCCTGTTCGGACCCCGTTCATGAGCGAACCGCTTTGGCTCATTCCGCTGTTCTTTTTCGCCATCGCCACGGGCTTTTTCCTTGGCCGTCGTGAAGGTAAACGGCGCCAGCGCCGGCGCATGGATTCGTTGTCCCAGGAGTACGTCGCCGGCCTTAACTTCCTGCTTAACGAAGAGCCGGACAAGGCGGTGCAGGCCCTGCTCAACAGCCTGGAAGTTAACGACCAGACCCTGGAAACGCATCTCAGCATGGCGCGCCTGTTCCGCAAGCGTGGTGAGTTCGATCGCGCCACCCTGATTCACTCCCACCTTCTTGAGCAGGGCGAGTTGCCCCGCGCCACCCAGGAGCAGATTCAGCTGGAGCTGGCCGAGGACTATCTCGCCGGCGGCCTGTTCGACCGCGCCGAGGAAGTGCTGCTCGAGATGCTCGACCAGGAGTGTGAGAAGCGCGAGCAGGTGATTCGCCAGCTCACCTATCTGTACGAGCAGGAGCGTGACTGGACCAACGCCATCTCCATGGGCGAGTACCTGGTCAAATCAGAACCCAAGATCGCCCCGGTGCTGGCCCACTACTGCTGCGAGGAAGCGGAAGCGCAGATCGCCCGCAGCGAGCTCAACCCGGCACGCCGCATGCTGCGACGGGCCCTCGGTTTCGATAAAAACTGTGTCCGAGCCAGTGTCCTGCAGGGGCGCCTGGAAATGCGCGAGGAAGACTGGGACGCGGCGATCGAGGCATTCCGCCGCATCTGGAAACAGGACCCGGACTTTTTCGACGAGGTACTCACCGAGCTGCGCCAGTGCTTCCAGGCGCTGGAAAAAGAAGAAGACTTTATCCGCATGCTCGCCGACTACAGCGCCGAGACACCCAGCACCGCCCGAGTGCTGCTGTTGTCCGAGCAGCTGCGCGAGCGCTACGGCGACCGCGAGGCCGGGCAGTTCATCGCCGACTACATGCAGGCCAACCCCACCGTGCTCGGCCTGCACCGCCTGATCGACATGAACCTGCAGGGGTCGGCGGAAGGCGAGGCCCGCGAGCACCTGGGCCTGCTCAAAGCGCTCACCGAACGGCTGACCAGCGGTAAAACCGTCTATCAGTGTCGCCGTTGCGGGTTCCAGACCCCGTTGCTGCAATGGCGCTGCCCCAGCTGCCGCCGCTGGGGCACCATCAAACCCCGCTCCGAAGGAGAGATTAAGCCGTGACTGTCGCCAGCCCCATTATTGTCGCCCTGGACTACCCGCAACCGGACCAGGCGCTGGCAATGGCGGACCGTCTCGACCCGGCCAAAGTGCGGGTGAAAGTGGGCAAGGAGCTGTTCACCCGGGGCGGACCGGAGGTGGTGCGCGCCCTGCACGACAAGGGCTTCCAGGTGTTCCTGGATCTCAAGTTCCACGACATTCCCAACACCGTGGCCGGCGCCGTCAAGGCCGCCGCCGACCTGGGTGTCTGGATGGTTAACGTCCATGCCAGCGGCGGCAGCCGCATGATGCTCGCCGCCCGTGAGGCGCTGAGCGGCCATGACCGTGCGCCGCTATTGATCGCGGTCACCGTGCTCACCAGCCAGGAACGGGCCGACCTGGTGGAAATCGGCATCGACCACGAACCCGAGGACCAGGTACGCCGCCTGGCGGCCCTGACCCGGGACAGCGGTCTCGACGGTGTGGTCTGCTCGGCCCGCGAGGCCGCCATGCTGCGCGCCGCCTGCGGTGACGATTTCGCACTGGTGACCCCCGGCATTCGTCCGGCCGGCAGCGCCGGTGACGATCAGCGCCGGGTGGTGACGCCGCCCCAGGCCCGCGAATGGGGCGTGGACTTCATGGTGATCGGCCGTCCCATTACCCGTGCGGAAAATCCCACAGCCGCGGTCGACGATATCCTACAAAGCCTTTCTTGATCAGAGCGCGAAAAGTCACCGCGTTCGCTTACAGCCCCGCCGCACCGTCCCGCCTAGAGTAGAACGTCCTAACCCAAACCGATAAGGAGGAAGGACGATGAAGCTCCATGGACGAAAACTGTATCAAACCCTGCTACTCAGCCTGATGCTGCTTGCCGGCGGGCTGCCCGCCGCCCAGGCCGCCCCCGAAGCGGAAGGCGCCGGCGACGGTGCCGCCGCCGTGGATACCACGGTGAGCCTGAACAACGCCGGGGTGGAAGAGCTGCAGACCCTGAAAGGCATCGGCCCCAAGACCGCCGCTTCGATCGTCGCCTGGCGCGACCGGGAAGGGCCGTTTGAATCCGTCGATCAGCTGATGGCGGTGAAAGGCATCGGCGAGATGACGCTATCGCGGATTCGCGACCGGCTGAGTCTCTGAGTGCTGGAGACCGTTGACGCGGAATGCCGCCCGCTCTTCCGTCATTCCGCTTACCGGCCGTCCTTTCCCCGGGACGGCCGGCTTTTTATATTCACCTCAGTCAGCGACGGGGATTGGCTTATACCTTGCGGGAGCGAGCTTGTGGGAGCGGGCCCCGCCCGCGAAAGGGTGGCTTTAGCCACCCGGCAAAGGTTGCCCCGCAGGATCCCAGAGACTTTTCTCTCCAGAAAGCCCGCACCGGGATCGGGTGGGCCCGTCCAGGACACGCCACGAGTACGTCCATGTAGGCTCGGCGTTTGG
>DGNT01000207.1 GCA_002389055.1 Alcanivorax sp. UBA4485
GCGGACAGGGTCTTTTCCATCTGCTTGCGCAGCCATTCCTCGGGAATGGTCTGGCTCAGCCAGCCCGGCTCGATGCTTTCCAGGCCCTCGAAATAGTGCGCGAAGGCGCGGTCGAAACGGTCATAGTACTTTTCGTCCTTGACCATCACCGTCCGCGACAGCATGTAGAAGTCCTCGATGGACCCGAACGCCACGTGGTGCTTGAGCGCGCCGAACAGGTCCAGCAGCTCGCGCAGCGTCACCGGCACTTTATGGGCGCGCAGGTCCTCGAAAAAACCGATCAGCATAGAAACCTCTATCGGTTAAAGGATCTACCGTTCTCGGCGGCTCATGAAAGCCAGCCGTTCCAGCAGCTGTACGTCCGCTTCGTTCTTGACCAGGGCGCCGTACAGCGGCGGGACCGCGGTCTTGGTGTCGCGGTTGCGCAGAATGTCCTGGGGGATGTCGTCGGCCATCAGCAGCTTGAGCCAGTCGATCAGCTCGCTGGTGGAGGGCTTCTTCTTCATGCCCGGCACTTTGCGCAGGTCGAAGAAGATTTCCAGCGCCTCGGTGACCAGCTCCTTTTTAATTTCCGGGAAATGCACGTCCACGATCTGCATCATGGTCTTGGCATCGGGGAAATTGATGTAATGGAAGAAGCAGCGGCGCAGGAAGGCGTCGGGCAGCTCTTTCTCATTGTTGGAGGTGATGATCACGATCGGGCGCTTCTCGGCGCGGACCATTTCACCGGTCTCGTAAACGAAGAACTCCATGCGATCCAGCTCCTGGAGCAGATCGTTGGGGAATTCGATGTCCGCCTTGTCGATCTCATCGATCAACAGCACCACCTGGTCCTCGGCCTGGAACGCCTGCCAGAGCTTGCCCTTCTTGATGTAGTTGGACACGTCCTCGACGCCTTCGGCGCCGAGCTGGGAGTCGCGCAGACGGGATACCGCGTCGTACTCGTACAGGCCCTGCTGGGCCTTGGTGGTGGATTTGATATGCCAGGCCAGCAGCGGCATGCCCAGTGATTCCGCCACCTGTTCGGCGAGCAGGGTTTTACCGGTGCCCGGCTCACCCTTGATCAGCAACGGACGCTGCAAAGCGATGGCCGCGTTAACGGCCATTTTGAGATCTTCCGTGGCAACGTACTGTTCGGTGCCCTGAAACTGCATGCGAGTTTCTCCACATCAGCGAGAATAACGCTGCGCACTCTAGCAACCCGCGCACCCCGGGCAAAGGGCCAGAATGGCCATGTTGCAGTCGGTTTGCGTCAGCCGGCGGCCGCGGGTGTGGCATAATCCGCCGCCATGAATCTGTTATTGCTGCACCCCGACCAGCGCCTCGACGGCGATCGATGGCGTCTTAACGACCGCCAGGCCACCCATGTGCGCACCGTGCTCAAGCTCGCGCCGGGCGACCACTGCCGCGCCGGGCTGCTCAACGAAGGCACTGGGCAGGCGATGATAGAATCGATTAAAAACAATGAGATAGAGATATCTTTTAAAGTCGATTCGAAGCCCATGCCCACCCTGCCCCTGAACCTGCTGCTGGCCCTGCCCCGCCCCAAGATGCTCAAACGCCTGCTGGTGGACGCCGCCAGCCTGGGCATCAAGAACATCGTGCTGGTGAACGCGGCCAAGGTGGACAAGAGCTACTGGCAGACGCCGAACCTCAAGGGTGAGCTGCTACGGGAAAAATTACTGCTGGGGCTGGAGCAGGCCGGCGACCCGGTGATGCCGAGGCTGCAGCTGGCGCCGCGCTTCCGGCCTTTCGTGGAGGATGACCTGGATCAGTGGGCTGGCCCCGGACGCCGCCTGCTGGCCCACCCCGGGCCGTTCCCGGACCTGCCGCGCGGTCTGGACAAGCCGGCCACCCTGGCGATCGGCCCGGAAGGCGGCTGGACGCCGTTCGAAGTGTCGTTGCTGGAGCAGCAGGGCTTCGGCTGCCACCGTTTCGGCAGCCGGATCCTGCGTGTGGAGACCGCCCTGCCCGCCCTGGTGGGCGCGCTGATGCGGCTGCCTTAGCGGCGGTAGGGGTTGCGGCGCGGCTTGCGCGGCGGCTTGTCGCCGCGCTGGTGGCGCAGCCGGGCGCGGCCGTAGAGGCCGGTGTATTTCTTGCCTTTCAGGTCGACGCGCTCAGTGAGCGGCTTGATTTCCTGCTCACTGAGTTCCTGCCAGCGCCCGGTGCGCAGCGACGACGGCAGCGTCAGGTCGCCGAAGCGGATGCGGATCAGACGCGCCACTTCCAGATCCTGGGACTGGAACAGGCGGCGCACTTCCCGGTACTTGCCGCCGGTCAGCCTCACCTTGTACCAGTGGTTGGCGCCCTCGTCGGCGCCGCCGGCGTCTTCGATGCTGTCGAATTTGGATACACCGTCCTCGAGCAGCACGCCGTCCAGCATCGCCTTGCGCTTGTCTTCGCTCAGGGCGCCGTGCACGCGCACCGCGTACTCGCGCACGAAGCCGTTGGACGGGTGCATCAGCCGGTGGGCCAGCTCCCCGTCGGTGGTGAACAGCATCAGCCCGGTGGTGTTGATGTCCAGACGGCCCACCTGCACCCAGCGCATGCCCTGCAGCTTGGGGAGGTTATCGAACACGGTGGGGCGGCCCTGCGGATCGTTCCGCGAGCACACTTCCCCGACCGGCTTGTGATAAATGATCACGCGCCGAACTATGTCTTCTTCCGCCTTCACTCGAATGATCCTGCCGTCGACTCTGATGGTGTCTTCCGGCTCCGCACGGTCTCCCAGCGTCGCCACCTGGCCGTTCACGGAAACCCGCCCATCGGCGATCCAGGTTTCCAGTTCACGGCGTGATCCCAGCCCGG
>DGNT01000003.1 GCA_002389055.1 Alcanivorax sp. UBA4485
ACCTGATCGGTGACCACCGGCGCCGGTGAGTAGGCGCCCATGCCGCCGGTGTTGGGGCCGGTGTCGCCGTCGCCGACGCGCTTGTGGTCCTGGCTGGTGGCCATCGGCAGGATGTGCTCGCCGTCCACCATGACGATGAAGCTGGCTTCCTCGCCGTCGAGGAATTCCTCCACCACCACCCGGTGGCCGGCGTCGCCGAATTTGTTGCCGTCGAGCATGTCGCGCACGGCGGCTTCCGCTTCGTCCAGGGTCATCGCCACGATCACGCCCTTGCCGGCGGCCAGGCCGTCGGCCTTGATCACGATCGGTGCGCCCTGCTCGCGCACATAGGCAAGCGCTTCGTTCACGTCGGTGAAGTTGCCGTAGGCGGCGGTGGGAATGTTCTGGCGGGCGAGAAAGTCCTTGGTGAAGGCCTTGGAGCCTTCCAGCTGGGCGGCGGCCTTGCCGGGGCCGAAGCACTTCAGGCCGCGGCTCTGAAAGTAGTCCACCAGGCCGTCCACCAGCGGCGCTTCCGGGCCGACGATGGTTAGCGCCACGCCTTCCCGTTCGGCCAGGTCGGCCAGGCCGGTCTGATCGTTGACGTCCAGCGCCACGTTTTCCAGCTTGGCGTCGCGGGCGGTGCCGGCGTTGCCCGGCGCCACCAGCACTTTCTCCACCTGTTCCGCTTGCGCTACTTTCCAGGCCAGAGCGTGCTCGCGGCCACCGCCGCCGATGATCAGAACTTTCATGGGCTCGATTCTCTTATGCTTGCTTAGTGCCGGAAATGACGCATGCCGGTGAACACCATGGCGATGTCCGCCTCGTCGGCGGCGGCGATCACTTCCTCGTCGCGGATCGAGCCGCCCGGCTGGATCACGCAGCGGACGCCCGCCTTGCCGGCGTTGTCCAGGCCGTCGCGGAACGGAAAGAAGGCGTCGGAGGCCATCACCGAGCCGGCCACTTCCAGGCCCGCGTGCTCCGCCTTGATGGCGGCGATGCGCGCGGAATTCACACGGCTCATCTGGCCGGCGCCGACGCCCACGGTCTGACGGTTCTTGGCGTACACGATGGCGTTGGATTTGACGAACTTCGCCACCTTCCAGGCGAAGATAGCGTCGTGCAGCTCCGCTTCGGTGGGCGCGCGCTTGGTCACCACCTTGAGGTCTTTCTCGGTGATCATGCCCACGTCCCGGTCCTGCACCAGCAGGCCGCCGTTGACGCGTTTGTAGTCCAGGCCCCCGGCCGTCGCGCCGTCCCATTCGCCGCACACCATGACGCGCACGTTCTTCTTGGCGGCGGTGATGGCCAGCGCCTCCTCGGACACCTTGGGCGCGATGATCACTTCCACGAACTGGCGGTCGACAATCGCCTTGGCGGTGGCCGCGTCCAGCTCCCGGTTAAAGGCGATGATGCCGCCGAAGGCGCTTTCCGGGTCGGTGGCGAAGGCCAGCTCGTAGGCCTGGTCGATGCCTTCCAGGCTGACCGCCACGCCGCACGGGTTGGCGTGCTTGACGATCACGCAGGCCGGTTTGCTGAAGGACTTCACGCACTCCAGGGCGGCGTCGGTGTCGGCGATGTTGTTGTAGCTGAGCGCCTTGCCCTGCAGCTGGCGGGCGGTGGCCACGGAGGCCTGGCCCGGCTGGCGCTCGACGTAGAACGCCGCCTTTTGATGGGGGTTCTCGCCGTAGCGCATGCTCTGCGCTTTCTTGAAATTCAGATTGATGGTGCGCGGGAAATCCTGATTGTCCTCGCCGACCAGCTTGCCGAAGTGGTTGGCGATGGCGCTGTCGTAGGCGGCGGTGTGCTCGAACGCCTTGATCGCCAGGTCGAAACGCAGGCCGTCGGACAGGGCGCCGCCGTTGCCGTTGAGGTCGTCGAGCACGCGGGCGTAATCGCCGGCGTCGGTGACGATGCCCACATGGGCGTGGTTCTTGGCCGCGGAACGCACCATGGTAGGGCCGCCGATATCGATGTTCTCGATGGCGTCCTCGAGGCTGCAGTCGGGCCGCGCCACGGTCTGTTCAAAGGGGTAGAGGTTGACCACCACCAGATCGATGGGGCGAATGTCGTTATCCGCCATTACCGCATCGTCCTGGCCGCGCCGGCCGAGAATACCGCCGTGCACCTTGGGGTGCAGGGTTTTCACCCGGCCGTCCATCATTTCCGGGAAGCCGGTGTAGTCGGACACTTCGCGTACCGAGATGCCGGCTTCCTGGATGGCGCGGAAAGTGCCGCCGGTGGACAACAGCTCCACGCCCCGGTCGGCGAGGGCGCGGGCGAAATCGACGATGCCGGTTTTATCCGAGACGCTGATCAGCGCGCGTTCAACGGCCTTGCTCATGGGATCACCTTAAAAATAAGAAAGGGGCAGTCGAAAACTGCCCCTGTCGTCACGGGTTGCGTTCAGAGCAAGCCGTATTGCTTGAGTTTCTTGCGCAGCGTGCCGCGGTTCAGGCCCAGCAGCTCGGCGGCCTTGGTCTGGTTGCCGCGGGTGTACTCGAGCACTTTCTCAAGCAGAGGAATTTCCATTTCCGCCAGCACCATCTGATAGAGCTCGCTGACCGGCTCGCCTTCCAACTGGTTGAAATAATCGGCGAGGGACCGTCGCACGCAGTTGCGCAGCGTGTCGTGGGTTTCGCTGCGGGCCAGCGTGAGATGGGGTTTGCGCGATTCAGCGGTATTCATTTCTGTCAGTGTCCGTGCAGCAGCGGTCTTCATTGAAGAAAGGGTCATGCGGCCAATGCTCCGTCTTTTTTCCGGGCTAATGAGTTCCGGGCAGACACCTCGCCGTAGCCACCGATTCGAATCCGGTCGCCGAGGGCGCTGATCTGTTGGAAAAACTGCTCAACGGCCCGCCGTTGTTGGCCGGCCTTTTCCAGTTTGTTGAACCCGCGCCGAAAATCTTCTCCGCCGGGCAGATGTTGCGTATACCAGCCCAGATGCTTACGGGCGATGCGCACGCCGGAGTAGTCCCCGTAAAAGCGATGCAGGTCGATCAGGTGCGCGAGGACGCGCTCAGCCACGTCTTCGACCTTCGGCGCCGGGGGCAGCCGACCGTGATCCAGGTAATGCACGGTGTCCTGGAAGATCCAGGGATTACCCTGGGCAGCGCGACCGATCATGATACCACTGGCACCCGTGGTTTCCAGTATCCGTTGGGCTTTTTGTGGCGAATTGATATCACCGTTGGCGATAACAGGGATGCCCACCGCGGCCAGAACGTCGCGGACGGTGTGGAACTCCGCCTCGCCGTTGAACT
>DGNT01000199.1 GCA_002389055.1 Alcanivorax sp. UBA4485
GACGCCGCTGGCAAGCCCTTATGGACCTGTGGTGGCTATTTGCGGCGACCACCCCAGGCCGCTTCGATCTGGCGGGCACGGGTAATCGATTCCTGTACCAGCTCGGATTGGTGCTCGGCGAATTCGCGGATGATCTCCAGGGCGGAGCGCACGTCGCGGCGGAAGATGGTCTCCACCAGGGCCTTGAAGAACGACAGGCACTCTTTCATCTCGTCGTTATCCAGGTGCAGGGCCATGAAATAGGTGCGCTGCAGCGCCGGATGCAGGTCGGTGAGAACGTCCTCGACGAAGCCGTTGCGGGCGAACGGATAGGCGTGCTCCAGGAACTGGAAGCTGAGGTCGAAGAAGCGCTCCAGATCCCGGTCGGAGGCGGCCACCTGCAATTCATGGATCAGCGCGATGATCGGGTCCAGGTCGTCCTCGCGGACATTCTTGATCGCCTTGCGGATCACCAGCCCGAGCAGCACCTGCACCAGCTCATAAAGGCCGCGCACCTGGCTTTCCGACATTTCCTTCACCACCGCGCCCCGGCGCGGCAGGATGTCGATCAGATGGCGCCGCTCCAGGATCAGCAGCGCCTCGCGCACCGACCCCCGGCTCACTTCCAGCTCGCCGGCCACGCGCAGCTCCTGAATCCGGTCGCCGGCCAGCATGTCACCGCGAATGATCTGCGCGGCCAGATGGCCGGCGATTTGTTCGGAAAGGCTTTCCCGGGCTTTAAAGGTCACGTTGGCCTGCGTCCGCTGGCGAATGGAAGACGGTGAAAATCACTTTGTCCGACTATAAAACAATCCAGCAGGGCGACCAAGCCGTCACCGAATGCAAAAAATCCGCACCGGGCATGACAAGGCCCGCCCGGTCTGGTTAATTGGCAGGTACATCGGGATTGCGGACGGCCAACACGCCAAGGGCAGTAATGAAAAGGTTAATCACCGAACTGGCGGAACTGGACGGCCTGTTCGACCACTACGCGGAGCGCTTCGGGCGGGATCAAACGCCCTACCGGAACCACGTTTACCGGGTGATCAACCTGGTGGCGGCGCAGCGCACGCTCACCGGTGACGACCTGCGCAAGCTGGAGCTGGCCGGCTTCTTCCACGATGCCGGCATCTGGCTGGCGGGCACCTTCGACTATCTGCCGCCCTCGGCCCGGCTCGCCTGCCACTATCTGGATGAACACGGCCTGCACAGCTGGAGCGACGAAATCCACGCCATGATCGTCCAGCACCACAAACTCACCCGCAGCAACGCCCCCGCTGAAACCCTGGTGGAAGCGTTCCGCCGCGCCGACTGGATCGACGTCTCCCTGGGGCTGCTGCGCTTCGGCGTCGACCGCGAGCGCCTGCGCGAGATCAACCGGCGCTTTCCCAACGCCGGCTTCCACGCCCTGCTGTTCAGCCTCAGCGCCCGGCAGCTGATCACCCAGCCATGGCGGCCCTTTCCGATGCTCCGGCTGTAACCTACCTGGGTAGGACCTTTTGTCACTTGGTGCGGGCGCCCCTGATGCGGCAGCATACCGGGTATGACAGCGGCCCCGCCCGGAGCCGCCGGATCACTCAGGAGCTTCGCCGATGACCGAGACCCTGGCCCTGGACCTGGCGCGCACCCAGTTCGCGTTCACGATTTCGTTTCACATCATCTTCCCCGCCATCACCATTGGCCTGGCCAGTTACCTGGCGGTGCTGGAAGGGCTGTGGCTGTACACCAAGAACACGCTGTACCGGGACCTCTACCATTTCTGGGTGAAGATCTTCGCGGTCAACTTCGGCATGGGCGTGGTTTCCGGCCTGGTGATGGCGTACCAGTTCGGCACCAATTGGAGCTTCTTTTCCGAATTCGCCGGCAGCATCACCGGCCCGCTGCTGGCCTATGAAGTGCTCACCGCCTTCTTTCTAGAGGCCGGCTTCCTGGGCGTGATGCTGTTCGGTTGGAACCGGGTGGGCCCCGGGCTGCACTTCTTTTCCACCGTGGTGGTGGCCATCGGCACGCTGATTTCCACCTTCTGGATCCTGGCGTCCAACAGCTGGATGCAGACGCCCCAGGGCCACGAGATCATCAACGGCCAGGTGGTGCCGGTGGATTGGATGGCGGTGATCTTCAACCCCTCCTTCCCCTACCGGCTGATGCATATGTCGGTGGCCGCGTTCCTGGCCACGGCCTTGTTCGTGGGCGCGTCCGCGGCCTGGCACCTGTTGCGGGGCCGGGACAACCCGGCGGTGCGCAAGATGTTCTCCATGGCGATGTGGATGATGGTGCTGGTGGCGCCGGTGCAGGCGGTGATCGGCGATTTCCACGGGCTCAACACCCTGGAGCACCAGCCCGCCAAGGTGGCCGCTATGGAAGGCCACTGGGGCGGCGATGAGGCCGCCGACGGCGAGGGCCTGCCGCTGGTCCTGTTCGGCTGGCCGGATATGGAAGAAGAACGCACCCGCTTCGCGGTGTCGATTCCTCATCTGGGCAGTCTGATCCTCACCCACAGCTGGGAAGGCACCATTCCGGGTCTGAAGGAATTCGCGCCCGAGGACCGCCCCAATGCGCTGATCGTGTTCTGGTCGTTCCGCATCATGGTGGGTCTGGGGCTGCTGATGATTCTGCTCGGCGGCCTGAGCCTGCTGCAGCGCTGGCGGGGGCGCCTCTATAACAGCCGCTGGTTCCTGCACTTCGCGCTGCTGATGGGCCCGGCCGGCCTGATCGCCATTCTGGCCGGCTGGTACACCACGGAAATCGGCCGCCAGCCCTGGGTGGTGTACGGGCTGATGCGCACCGAAGACGCGGTGTCGGCGCATTCCACCGCCACCCTGGGCGTGTCCCTGGCCCTGTTCGTGGTGGTCTACCTGTTCGTGTTCGGCGCCGGCGTGGCCTACACGCTGAGGCTGGTGCGCAAGGGGCCGCAACTGGAAGAAGGCGCCCGGGAAACCTCCGGCGGACCGGGGCAGCAGCGGCACGCCATGCGCCCGCTGTCGGCGGTGGAGGAAGACCTGGACGATGACGACGACACGGACGGAGGACGCTGAGCCATGGGTATTGATCTGCCTCTTATCTGGGCGCTGATTATCGGTTTCGGCGTCATGATGTACGTGCTGATGGACGGCTTCGACCTGGGCATCGGTATCCTTTATCCCTTTATTCCCGACCGTCAGCACCGGGATGTGGCGATGAACACGGTGGCGCCGGTCTGGGACGGCAACGAAACCTGGCTGGTGCTGGGCGGCGCGGGCTTGCTGGCCGCCTTTCCGCTGGTCTATTCGGTGGTGCTCACGGCGCTCTATCTACCACTGATTTTCATGTTGCTGGGGCTGATCTTCCGTGGCATCGCGTTCGAGTTCCGCTTCAAGGCCCGCGACCATGAGCGCCATATCTGGGACAAAGCCTTTATCGGCGGCTCCTTCACCGCCACCTTTTTCCAGGGCGTGGTTCTGGGCGCTTACATCAGCGGCCTGCCGGTGGAGAACGGCGCCTACCCGGGCGGCCCGCTGGACTGGATCGCCCCCTTCCCGCTGTTTACCGGGGTCGCCCTGGTGTTCGCCTACGCGCTGCTCGGCAGCACCTGGCTGATCATGAAAACCGAGGGCGAGCTGCAGTTCCGCATGTTCCACCTGACCCGGCCGCTGATGTGGATATTGCTCGCCGCCATCGCCGTGATCAGCCTGTGGACGCCGCTGCGCGATCCGGTGATCGCCGAGCGCTGGTTCAGCTTCCCCAATATTGTCTGGTTCTCGCCGGTGCCGCTGCTGGTGCTGGGCGCCGCCCTGCTGATGCAGCGAGCGCTGGCCCGAGGACGGCCGGTGGCGCCCTTCCTGCTGGCGCTGCTGTTGATGTTCCTGGGTTACGCCGGGCTGGCGATCAGCGGCTGGCCGAACATTCTGCCGCCGGACATTTCCATCTGGGAAGCGGCCGCCCCGCCCCAGAGTCTGGGCTTCGCCCTGGTGGGCGCGTTGCTGATCATCCCCTTCATTCTGATGTACACGGCGTTCGCCTACTACGTGTTCCGGGGCAAGGTGCGCCCCGGCGACGGCTACCACTAAAGCGTTCAGGAGCAAGCATGCAAGGTCGTGAAACCCGGGACCAGAACGGCGCCAACGCCCCGTTGCGCAAGCGGCTGGGCTGGCTGGTGCTGATCTGGGTGGCCAGTGTTCTGACGCTGGCAGGCGTGGCCTGGTTAATGCGGTTGTTTATGAACGCTATCGGCTTGCAGACCCAATAAGCGAGCCTGTAAGAAAATCCTCACGAAAAAGTTACTCACAGATTCTGTGGATAACTCTGTGCATAGTCTGTCAGGAACTGTCCCCAGGGCCCATGATCACGCCGATGACCCCTAAATGACGAAAAAATATCCATATTATTAATTTCAATAAAATCAATCAGTTACAAACCTTTCCTTCGCAAATCAAGCGGTTACGAGTGCTTGCTAAAAGTGAAATGAGCAATCCTCGTCCGCTGTGCAAAACTACACACCTCCGAATGCCCCTTCACAGTGCTGTCACAGACCGCTGAGGCCGTTGTGGTGCGAAATGGCTGACACCTCCAGGGCCATTCAAGCACGCACCAGGCGCGCATTGATCACGCCTTCCAGCGCGCGGATCGCCGCCATCGCCGTGGCGTTCGGTTCCTCCGCCAGGTCCAGCAGGTTATAGGCCAGTTGGTCCCGGCTTTTGTTGAGCATGTCGATCACGTTGATGTCAGCGTCCGCCAGCACCGACAGCACCTGGCCGAGCATCTTGGGGATGTTGCGGTTGGTCACCGCCAGGCGCACGCCGGGGCCCGGCTCGAGGATCAGATCGGGGAAGTTCACCGAGTGGCGGATATTGCCGTTTTCCAGGAAATCGGTGAGCGCGTCGGCGGCCATCACCGCGCAATTCTCTTCGGACTCGCCGGTGCTGGCCCCTAAATGGGGCAGCGCCAGCACCCCGGGCACACCGGTCAATGCCAGGCTGGGGAAATCGGTGACGAAGCCGCGCAACTTGCCGGCGCGCAGGGCCTCGGCCACCGCCGCGTCATCGACGATGCCCTGGCGGGCGAAGTTGAGCAGCACCGCGTCTTCCTTCATCGGCGCCAGCTGAGCGGCGCCGATCAGATCCCGGGTGGCGTCCAGCAGCGGCAGATGCAGGGTGACGTAATCCGCCCGGGCGAGCAGCGCTTCCAGGCTGGCCATGGGCGCCACCTGGCTGGGCAAACGCCAGGCGGCGTCCACGCTCAGTGCCGGGTCATAGCCGATCACGTTCATATCCAGGGACAAGGCGGTGTGCGCCACCCGTGAGCCGATCGCGCCCAGCCCCACTACACCCAGGGTACGGCCACGCAGCTCACGGCCCTGGAAGTGCTTCTTGCCCTCTTCCACCTGACGGTGCAGGTCCGCTTCGCTGTCGGCGCGCAGCCCGGCCACCCAGTCCAGCCCGTCACGCAGGTGGCGCGAGGCCAGCAGCAGCCCGGCCACCACCAGCTCTTTCACGGCGTTGGCGTTGGCGCCGGGGGTGTTGAACACCGGAATGCCCTGGGCGCTGCAGTGGGCCACGTCGATGTTATTGACGCCGGCGCCGGCGCGGGCCACGGCTTTCACGGTCGGGGGGATGTCAGCGCCGCCAAGAGGGTGGCTGCGCAGCAACAGGGCGTCCGGTTCGGACAATTCGCTGGCGACCTCGAAACGGTCGCGGGGGAAACGTTCCAGGCCGCGCAGGGCGATCTGGTTATAGGTGCGAATGCGGAACATGGCGGTCCTCCGAAGGGCTGCGGGTCTCCACAGCCTCTCCGTAAACCGCCGTAATTTCCAGAGTTATTGCTGGAAGGTCATGCCCAGGCGGCGCCCTACTTCCTCGTAGGCTTCGATCACATTGCCCAGGTCCTGGCGGAAGCGGTCCTTGTCCATCTTCTCGCGGGTGTCCTTGTCCCACAGCCGGCAGCCGTCCGGGGAGAACTCGTCACCGAGCACCACCTCGCCGTGGAACAGGCCGAATTCCAGCTTGTAGTCCACCAGCAGCATGTTGGCGTCCAGGAAGCGCTTCTTGAGCACATCGTTGACCTTGAAGGTCAGTTCTTTCATTTTCTCGATGTGCTCGGGCTTCGCCCAGCCGAAGCTGCGCACGTGGTACTCGTTGATCATCGGGTCGCCGAGGGCGTCGTCCTTGAGGAACAGCTCGAAGGTGGGCGGCGTCAGCTCCTTGCCCTCTTCCACGCCCAGGCGGCGCACGATGGAGCCGGCGGCGATGTTACGCACCACGCATTCCACCGGGATCATGTCCAGCTTCTTGACCAGCGATTCGTTGGCGCTGAGCAGCTTCTCGAAGTGGGTGGGGATGCCCGCGTCACGCAGCATTTCCATGATCGCCGCGTTGAACTGGTTGTTCACCGCGCCCTTGCGATCCAGCGCTTCTTTCTTCTTGCCGTCGAAGGCGGAAGTGTCGTTGCGGAACACGATCACCAGCCGCTCCGGATCGTCGGTGGTGAATACGGACTTGGCTTTACCCGCATAGAGTTCGTCGCGCTTTTCCATGACCTACCTGCGTTAGTTTGAGAACCCCGCGCGCTCGCCGCCGGGGCGTCTTAGTGAATGTCGAGCCAGCCGAAGCCCTGCTCCTGGCTGGCCACGCGGATACGCTCGCGGCCCGCTTCCACCGCCTGGTGAATCCAGCCCAGGGCGTGATCCGGCGTATTGTTCTGCTCGCTAAGGTGCGACAGCACCAGATGCTGAAGCCGGTCCACGTTGCAGTGGCCCAACAAGGTGGCCGCCTGCTGGTTGCTCAGGTGCCCCAGATTACCACCCACCCGCCGTTTCAGGGACGCCGGATACGGGCCGGCGGCGAGCAGCTCCGGCTCGTGGTTGCACTCCAGCACCAGGGCGTCGCATTCGCGATAGGCCGCCACCACATGGGGCGTCAGTGAGCCCAGATCGGTGAGCACGCCCAGTTCCCGTTGCCGCCAGCTGAAGCGGTACTGGCAGGGCTCCAGGGCGTCATGGGGCACGGTCACCGGCGTCACCGTCATATCCGCCAGCTCGAAGGCCCGGCCCGGCCGCACTTCACGCCAGTCGGCGCCGTGGAAACCGGCCGCCTTGCCGGTCACCGCGCGGGCGGTGCCGAAGGTGCTGTACAGAGGGGTTTTGTACTTGCGCGCCAGGGCGCCGGCGCCGCGCACGTGGTCGCCGTGCTCGTGGGTCACCAGCAGCGCGGCCAGGTCCCTGGCGCTGAGCCCCAGGGCCTCGAGCCGGCGTTCCGTTTCCCGCAGGGAAAAACCGCAATCCACCAGCACCAGCAGATCGCCGGCGCACACCAGGGTGCCATTGCCTTTACTGCCACTGCCCAGGGACGCCAGCCGCAAGAACGCTCTCCCCTATACGGCCCGGCCGGCGGCCGGAGCCCGGTTCACAATTCGCCGTTGATGCTTTCCAGAATCGCCAGGCCCGATGCTTTTTCGGCCAGCGCCGTACCTTCCTCGTTGAGCACCGCCACCTGGATACCATTGGTGGTGTGGCTCAATTTCAGGCGCGCCTGGGGCGGCTGCAGCTGATAACGCTCGGGCACGGTGAGGAAAAACACGCCCTGGTCCCGGTTGCGGTCGGTGACGCGCAGGTCGGTCTGGGTGAGCGCCTCGGTGACCTTCTCCCAGGCCCAGGCGAAGCTGGTCGGCATCATGATGATCGGATAGCCGCTGCCGTCCTTGGCCAGCACCGGCTGGCCGGTGTCGGCGGGCGCGGCTACCGGCGTATCCTCCTGGTCGTCCTCGGCTTCGCCGGGCGCGGCCACCAGTTGCGGCGGGCGGGGCGCTTTGAATTTGTCCTCGCCCTCGCCTTTACCCTGCAGGCGGCGCTCCATCTGCGGCACCGCGTAGAGCGGCTCCGCGCCAATGAACACCATATCCCCGGGCACCGTCATCGGCTCCAGCACTTGTGCTTCCCGGTAGCGCAGGCTGTTATCCGGAATCAGGCCGCAACCGGCCAGGCTCAGCGCCGCGGCGCCGGCAACAATCAAACTACGATGCATTATCCCTCCAGGAGACCGCAGCTACGCAGCGTTTCGCGCAAGCGTGGCTGGGCGGCCTCCGACAAATGAACCAGCGGCAAACGGATGCCGTTGTCGATCAGACCCATTTCATACAGGGCCCATTTCACCGGAATCGGGTTGGCTTCCAGAAATAGATCACGGTGGAGGGGTTCCAGTTCCGCATTCAGGCTGCGGGCACGGTCCACGTCGCCGTCCACCGCCGCCTGACACATCGCGGCCATCTTCGCCGGCGCCACATTGGCGGTCACCGAGATGTCGCCGTCGCCGCCGGCCAGAATCAGCTCCAGGGCGGTGGCGTCGTCGCCGGAATAGATAAGGAAATCGTCGCCGCAGCGCTCGCGGATTTCGCGGGCGCGCTCCAGGTTGCCGGTGGCTTCCTTGATGCCGACGATGTTCGGCACCTTGGCGAGACGCTCCACGGTTTCCGGCAGCAG
>DGNT01000221.1 GCA_002389055.1 Alcanivorax sp. UBA4485
AGCCCTACCCCACCGCCGAGCAACGCCATGAGCATATTCAGCAGCTCAAGCCGATGCTGCTGGACAACATGGACGCCTGGGTGGAGGCGCTGAACGCCGACTTCGGTAACCGCTCCGCCGACGAAACCAAGCTGGCGGAAATGCTCACCAGCGTGGAAGGCATCAAGTACCACGCCAAGCACCTGCGCAAGTGGATGAAGCCCTCCAAGCGCAAGGTCGGCGCCGCCCAATGGCCCGGCAAGGTGTGGGTGGAATACCAGCCGCTGGGCGTGGTGGGCATCATCGTGCCCTGGAACTACCCGCTGTATCTGGCCATCGGCCCGATGCTCGCCGCGCTGGCCGCCGGCAACCGGGTGATGATCAAGATGAGCGAGTCCACGCCGCGCACCGGCGAACTGCTCGAGGAACTGATCGGCAAGACCTTCGCCGAGGATCACGTGGCCGTGGTCAACGGCGAAGTGGACGTGGCGGCGGCGTTCTCCAGCCTGCCGTTCGACCATCTTCTATTCACCGGTTCCACCACCGTGGGCAAGCACATCATGCGCGCCGCGGCGGAAAACCTGACCCCGGTGACCCTGGAGCTGGGCGGCAAGAGCCCCTGCATCATCGGCGAGGATTTCCCGATGAAAGACGCGGTGGAGCGCATCGCCTTCGGCAAATGCCTGAACAGCGGCCAGACCTGCGTGGCGCCGGACTACATCATGGTGCCGGAAAACCGCGTGCGGGAATTCGTCGACGCCTGGAAAGCCCAGGTCACCGAGCTCTACCCGACGCTGCGCGATAACCCGGACTTCACCAGCATCATCAACGAGCGCCAGTACCGCCGCCTGAACGGCTACCTGGACGACGCCCGTGAAAAAGGCGCCGAGGTGATCACCATCAACCCGGCGGACGAGAACCTGGACGGCAGCCGCAAGATCCCGCACACCCTGGTGCTCAATGTCACCGACGAGATGAAGATCGCCGAGGACGAAATCTTCGGCCCGCTGATGCTGGTGGTGCCGTACAAAACCCTCGACGACGCCATTGATTACGTCAACGACCGGCCGCGCCCGCTGGCGCTGTACTACTTCGACTGGAATGCCCGCAACGGCGAGCACGTGCTGCACCACACCCACTCCGGCGGTGTCTGCCTGAACGACACCATTACCCAGGTGGGCGTGGACGATATGCCGTTCGGCGGCGTCGGCCCCTCCGGCATGGGCCACTACCACGGCCCGGAAGGCTTCCTCACCTTCTCCAAGGCCAAGGGCGTGTACAAGAAAGGCAAGATGAACGCCACCAAGCACATCCTGCCGCCCTACGGTCGCGGCATGCACAAGTTCATCTACAAGTTCATGTTGAAGTAAGACGTGCTGACATAACCGCCGCCCCGCTCGCAAGCGCGGCGGGGACGGTCCGCCAGCCAACAACAAAAACAGGCCAGCCGAGGACCCATACAATGAATCAGCAACCCCCTTCCGGCCACGGTGTTGACCGGCGTGGTTTTCTAAAGCTCAGTGCCTGGGGCGGGGCGGCACTGGCCGTCGGCGCCGGCGCCACCACGCTGCTCACCGGCTGCAGCTCGGACCCGGGTCCGGCGAGCGGCTACAAACACCTCCGCGACAAGGACGTCACCCTGCTGCGCCCGCTGATGGCGCCGCTGCTCGGCGGCGGCCTGGACGCGGTGGAGGGCGCCGGGCCGGACCAGGCCCTGCAGGCCTTTGACCGTCTGCTGCAGGGCGGCACCGACGGCCAGCGCGGTCAGCTGTTCCAATTGCTCGACCTGCTGCAACTGGGCGCGGCGCGCTGGTGGATCACCGGCACCTGGACCCACTTCGAAGAGCAGAGCGACGCGCAATTGCGTGAAACGCTTTCCCAATGGGCCAACAACGACGGCAGCTTCCCCAAGCTCGCCTTCAAGGGCCTGACCCAGCCGATCATGATGGCCTGGTACGTCACCCCGGAAGCGGCGCTCACCACGGGCTACCCCGGCCCGCCGGTGACCGGGTCCAGCGGCGCGGCATAGCGCCTGTTCCCACCCCAAAACAAGAAGGAGCCGGGCCATGCAGGACCTGTCCACGCTTAAGATTCAGAACATCGCCGACCCCTGGGACAACGCCGGGGAAAAATGGAACCTGATCGACGGCGCCACCGTCAGCGCCGACCGCACCCTGGAAGCGGATGTGGTGATTATCGGCACCGGCGCCGGCGGCGGGGTGAGCGCGGAGATACTCAGCGCCGCCGGCCTCAAGGTGATCCTGGTGGAAGCCGGGCGCCTGACCAGCTCCCGGGATTTCAATCTCAACGAAGGCGACGCCTACCGGCAGCTGTATCAAGAGGGCGCCATGCGCGCCACCAAGGACGGCGCCATCACCATCCTGCAGGGCCGTACCGTGGGCGGCACCACGGTGGTCAACTGGACCTCCAGCTTCCGCACCCCCAAGGAAACCCTGAACCACTGGCGTGACCGTTTTGGCGTCGACAACACCAGCCGCGCGGACCTGGACCCGTACTTCCAGCGCATGGAAGAGCAGCTCGGTATCGAGCCCTGGGCGATGCCCGCCAACGCCAACAATGACGTGATCAAACGCGGCTGCGAAACACTCGGCTGGGACTGGTCGGTGATTCCGAGAAACGTGCGCGGCTGCTGGAACATCGGCTACTGCGGCATGGGCTGCCCCACCAACGCCAAGCAATCGATGCTGGTGACCACCCTGCCCGCCGCCATGGACGCCGGCGCCACCCTGATCCACAGCGCCCGCGCCGACAAGCTGGTGCACGACGGCACCCGGGTAAGCGCCGTGCAGGTCACACCCCTGGGCCACGACCGCAACCCCACCGGCGCCACCGTGACCCTGAAAGCACCCACCATCATCGCCGCCGGCGGCGGCATTCAGACCCCGGCGCTGCTGCTGCGCTCGGAGGTACCGGACCCGGACGGCCGGGTGGGCAAGCGCACCTTCCTGCACGTGACCAGCTTCGCCTTCGGCCGCTACGACCGGGAGATCGCGCCCTACTACGGCGCGCCCCAGTCGCTGCACTCGGACCAGTTCACCTTCACCGGCGGCGTCGACGGCCCGATCGGCTACAAGCTGGAAATGATGCCGCTGCACCCCGGCCTCACCGGCGCCCTGCTGGGCGGCTTCGGCGAAGAGGCCCGCCAGCACATCACCGCGCTGCCCAATACCGCCGCCTCCATCGCCCTGTTGCGCGACGGCTTCCACGAAGAAAGCCCCGGTGGCACCGTGGAACTGCGCGACAACGGCGAACCGGTGCTCGATTACCCGGTCACGGAATACCTGCTCGACGGCGCCCGCCGCAGCCTCTACACCCAGGTGGAAATGCAGTTCGCCGCCGGCGCCCGGGCGGTGCGGCCCGGCCACATCCGCGCGCCGTTCTACACCAGCTGGGCCCAGGCCCGCGAGGCCATGGCGGACCTCAGCTATAAGGCCCTGGATGTGCCGCTGGGCAGCGCCCATGTGATGGGCGGCTGCCCGATGGGCGACGAGCAGCACGGCCTGGTGGACGCCCAGGGGCGCTACCGGCACCTGGAAAACCTGTACGTGTTCGACGGCTCGGTGTTCCCCACCAGCCTGGGGGTTAATCCGCAGTTGAGCATCTACGGGTTGAGCGCCCGTAACGCCACGGCACTGGCGGAGCGGCTGCGGGCCTGAATCGTAAACTCAGTTGCGTTATGCTTGGCGCCCGATCTCTGGAGAAAGCGAGCCGAGCATGACCAACCGTGTTGTTTATCCGGGCACCTTCGACCCCATCACCAACGGCCACAAGGACCTGATCGAACGGGCCGCCAGTATGTTCGACGAGGTGGTGGTGGCCATCGCCGCCAGCGAAAAGAAGGGCCCGCTGTTCTCCCTGAACGAGCGGGTCAAGCTGGTCGAAGACAGCATCGGCCATCTGGACAACGTCAAGGTGACCGGCTTTTCCAAGCTGCTGGCCCACTTCTGCCGGGACCAGGAAGCCAATATCCTGCTGCGCGGCCTGCGCGCGGTGAGTGACTTCGAGTACGAATTCCAGCTCGCCA
>DGNT01000222.1 GCA_002389055.1 Alcanivorax sp. UBA4485
AGAAGAAGCCGGCCACCAAGGCACGCAAGGGCATCAACCCGTTCACCGGCCAGGAAACCACCTTCGCCGCCAAGCCCGCCCGCACCGTGGTCAAAGTACGGCCACTGAAAAAGCTCAAGGACATGGCTCAGTAAGTCCGCGTCCCACCCTCCGGGCCGGTGCGATCGCCGGTCCGGAGCGTTCCCGCCCTGCCGGTTCACGCCCTCTCCTCGCCCCTCGCGGCTTTAAACCCTATAATCCCCGCCCCTGGAAAGCCGGCCGGTCACCCGGGCCGAACGCGCGGCGCAAGCAAACAACGTCAGAGGTGGTGAATGGCAGAGCGCAAAGACAAGAAGAAGGTGGTCGGCGAGCCGATGACCGACGAACAGATCAAAGTGTTCCTGGACTTCCAGCCGGAAGACGGCGAAAACCCGGATTTCCACGTCCTGCTCAAGGCCTACCGTGCCCTGCGGCCGGAAGATTTCGAACGCTTCGTGGCGTTTTTCCAGGCCCAGAACCGCGATATCCGCGCCACCGACGACCAGGGGCGCACCCTGCTGGACATCGTCCGCGGCCACGGCAGAAGCGAGCCGTTCGTGGCGATCCTGGAACAAGCCGGCGGCTGACTGACCGTAGAGCCGCGCTTCCCCGGCTGGTGAATTCTTGTTCGACCTGCTCTTCCCATGGCAAGGTTCGGCCTTCTTTTTGGTTTGCCCGAGCCATGCCGGCCTTGCCGGCGACGTCCTGATAAAAAAAGAAGAGCATCGCAATGAAAGAGGAACTTGACCGAGGCCGCGCGGCATGGCGCTGGCCCCTGCTGATCGTATTGTGTCTGACCAGCCTGGGACTACAGGCACAGAAAACCCCGGATATCGACCCGGCCCTGCTGATCGACGAGGATGAGCAGGTCACCCAGGAAGAGCTGGAGATGGAGAACATCCCGGTCGATGAACGCATCTTCATCGAGCCCTGGAACGAGGTCCCCTACAACCGCGCCTACTTCACCTACACCGACGCTGAAATCCGCGACAAATGGGACTATCTGATGCGCGGCCTGCGCATGCCCTACCCGTCCGCGGACTACCTGCGCCGGCAGTTCGAAAAGTACCCCTTCCTGCGCGACGGTCTGGAAGATTTCGACGGCGATTTCCGCGACCTGGAGCGCCGCTACGTCAACGTCTGGCGCCACTTCTTCGCCGGCAACTTCCAGACCGCCCGCCGCCTGGGCCTGGAGCTGGGGCCCATCGGCGAGATCCCGGCGCTGTTCGCGCAGCTGCTGTACGCCATCTATCTGGCCGACCGGCAAAGCGTCAAATACATGATGCTGCAGGACATGGCCAACCGCACCGAGCGCTACTTCGACTTGATGGAGCCCGCCGAGGACGACCCGGAAATGGAGCCGGTGGTGGCCGTGGTGCGTCTCGGCTACGCCTACGCCATCGCCCGCATCGCCGAGGAATCGCCGGTGCCGATCATCGTCGCGCGCCGCTATATCAGCAAGATCAAGAACAACGCGGAACGGGTCCTGGAGATCATGCCCGACCACCCGCTCGGCCATGCGTTCCTGGCCGGCGTGGACGCCGGCATCATGCGCCGGGTGGGCAAATTCACCGGGCGCATGACCTACGGCGCGCGCACCACCACGGTCCAGGATTCCTTCAACGAGGCGCTGCAGTTGGCGCCGGACATCCCCATCGTCCACTATGAATACGCCAACGCGCTGATCTACATGAACCGCAAGCGCGACCTCAACGAGGCGATCAGCCACCTGGAAACCGCCATGCAGCTCAAGCCGCAGTTTTCCATGGACGCGCTGGATGTGATGTACTCCTACCAGCGGCTGCGCGAAGTGCGTCTGTACGCGCTCAACTTCCGCAGCTTCCGGCTGTTCGAGAAGGCCCGGCGCACCTTCAGCAAGCACACCGACCGCAACCTGACCAGCGTGATCTCCGGTCCCTTGACCACTGACATGCTGGAAAATCCGGACGACTACGTACTACCCGAGCGGCAATAGAGCCGCCAGAGCGAGGAGCCCGATGCGCTGGTACCAGGACCATCTGTTTCCGAAGCTGCTGGACTGGGCCACCCGTCCGCTTTACCGCGACCGCCAGCGCCTGCTCCAGGGCGCCCGCGGCCGCGTGCTTGAGCTGGGCATCGGCACCGGTGCCAACCTGGCCCTCTACGGCGACACCGTCAGCGAAATCCACGGCCTCGAGCCGGAGGCCGCGATGCTGGCCCTGGCCCGCCGCCACGCCCGGGAAGCCGGCATTCGCCAGCCGCTGCACCTGCTTCAGGGCGACGCCCGCCGGCTGCCCTACCCGGACGGCCACTTCGACACCGTGGTCGCCTGCCTGGTGTTCTGTACCATTCCCGACCCGGAGCTCGCCGCCCGCGAGATGCACCGGGTGCTGGCCCCGGGCGGGCGCCTTCTGTTGCTGGAGCACATCGCCAGCGGCCGGCCACGCACCTTTCGCTGGCAACAACGGGTGGACCCGCTCTGGCATCATCTGGCCTGCGGCTGTCACCTCACCCGCCCCACTCCGGACACGCTGCGCGACGCCGGCTTCGACCTCAGCGACACGCAGGTTTTCCAGCACCGCAAACTGCCCGGGCTGATGGCCGAGCTGCTACAAGGCAGCGCCCGGCGCGCCGACTGAGCGGCGCGGCAAAACGCCACCTGCCGTTCCCGCTGCGTGGGGAGTACAATCCGCGCCCATGAACTCAACCCTGCATCGCGTCTGGCGCCGTCGGCTGATCGGCCTGCGCAGCCTGTTGGTACTGTGCCTGGCGCTGGCGCTGCTGATGCTGCAGCAAACCGCGCGCGCCCCCGCCAGCCTGGAGCCCCTGCTGTGGCTGGCCGCCCTGCTGCTGCCCAACCTGATCGCCCTGGCCAGCCTGAACGCGCGCCCCCAACAGCGCCTGCTGGCCCTGGAACTG
Source organism: Alcanivorax sp. UBA4485 (assembly GCA_002389055.1). Classification (GTDB taxonomy): domain Bacteria; phylum Pseudomonadota; class Gammaproteobacteria; order Pseudomonadales; family Alcanivoracaceae; genus Alloalcanivorax. Next base: position 2,917 of record DGNT01000222.1, read on the forward strand.
ACCCTGGACGTGGTGATCTTCGTCGGGCTGGTGCAGCAACTGGGCGGCGCCGGCAACCCGTTGTCGTTCTACCTGCTGGTGCCGCTGTTGCTCGGCGCGCTGACCCTGGGGCGCGGCGCCGCGGTCTGGCTGCTGGTGGTCACGCTGGGCGGCTACCTGCTGGCAACCCTGTGGCACAGTGCCCCGCCGGCGCATTCCACTCTGCACGCCCTGACCCGCGAGCTGAGCCACACCCACGGCCTCGGCATGGGCGTGGTTTTTGTCGCCCTGGCGTTGTTACTGACCGCCCTGGGGCAGGTGATCCAGAGTCTCGCCCGCCAGCAACAACGCCAGCACGACCGGCTGCTGGAACTGGCCGGCCGCCGCGAACGGCTCTATCAGGTGGCGGCGACGCTGGCCCACCAGGCCCACGAACTGAATACCCCGCTCAGCAGCCTGGTGATGCTGGCCGACAACGCCGCCAAGGAACCGGGCCTGCCACGCAGCACCCGCGAGGATCTGGCGCAGATCGAGGCCCTGGCCCGGCGTGTCGCGGCCCGGCTACGCAACGCGGACACCGACAACCTGCCGGAACGGCCCGCCTATCAGGCGCTGATGGAACGGGTGCGTGATCACCTGCGCCATCTGCATCCGACGCTGACCCTGTCGGTGAGCGGCCCCGACGGGCATTGTTTCAATGACGGCGCGGCCTGGTTCCGGGTGCTGGCCAACCTCGGTTACAACGCCATCGACGCCGGCGCGGAACGGCTCGATGTGCGCCTGGCGGCGCTGCCCGGCGGCGGCGGGCTGCTGCAGGTCAGCGACGACGGCCCCGATCACCCGGAGCGCCGCGCGGAGGAAGGCCTGGGCGTGGGCCTGGCGCTGGTGGAAAGCACTCTGGCGGCGCTGGGCGCCACCCTGACCCTGCGTTTCGAACGCCAATGGAGCCAGGCCCGGATTGAATGGAGCGAGCATGACGCCTGAATCCCTGCTGCTGCTTGAAGACGACGCCCTGCTCGCCGAGCAAACCCGGCGAGCCTTTGCCCGCCACGGCATCGAGGTGCATCACGCCGCCGACCTGCAACAGGCGCATGCCCTGCTGGCCAGCCTTCCCACCCTGGACGCGGCGGTGCTGGACCAGAACCTGGGCAACGACAACGGCCTGGATCTGATCCAGCCGTTATTGAGCCGCTTCCCGGACTGCCGGGTACTGATGCTGACCGGCTACGGCAGCATTCCGGCGGCGGTGGCGGCGACCCGGCGCGGCGCGCACAACTACCTCACCAAACCGGCCAGCGCCGGGGAAATTCTCGATGCCCTGGGCCGCGACCCGGACCGCACCGACGATCTCCCCGAAGCGCCACCGTCATTGCAGCGTCTGGAGTGGGAACACATTCAACGGGTTCTTGACGCCCATGACGGCAATATCTCCCGGGCTGCCGAAGCGCTCGGCATCCACCGCCGCACCCTGCAGCGACGCCTGAAAAAACGGCCCAGTCCCAGCCACTTCCAGGGACGCTGATTATTTTGTAAAACCCTTTCCCCTGTGCGCCCGGTTGACCACAATGCGATGTCTTCTTCCAGGAATCACAAGGGCGCCGATGAGCAGCCGTTACAGCCTCGCAACCCTGGCGGTCCTGGCCATCCTCGCGGCCCTGGCGATGCCCGGCCGGGCCAGCGCCGACCCGGCCCCGGAACTGACGCTGAAGACCGCCGGCGACCAGGACTGGCCGGAAGGTGTCGAGGCCAACCTGCGCACGCTGATCGACCTGAGCCGTTATCCCTGCCGGCCCGGCCCCGGCCAGAAAGCCCTGATCCAACGCCAGGTCCGCGATAACAGCCGCGCCGCGCTGCAGGCCCTGGGTTTTTACCAACCGACGCTGACACCGCAATGGAAGGACGCCGCCGAAGATCGGTGCTTCGCGCTGACGCTTACCGTGGCCCCGGGCGAGCCCACCCGCATCACCGCCCTGGACATCACCCTCAACGGCGACGCCGCCGACGACCCGGCCTTCCAGCGCACCATCGACAACGCCGGCCTGAAACGGGGGCAGCGGTTGCGCCACAACCGCTACAGCAACCTGAAGCAGTCGCTTCAGCAGTTGCTGATCAACCGGGGGTACGCTGAAGGCGCCCTCACCCGCCATCGCCTGGAGGTGGACCGGGACCGCCGTGAAGCACGCATCGTGCTGCAAGTGGACAGCGGCCCGCGCTACCGGTTCGGCGACATCACCCTGACCGGCGACGCCCAGATCAGCGAACGGCTGCGGCGCGCCTATCTGCAATTCAACAGCGGCGAAGCGTTCAGCAACGACAAGCTGCTCGCCACCCAGCAAGCCTACCTGGGCGCCGGCTATTTCAGCGCGGTGCGCCTGGACCGGGGCGAGCCGGACGCGGACAGCCGCACCATCGACGTGAGCATCCACTTCAACCCGCGCAACGAATGGGCGTTGCTGGCCGGCATCGGCGTCAGCACCGACACCGGCCCGCGCCTGCGGTTGGGCGTGGAGAACCGTCGCGTCAACGCCGCCGGCCACACCGCCCGGGTGGAAACCGAGTTCTCCAGCGTGCGCCAGGGGGTCGGCGCCGGCTACACCATTCCGCTGCGCGACCCGATCAACGAAAAAATCGAGCTGCGCACCCGCTATGTGAACGAAGAGACCGACACCAGCGAAAGCGAGATCTTCAGCACCAGCGCCGACTACATCATTAAACTGGATTCCGACTGGGTCGCCACCACCTCACTGGAGTACCTGCGCGAGACCTATACCGTGGCCGACCAGCTCGATCAGGTGGAGCTGGTGATCCCCGGCTTCCAGCTCAGCCGGGTGGTCTACGACGACCCGATCTACCCGCGCTTCGGCTGGCGACTCGGCGGCAAGGTGCGCGGCGCTCACAAGACGCTCGCCTCATCGGCGTCCTTCACCCAGTTCGACGGCTGGGGCAAGCTGATCTTTCCGCTGTTCGGCGGCCGGGTCATCACCCGCGGTGAAGTGGGCTACACTGAAGTTTCCGACGTCACCGAATTGCCCGCCTCAATACGCTTTTTCGCCGGCGGCGACGCCAGCGTGCGCGGCTTCGCCTACGAATCCCTGGGCCCCATGGACAACGACGGTGAAGTGATCGGCGGCCGCCATCTGCTGGTCGGCAGCCTGGAATACGACCACCCGGTGAGCGAGCAATGGAGCCTGGCGGTGTTCACCGACGCCGGCAACGCCTTCAACAATTTCAATGATTATGAAATCCGCCGCAGCGCCGGCTTCGGGGTGCGCTGGCGCTCACCGCTGGGCCCGATCCGGGTGGACTTCGCGCGCGGCATCGAAGAGGGCCGCGAGTGGCGGCTGCACCTGAGCATGGGGCCGGACCTGTGAAGCGCGCCCTGCTGATCGGCCTGCTGCTGGTCCCGTTGCTGCTGATCGGCGCCCTGCTGGCGCTGCTCGGCACCCGCGCCGGCAACCTCTGGTTGCTGGACCGGGCCGGCCCCTACCTGCCCGGCGAACTGAGCGTCGAGAACTGGCGCGGCGACCTGCTCTCCGGCGTCGACGTCGGTCGCCTCAACTACCGCCAGGGCGACGCCGGGCAAACCCTGGAAGTGGCGCTGAATGAGCTGCATCTGGAACTGGCCCCCGGCGAGCTGCTCGGCGGCTGGCTGGTGATCCAGTCAGTACGTGCCGAGCAGGTCACCCTGACGCTGCCGGCCGGCGAACCGCCGGCGCCGGACGCGCCACCCTTCGAGTTGCCGGAGAGCCTGGCGCTGCCCCTGGGCGTGCGCATCGACACCCTGTCCGTGGGCCGCTTCACTCTGGCCGGAGAATCGCCGCTGCACCTGGACCGCATCGAGGCCCGCGAGCTGGTCGCCTGGCGCAAACTCAACCTGCCCAAGGTGGCCCTGAGCGTGGCCGACACTCGCCTCAACGCCAATCTCAGCGGGCCGTTAAGCGCCCCCTATGATCTGCGCGGCGAGCTGGACTGGCGGCGCCCGGCGGCGCCGGACACGGTGCCGCGAACCGCCGGCCGGCTGCGTCTCGAGGGCACACCGGAACATCTCAAGGTGGAACACGCACTCTCGGTGCCGGCACAACTGAACAGCGAGGGGGAACTGGGCTACCGGGACGGTCAGGTGCATCTGGACCTGCGCCACCACTGGCCGGCGCAACCCCTGCCGGTGGAGACCCCGGTGCCGGCACGCCTGGGCGAAGGCGAGCTGACCACCCGGGGCACCCTGGACAGCGTCCGCCTGGAGGGGCAGACCACCCTCACCGCCGATGGCCGGCCGCTGGCGGTAACCCTGGCCGGCGACGCCGGCCTGGACGGCCTGACCCTGGACACCCTGAGCGTGAAAAACGACGGCCAGAGCCTGACACTGAGCGGCCGCCTGGATTATCAGAACGGCCTGGCCTGGGACCTGGACGCCCAGGGCCAACACCTGGACCCGGCGACGCTGGCGCCGGCCTGGCCCGGCGATCTGACGTTAAAGGCGCGCACCCGGGGCCATTGGCGGGGCGCCGACGACTGGGCCCTGAGCGCCGATCCGCTGTCGCTGACCGGCACCCTGCAGGGCGACCCGGTGGCCCTGAACGGCCAGGCCCGCCAGGACACCGGCGGTGATCTGGCGGTCACCCTGAACGGCCGCTGGGGCGCCGACCGTCTCAGCGCCCGGGGACGGGTGGGCGACACCCTGAATCTGGACGGCACCCTCAACATCGAACGGCTGACGCGCTGGTACGCCCCGGCACGGGGACGTCTTCAGGCGGAGTGGCGCCTGCGCGGACCGCTCAAAGCGCCCAGGCTGAGTGGCACCGCCAACGGCGACGCGCTTGGCTATCAGGACTGGCGGCTGGACGCCTTGAGCGCCCGCTTCCAGGACCTCAACGCCGGCGACGCGCCGATGACCCTGGCGCTGCAGGGCCAGGCGCTCAGCCAGAACGGCGAGGCCCGGGTCGAGCGCCTGGATCTTGGGCTGGATGGCCGGCGCCATGACCACCGGCTGGAGGTGTCGGTGGAGAACGACGGCGCCGCCACCACGCTCGCCGCCCAGGCCGGCCTCAGCGACGACCTGATCTGGTCCGGGCGCCTGCTCACCTGGCAACTGCGGGAGCGGCAACTGGGCGTCTGGACCCTGGCGGACCCGGTGCCCTTTACCCTGAGCGCCGACCGGCAATCCCTGGAGACACTGTGCCTTCAGAGCCGCGATGATCCGGGCCGGCTGTGCCTCGGGGGCCGCCACGCCGTCAACGGCAGCATCGCCGCCAACCTGGAAGTGCGCGACCTGCCCCTGGCACTGGCCAACCCCTGGCTCGGCGACGGCATCAGCCTGGACGGCCGGCTGCGTGCCGACGCCACCTTCGACGGCAGCGTCGAGCAGCCGCGGGGCCAGTGGTCGCTGAGCCTGGACGACGCCTCGACCCGCTTTGTCGGCGCCGAGCCGCCGTTGACCCTGGTATTCCAGCAAGCGGCGCTCACCGGCACCCTGGAAAACGGTCGCCTCGACCAGCAACTGGATCTGGTGGTGGCCGATCAAGGCGAAGTGCATGCCCAAGTAGCAAGCGGCCTGGACCTGAACGCGCCGATGAGCGGCCGGCTGCGCCTGGACATCCCTCGCCTGGACGACCTGGCGCCGCTGCTGCCGCGGGTCGGTGAGCTGCAAGGCCGGGTGCAAGGCGATCTGAACCTGGGCGGCACCCCCGCCGGCCCCAGGGTGGACGGGAAAATCGCATTGCTCGACGGCCGCGCCACGGTGCCCGACCTGGGCATCAGCGCCGAAAGCATCCGCCTGGCGGTGACCGGCGACGCCTCCGGCACGCTCAACCTGGACGGCCGCGCCCAACTGGGCGACGGCACCCTGGAGTTGGGCGGCACCTGGACCCCCACCCGCTCGCCCCTGGCGATGGATCTATGGGCCCGCGGCGAGCGGCTGCGGATCGCCGACCGCGCCGACGCCAAGGTCTATGTGTCTCCCGATCTGGCCTTAAAAGGCGACGGCGACAGCCTGAACCTGAGCGGCACCCTGAAGGTGCCGGAGGCCGACCTGAAACCCCGCGAGCTGCCGGAAAGCGCGGTCACCGTCAGCGAGGACCAAGTGCTGGTGGACGCGCGCGCCGAACAGACCACACCGCTGCCGTTCGCCATGGGCGTCACCGTCAGCCTGGGCGACCAGGTCCGCTTCGAAGGGTTCGGGTTGCGCGCCACCCTCACCGGCGAGTTGCGCGTCAGCCAGCAACCCGGCCAGCCGGCGCAGCTCAACGGCGAGCTGATCATCACCGAAGGCCGCTACCGCGCCTACGGCCAGAACCTGCTGATCGAAAACGGCCGCCTGCTGTTCCAGGGCCAGCCCGACAACCCGGGGCTGGATATCCGCGCGGTGCGCAAAATACCCAGCGAAAACCTGGTGGTGGGGGTGCAGTTGTCCGGCACTCTCCAGGAGCCGGACGCGCGCATCTTCTCCGACCCCGGCCTGGAAGAAAGCGAGGCCATGTCCTACCTGGTTACCGGCCGCTCACTGAACCGGGGCTCGCAAAGCGATTCCGCCCAGGTAGCCCAGGCACTGGCGCTCTACGGTCTGCAAAAAGGCAGCGGCGTCACCGACAAGATCGGCGACACCCTGGGGCTGGATGAAATCTCCATCGGCAGCGACTGGGAAACCTCCGACGCCGCGCTGATGCTCGGCAAACAGATCTCCGCCCGCCTCTACCTGACCTACGCGGTGGGCCTGTTCGACGCCATCTCCACGGTGATGCTGCGCTACACCCTGACCCGCCAGCTGCACCTGGAAGCGCAATCCAGCAGCAAATCCCAAGCCATCGACCTGATCTGGGAAAAAGAACTCGAATAAAGCAGTTGAGAGTTGATAGTGGACAGTTGATAGCGCGCGGGCTGGCTCAGAATCGAGTTCATAGCGCCGAGGCCGCGACCTTAGTCTGGTCGCGGCCTCGGCGCTTTAAGATGTCCGGGCGTTATTCCGCGTAGCTGTCAACTGTCCACTATCAACTGTCAACTCAACGAGGTATCGCGTAAGTGCCGGTGACATGGGCCACCATCACGTCGTTGCCGTCGCTGTAGAGGCGCACTTCGAGCATCGCGGAGCGGCGGCCCAGGCGCAGGATTTCGGCGTCGGCGATCAGGTCGGCCTGGCCGGGTTTGCTGAGGAAGTTGATGTTGAGGTTCTGGGTGACGGCCATTTCCTGGCCGTCCAGGTTGGCGAGGATGGCGGCGTACATGGCGGCGTCCGCCAGGCTCATCAGGGTGGGGCCGGACACGGTGCCGCCGGGACGGATCATTGAGGCCGCGAACCGATAGCGCACCCGCGCCCGGTTCTCGCCCACGGACTCCACCAGCACGCCCTGCTCCGCCGCCGCTGGCAAACCGCCGCGGATCAGCGCTTCCACTTGTTTCGCTGTCAGCATTCATCTCTCCCCAAAACGAAAGCGGAACATAAAGCGGCGCGCGGCGGGCTGCAAGCGGCCGCCGCGCCCGGTAGCCCGTCCGCCCCAGTTTGACTAGAATGCCCGATTCGGCTTCCCTCCACTGACATGGAATAAGAAACGCCTCATGCGCACCTCCCAGTACCTGCTCGGCACCGTCAAACAGACCCCCGCGGACGCGGTGGTGGTCAGCCATCAGCTCATGCTGCGCGCCGGCATGGTCCGCAAGCTGGCCTCCGGCCTTTACACCTGGCTGCCATCCGGTCTGCGCGTGCTGCGTAAAGTGGAACGCATCATCCGCGAAGAGATGGACCGCGCCGGCGCCCAGGAAGTGCTGATGCCGGTGGTGCAGCCTATGGATTTGTGGGAAGAGTCCGGCCGGGCACCCGCCTACGGCCCCGAGCTGCTGCGCTTCACCGACCGCCACGACAACCCGTTCTGCCTGGGTCCCACCCACGAGGAAGTGATCACCGATCTGGTGCGCAACGAGATCCACAGCTACAAGCAGCTGCCGGCCAACTTCTATCAGATCCAGACCAAGTTCCGTGACGAGATCCGGCCGCGCTTCGGCATCATGCGCGCCCGCGAATTCACCATGAAGGACGCCTACTCTTTCCACACCGACATGGAGTCGCTGGCGCAAACCTACCAGGTGATGCACAACGCCTACTGCGCGATCTTCGACCGGCTGGGCCTGGACTACCGTCCGGTGGAAGCGGACACCGGCGCCATCGGCGGCGCCGCCAGCCATGAATTCCACGTGCTGGCCGAGTCCGGCGAAGACGACATTGCCTTCTCCAATCAGTCCGGCTACGCCGCCAATGTGGAGCTGGCCGAGGCCGTGGCCACCGGCGAGCGCGCCGCCCCCGGCGCGGACATGGCGCTCACCGAGACCCCCGACGCGAAAACCATCGAACAGCTGGTGGCGCAGTTCGATGTGCCCATCGAAAAGACCGTGAAAACCCTGGTGGTGAAGGGCAGCGAAGGCGGCCTGGTGGCGCTGCTTGTACGCGGCGATCACGAGCTCAACGACGTCAAAGCGGAAAAACTGGACGCGGTGGCCACGCCGATGGAACTGGCCGATGAGGAAGCCATCCGCGCCGCCCTTGGCGCCGGCCCCGGCTCCCTGGGCCCGGTGAACCTGCCGATTCCCTGCGTGGTGGACCGCAGCGTGGCGCTGATGAGCGACTTCGCCGCCGGCGCCAACCAGGACGGCAAGCACTACTTCAACGTTAACTGGGAGCGCGACGTGGCGCTGCCGGACGTGGCCGACCTGCGCAATGTGGTGGAAGGCGACCCGAGCCCGGACGGCAACGGCACCCTGACCATCAAGCGCGGCATCGAAGTGGGCCATATCTTCCAGCTCGGCACCAAGTACTCGGAAGCGCTCAACGCCACCGTGCTGGACGACAACGGTCGCTCCGTGGTGATGCCCATGGGCTGCTACGGCATCGGCGTCAGCCGGGTGGTGGCCGCCGCCATCGAACAGAACCACGACGACAACGGCATCGTCTGGCCGGAAGCCATCGCGCCCTTCCAGGTGTCGCTGATTCCGCTCAACATCAAGAAGAGCCCGCGCGAAAAAGAAGTGGCGGAAAAACTCTACGCGGACCTCACCGCCGCCGGCATCGAAGTGCTGTTCGACGACCGTGAAAAGGAACGGGTGGGCGTGAAGTTCAGCGACGCCGAACTGATCGGCATCCCGCACCGCGTGCTGGTGGCCGAGCGCGGCCTGGACAACGGCGTACTGGAATACAAGAGCCGCCGCAGCGGTGAAGCCGAAGAGGTCCCCGCGGACGACATCGTCGCTTTCCTGAAACAGAAGCTCAGCGTCTAAACCGGCGAGAGGGCCTTTGTGGGAGCGGGCAGGGCCCGCTCCTACCGCCGGCGGGCCATCACCTGGCTCATGGCGGTATCGCCTTGCGTGGTGAGCCGCCACAGCGGCATGCCACGACTGTCGTTGTCCGAGGTTTTGTTGATCAGCCCCAGCGCGCGCAGGTGCACCTTGATCTGGTTAAAAGCGTGGCCGGCCAGCACCACGTTGCGCACCGCGTGGGCCTTGGGGAAATCCGCCAGCACGTCGTCCAGGGCCTTGCGGGCGATATAGTCTTCCAGCGCTTTCTGCATCACCGGTTCCGAAACCGCGTTCAGCATCAGCGGGGCGACGCAGGCGAACACCCGGTTCCAGTCCATCTGGCAGGACGCCATCGCCACCTTGCAGTCGCCGCCTTCGTACACGTTGCAGGAATAATCCAAGGTAACCCGGTCACTGCCGCGGGCCAGGTTACGCGCCGGAGTGCGCTGGTTGCCCAGCCACTCTTCGCGCTCCTTCTCCAACTCGCTGATACGGCGACGCAGGCGATCCACTTCACCACCCGAACCGCTGTCGACGCTGCCGGACTTCACCCAACCGGGGGCGGGATGCTGACGCATTACGTCGGGCATCACCTTGGCCACCTGTTCGCTCAGCTCGCGCTCGTCGCGCCAGCGGAAAGCCAGGGTTTTGTTTTCCAGCAACCGGGCGAAATCATCCCGGCGCACCTGCCCTTCACGGCTGTCCTCACGGGCCTCGGCGGGCAGATTGAACGGCTGGTCGTGAATGAAGGTAACGATCGGCTTACGTTTGGTGGCGGCGAAAATATACTCACGGTGGGTGTAGCTGAGACCCAGCGGTGACAGGGTGCCGTAGCGGCCGCCGAGCAGGATCACGAAATAATCGCAATCGTCGATCATGCGCTGCACCACCGGCATCAGATTGTTGGTTTCAGCGCTATGCAAATCCATGCTCATGGGTGCCATGCCGAGATCCAGCAACGGCAACATCAAGGCCTGGCGCGCGGACTGCATGTCCGGATAGGTGGTGCTGATGAACACCTGATAGCGTTTCTCGACAGTCACCCTGGTCGATCTCCGCGTTAAGAAGGTTGAAGGCCCGGCTATTAAAGCCGCTGGGCGCGCCGATCACAAGCCGTCGGCGCCGACCTCCCAGTGAGGAACCGTGCGTTTCATGCTAGCCTCCAAGTCCGACCGCTGAAACCGGAACCTGGATGCCATGAAAACCATCGCCTTTTACAACTTGAAAGGAGGGGTGGGTAAAACAGCCACGGCCGTGAACATGGCCTGGCACGCGGCCCGCTGGAAACACCGCACCCTGCTCTGGGATCTCGACCCGCAAGGCGCCGCCAGCTTTTACCTGGGCGTGGACCAGGACAACCCGGGCTA
>DGNT01000191.1 GCA_002389055.1 Alcanivorax sp. UBA4485
TGCTGGGGGGGTTGCTGCTCAATAATGAAGCCTGGGACGAAGTGGCCGAGCGGGTCGGGCCCAAGGACTTCTACCGCAAGGAACACCGGCTGATCTTCCAGGTGGTTGACCAGCTGGTGGAAGAAGAAAAGCCCTGTGACCTGGTGACCGTGTCCCAGGCGCTCACCCACCGTGGCGAGCTGGACGACGTGGGCGGCATGACCTACCTGTCGGACCTCGCCCGCAACACGCCCAGCGCCGCCAACATCAACGCCTACGCGGACATCGTCCGTGAGCGCAGCATCCTGCGTCAGTTGATCCAGGTGTCCCACGGCATCGCCGAGCAGTCCTTCAACCCCAAGGGCACGCCGTCGCTGGAAATCCTCGACGCGGCGGAGTCGGCGATCTTCGAGATCGCCGAGCAGCAAAAGAAGGGCAGCGGCCCGCAGGACATCAAGACGGTCCTGAAAAAAGCGGTCGACCGCATCGACGAGCTGTACAAGAACAAGAACTCGCTGACCGGTCTGACCACCGGTTTCGAGGAACTGGACAAGATGACCTCCGGCCTGCAGCCCTCGGACATGGTGGTGGTGGCCGGGCGGCCGTCCATGGGTAAAACCACCTTCGCCATGAACCTGTGCGAGAACGTGGCGCTCAAGTCGCACAAACCGGTGCTGGTGTTCTCCATGGAGATGCCCGCCGACGCCATCGTGATGCGGATGCTGTCCTCGCTGGGGCGCATCAACCAGACCTCGATCCGTTCCGGGCGCCTGGACCAGGACGACTGGCCGCGCATCACCTCGGCGATTCAGATGCTCAGCGAGCAGAAATTCTTCATCGACGACACGCCGGCCCTGAGCCCCCTGGAACTGCGCACCCGGGCACGAAGAGTGGCGCGCGAATGCGGCGGCCAGCTGGGCATGATCATGATCGATTACCTGCAGTTGATGCAGGTGCCCGGCGCCGACAGCCGTGTTAACGAGATTTCGGAAATCTCCCGCTCGTTGAAAGGCCTGGCCAAGGAATTGAATTGCCCGGTGGTGGCGCTCTCGCAGCTTAACCGCTCCCTGGAACAACGGCCCAACAAGCGCCCGGTGATGTCCGACCTGCGGGAATCCGGGGCCATCGAGCAGGACGCCGACGTGATCATGTTCCTGTATCGGGATGAGGTCTATAACCAGGACACCACCGAAAAAGGCATCGGCGAAGTGATCATCGGCAAGCAGCGGAACGGTCCCATCGGTACCGTGCGCGTGGCGTTCCGGGGCGAGTACCTGCGCTTCGACGACCTCGCGCCGGAATACTATCAGCAGTACGCCGGCGACGAGTAACTGCGCATGCGCGGTACCTTTCTGGAAATCCGCCCCCGGGCCCTGACCGACAACGCGCGCCGCGCCCGTGCCCTGGCCAACGGCGCGCGGGTGTTCGCCATGGTCAAGGCCAACGGCTACGGCCACGGCCTGGGCCTGGCGGCCCGCGCCTTCGCCAACGCCGTGGACGGGCTGGGCGTGGCGGTGATCGAAGAGGCCCAGGCGCTGCGGCATCTGGGGCTGGCCCACCCGGTGCTGGTGGCGGAAGGCTTCTTCGACGCCGACGAACTGGCCCTGGCCTCCCGGCTGCACGCGGAAGTGGTGGTGCATTCACCCTGGCAGGTGGACCTGCTGGCGGCGCGGCCGACCCCGCTGGGGGTCTGGCTCAAGGTCAACACCGGCATGAACCGGCTCGGCGTGGCGCCGGACCTGGCCCGGGCGCAGGCGGCGCGTCTGCGCGCCATCCCCGGCGTGCGGCTGCTCGGCGTGATGAGCCACTTCGCCTGCGCTGACGCCGAGGACGACACCTTCACCGACCACCAACTGGCCATCGCCGACACCCTGGCCAAAGAGTTGAATGTACCGCTCAGCGCCGCCAATTCCGCCGCGCTGATCCGCTACCCCCAGGCCCGCGCCCGGCGCGTGCGTCCCGGCATCATGCTGTACGGCTCGTCGCCGTTTCCCTGGCGTAGCGCCGCGGACCTGGCGCTGTCGGTGACGCAGCGTTTCAGCGCCCGGCTGATCGCCATCAACCCGATTCAGGCCGGCGACACCGTGGGCTACGGCGCCACCTGGCGCGCCGACGCCCCGGGCCGCATCGGCGTGGTGGCGGTGGGCTACGGCGACGGCTACCCGCGCCACGCGCCCAGCGGCACCCCGGTGGCGGTGAACGGCCACCGCACCCGGCTGGTGGGCCGCGTTTCCATGGACATGATCACCGTGGACCTCACCGGCCTGGACGCCCGGGTCGGCGACAGCGTCGAGCTGTGGGGCGATACCGTGGCCGTGGACGAAGTGGCCGCCGCCTGCGGTACCATCAGCTACGAGCTGTTTTGTCAGATCACCGGCCGGCCGGTACGAGTCATCGCCGAATAAGGAGCTTTCGTGGCGAAAAAGAAAACCGCGTTCGTCTGCAACGAGTGCGGCGCCGACTTCCCCAAATGGCAGGGCCAGTGCCCGGCCTGCGGCGCCTGGAACACCCTGCAGGAATTCGTCGTCGACCCGGCCATGCCCAAGAGCCGCTCCTCGGAACGCAGCGGCTTCAGCGGCCAGCTCTCCGAAGTGCGCCAGCTCAACGAAATCGCCCTGGAAGACAGCCCGCGCATCAGCGCCGGCATGGACGAGCTGGACCGGGTGCTGGGCGGCGGCCTGGTGCCCGGCTCGGCGATCCTGCTGGGCGGCCACCCGGGGGCCGGCAAATCCACCCTGCTGCTGCAGGTGCTGTGCCGACTGGCGGACCGGGAAAAGTGCTTCTATATCACCGGTGAGGAATCCCTGGCCCAGGTGGCGATGCGCGCCGACCGCCTCAAGCTACCCAAGGAAAAACTGCGTCTGGCGGCGGAAACCGACGTTGAGCAGATCCTCGAGCTGGCCCGCAAGGAGCAGCCGCGGCTGCTGGTGGTGGACTCGATCCAGGTGATGTATCTGGCCGGCCTGCAGTCGGCGCCGGGCAGCGTCGCCCAGGTGCGCGAAGGCGCCGCCGCCCTGACCCGCTTCGCCAAGCAGACCGGCACGGTGCTGCTGCTGGT
>DGNT01000073.1 GCA_002389055.1 Alcanivorax sp. UBA4485
GTCCTGAACCTTGGTTTCCTGCAGGCCCACCAGGGTGGGTTTGTATTTGCCCAGCAGCTCTTGAAGCTGATGCAAGCGTGCGCGAATACCATTGATATTGAACGAGATCAGCGTCATGACACCTCCTGTTTGCCGCGCATTGTACAATCCCCGACGCGAACTGTCCGCGCGTTGGCGGATTTGGCCATGGGTTTGCCGCCGGGGGCGGTTATCATGGACGCTTTTGAATTGCCGATTTTTCGAGGAGAGCGCTGGATGAACACCCAAGCGGCGGCGGGACGCAAACCGGTGCTGGCCTTTGCCCACGCCAACGGCGTGCCCGGGCACAGCTACGACACCTTCCTGGCGCCCCTGGCGGAGCACTATGACATCCATGTGGTGGAATGCCTCGGCCAGGATCCCCGTTACCCGGTGGACCGGGACTGGAAAAGCCTGAGTCTGGAACTGGAAGCCTTCCTCGAACCGCTGCCCAAGCCGATTATCGGTCTGGGGCACTCGATGGGTTCGGTGCTGATGTTCTGGGTCGCCCACCGCCATCCGGACTGGTTCCGGGCCCAGGTGATGCTCGACCCGCCCCTGGCCAACGGCCTGCAGGGCGCCGCCTACCGGCTGGCCCGCTTGACCGGGTTGGGCGATCGCTTCTCACCGGCGAAAAAGAGCAAAGGCCGGCTCGATTACTGGGCCAACTGGGACGACGTGGAGAGCTATTTCAATTCCCGGGGTCTGTTCAAGGCGTTCGACCCGCGTTCGTTGAAGAATTACCTGGAAGCCGGCCTGGAGCGCCACGGCGACGGCTGGCGCCTGCGTTTTCGTCCGGAGGTGGAAGTGGCGGTGTTCCAGGAAACGCCCACCGGGGTGACGGCGTTGCCGCGCACCCGGGTGCCCGGCGTGCTGGTCACCGGTGAAAAATCGCCGGCGCTGTTTCACCTGGGCGGTGCCCGCCACGCCCGCCGCCACCGGCTGACGCGGCTGTTCGCCCCGGGCAGCCATATGTACCCGCTGGAGCGCCCGGAGGGCACCGCGCAACTGGTGCTGCGGGCACTGGACGGCGTGCTTGGCGCGAACCATCGGCAAGGCACCGCGGAAGCCGGGGAGGGCGCCGGAAATGCCCGCTAACCCGTCCCAGACCCCGGTTGAACGCCGCTTTCGCGCCTACGGCCAGGAACTGGCCGGCCTGCAGTGGTCCGGCGAGGGCGAACCGGTGCTGGCGCTGCACGGCTGGCTGGATAACGCCGCCTCCTTTGAGCCCCTCGCCGCGCCGCTGGGGCATCCGCTGGTGGCGCTGGATTTCGCCGGCCACGGCCATTCCGAGCACCGCCCCCGGCATCAGGCCACCCATTACGTGGACCATGTACGCGATGTGCTGGCGGTGGCCGACCAGCTGGGCTGGGACCGGTTCGTACTGGTCGGGCATTCCATGGGCGCCGGCGTGGCCTGCCTGTTCGCGGCCACCTTCCCGGAGCGGGTCAGCCGCCTGGTTCTGATCGAAGGCCTGGGGCCGCCGGCCACCGCTGCCGACGAGGTGGCGCCCAACCTGCGTAAAGCCATCGACCAGATGCAGGCGCTGCCGGACAAGCGCAAACCGGTGTACGCGGACCCCGAGCAGGCGGTGGCGGCGCGGTTACCGGCCCTGGGCGGCCTGGAAGAAAGCTCGGCGCGGCTGCTGTGCGAGCGCGGCCTGGAGCAGGTCGACGGTGGCTGGACTTGGCGCACCGACGCGCGCCTTCGTATCACCTCGTCGCTGCGGCTCACCGACGACCAGGTGAAAGGCTTCGTCGAACGCATCACCGCGCCCACCTTGCTGGTGCTGGGCAACGAGGGACTCGGCGGCGATGGCCGCTTCGATCACCGCATCGAGTGGCTGCGCGACGTGCGGGTCACCCGTCTGCCCGGGCGCCACCACCTGCACATGGACGACCCGCGGCCAGTGGCGGACGCCATCAAAGCCTTTTTCACGGCCGCTTAAGTCGGTTGACCAAAACAGTGCCGCCGGCGAGCCATCCCGTCATGGCGACGCTGGCGCGTGCGGTTATCCTCGCGGTAGCGAACACTTAATAAAAACGCGAGGAGAGCCGGGCATGAAAGTGGTGGAAGCCGCACAAATCAACGAGTACGTCGGCGAGGACATGGGCGCCTCGGAATGGTTCACCATCGACCAGGGGCGCATCAACGACTTCGCCGCCGCCACTCTGGATCACCAGTTTATCCATGTGGACCCGGAGCGGGCCAAGGCGACGCCGTTCGGCACCACCATCGCCCACGGCTACCTGACGCTGTCCCTGCTGCCGTACCTGCAGACCAGCATCGATGACTTTCTAATACCGCGCGGTATGAAGATGGGCATGAATTACGGCTTCGACAAGCTCCGCTTCATGGCCCCGGTGAAGGTCGACTCGCGCATCCGCGCCCGCGCCACCCTGATCGAAGCCAACGAGAAGAAGCCCGGCCAGTGGCTGCTGAAATTCCTGTTCACCGTGGACATCGAGGGCGAGGACAAGCCCGCCCTGGTGGCCGAATGGCTGTTGATGTACTTCGTCTGAATCAGGCGTTGCGTTCGAACAGCATGCCGGCGGCCTCGAGGCGGTCGATCAGGCGGTCGCCGAGCGCCATTACCGGGGTGACCACGCCGGTGTGCTTGGGGTAGCCGTCGTCCAGCGCCAGCCCCATCAGGGTTTCCGACAGCATCTTCGCGGTTTCGTCGTAGCCGGGGTCGCCGCCGGACACCCGGCACAGCACTTCGCTGTCGCCGCAACGGGCGCGCACTCGGACCTGGAACCAGGACCGTGCCCGGGTAGCGGGGTCCGGGCCCTGGCCGGCCGGGTTGAGTTTCATCAGTTGGCGCCGCAGCGGGCCGATCTGGGCCGCCAGCACCAGGCCGCCGACGCCGGCGGCGCCGCCGATCAGCTTGCCCAGCCCGCCGGTGACCAGATAATGGCCGTAGCGGAATTCCGGGCCGTAATCGTCCATGGCCCGTGCTGAACGCATCACCACCATGGGATCAATGGTCGGCATGGGCGCCAGCCAGCCGCCCAGTTCGTCGTCCTTGTGCGGCTTGGGGGCCAGGCTGCCCACCTTGCGCGGATACCACTGTTTGAGCAGCGCCTGGGCGTCACGCTGGCTGCGCTGGTTGGCGCCGGGGCGGGCGAAGGCTTCCAGCGCCGAGCGCCAGGTGCCGCCGGAAAACCTGGCGGAGAACGCCACCGCCCCCTCCGCGGTCACCGGGCCGTCCAGTTTGCCGCCATGCTCCAGGGTCAACTCACGGATCGCGAACAACACAACGGCATCATGGGGGATCGAGTCGAAGCCGCAGCAGTTGACCAACGCGCACCCGGCGGCCTGGGCGGCCTCGTGGTAGCGGCTCAGCAGGGTGTTGACGAATTCCGGCTCGCCGGTGAGATCGCAGTAATGGGTCCCCTGTTCCACGCAGGCGCGCACCAGCGGCTCGCCGTACTGCATGTACGGGCCCACGGTGCTGGCCAGGGCGCGGGTCTGGGCGGCCAGGGCGGAGAGACTGGCGGGGTCGTCGCTGTCCGCTTCGATCAGGGCCGGCGGGTTGTCGCCGGGCAAGCGGGCGGCGACCTGCTCAAGCCTGGCCCGGTTACGGCCGGCCAGGGCCCAGGGCGTACCCGCGGGCAGCTTGCGGGCCAGATAGCGGGCGCACAGGCCGCCGGTGAAACCGGTGGCGCCGAACAGAACCAGGGCGTAGGGGCGGGTGGCAGTCATACGTGCTCCTTACTTTTGACCAGCCGCAATCGCGGAATAATTGAAATGGCTTCCCGGCGCAGTGTAGCTTTGCCTTCGTCCCGGGCCTACCGGTAAGCCGGCGATTGGCCCCCAGGGCATCTTATTACTCGGGAGAAAACCATGGATGTGACCGCGGAACGCCGCTATCCGGTCAATGTCGAAGAACTGTACGGCATCCTCACCAGCCGGGCGTTTTTCGAGCAGCGCTATCAATGGGGCAAAGTGGACGATTACCGCTTTGAGGTGTTCGAACCGTCCGGCGACGGCTTTCGCATCCGCATCGCGCAGCCGATAGAAATCCGGCTGGACAAGGTGCCGGCTTTCGCGCGCAAGTTGCTGCCTTCGGAAGCGGAGCTGGTCACGGAGTTTCACTGGCACCCGGCCACGGGCGGTTACCAGGCCGATTACCGCTTTCAGCTGGGCAATGTGCCGGTCAAGGTGAGCGGCACCATGACGCTGCTCGCCGACAGCGACCAGAACGATCAGTCCCGCCAGATCACCCGCGTGGCGGTGCATTCATCCCTGCCGCTGGTGGGGCGCAAACTGGAGCGGTTGATCGGCGAGCGCTTCGACAAGGCGCTGGAAGGCGATTACCGCCACACCCTGCGCTATATCGAGGAAGTGCATCAGCAATAAGTGCATCAACGATAGCGGCGCAGGGTGCTGCCCAGTTTCGCCATGCGCGCCACGAAGCGCTCCGGGCGCCAGCGCTTTTTGCGCCAGTCACGGCGCGCCTCCGGTTGCGGAAACAGGTACAGCGGCCGCTTGCCCATTTGCTGAAGGATGGTGTCCGCCACCTCGGCGGCGCTTTCCGGGGCGTCGTCCATGGCCCGCTGCAGGCGAGCGCGGCTGAGCGGATCGGCGTTCGGCATGCGCCGGCTCATGTCGCTGGAGAACAAATCCGGGCAGACCACGCTGACGCCGATATTCAAACCGTCCAGTTCCGCCGCCAGCGCCTCGCTGAAGTGGAGCAGCGCGGCGTTGCAGGCCACATAGGCGGCCATGCCCGGTGGCGCGGTGATTCCCGCCAGCGCGGCCACGTTGATCAGGTGGCCGTCGCCCTGGCGCTTCATCAGGGTCAGGGCGCTGCGACAGCCGTTGACGGCGCCCATCACATTGGTGTGCCAGAGCTGTTCCCAGGTGGCCGGCGTTTGCCCCTCGAACGGGCCCATGGCGGCCAGACCGGCGTTGTTGATCACGATGTCGAGCCGCTCCCAGCGCCGCTGTACCCGCTCCAGGGCGTGGCGCCAGTCCGCCTCCACGGCCACGTCGGCGTGCACGAACAGTACCTCGGCGCCGTCCTGGCGCAGCGCGTCGGCAAGCTGCTCGCCGGCTACCCGTTCCCGGTCGAGCAGCGCCAGCCGGTAGTCCCGCGCGGCGCCGAGAGCGAGCGCCCGGCCCAGGCCGTGGGCGGCGCCGGTAATCAAAAGAACCGGTTTCATGCGCTCAGGCCCGTTCCGTCTCGAGTTCTTTCATGGGCGTGCGCAGCACGTCCTCTTCGCCTTCGCTGCGCGCCAGGATCACCGCGCCGACGCTGTCGCCCCAGACGTTTACCGCGGTGCGGCACATGTCCAGCAGCCGGTCGGTGACCAGAATCAGGCCGATCGCTTCGGCGGGCAGGCCGATGGTGCCCAGGATCACGGTGATCGCCACCAGGCTGGCGGCGGGAATGCTGGCCACGCCGATGGAGGTGAGCAGGGCGGTCAGCACGATCACGAACTGGGTGGTCAGCGACAGGTCCATGCCGTAGGCCTGGGCGATAAAAATTGCCGCCACGCACTCATACAGGGCGGTGCCGTCCATATTGACGGTGGCGCCCAGCGGCAGCACGAAGCTGGAGGTGCGCTTGGAGACGCCGGAGCGCTTCTGCACGCACTCCATGCTCAGCGGCAGGGTGGCCGCGGAGCTCGCCGACGAGAAGGCGGTCATCAGCGCCGGCGCCATGGCCTGCAGGTGGCGCACCGGCGAGCGTTTTGCGAACAGCCGGATCAGCAGTGGCATCACGCCGAACATGTGAATGCCCAGCGCCAGCAACACGGTGACGAAGAACAGCGCCAGCGGTTCCACCGCGTCCAGCCCGGTGCGGGTCACGGTGGCGGCGATCAGACCGAACACGCCCAGCGGCGCGAAGCGGATGATCACCATGGTGATGCGCATGGTCACCTGGTAGATGCCTTCCACGGTCTGGCGCAGGTGCTCGCCGGGGGCACCGGGCAGAGTGCGCAGGAAGAAACCGAAGAACAGCGAGAACACAATCAGGCCGAGCATCTGGGTTTCGGCGGCGGCCTGGAACAGGTTGG
The DNA here is from genome assembly GCA_002389055.1 of Alcanivorax sp. UBA4485. Classification (GTDB taxonomy): domain Bacteria; phylum Pseudomonadota; class Gammaproteobacteria; order Pseudomonadales; family Alcanivoracaceae; genus Alloalcanivorax. The sequence continues at coordinate 6,045 of DGNT01000073.1, forward strand.
GCGGTAACAGCTGGCGCAGAATCTCGGTGAAGTCGCCGGCGCCGCGCCCCTCGATGCTGGCCAACGCCCGGTCGGTGTCCGCCGACAGGCCAAGCAGCTCCCGCGCCGGCTGGCCGTCGATCACGCCGGGGGCGATCAGGTTGACCACCAGCAGCCCCACCAGCACCGCGATCAGGCTGGTGGCCAGGTAGAACACCACGGTTTTCAGGCCCAGCCGGCCCAGGTCGTCGCCGTCGCCGACGTTGATCATGCCGCTGATGATGGCGGTGGTGATCAGCGGCACCACCACCATCTTCAAGGCGTTGATGAACAGGTCGCCGATCAGGTCGTAGCCGGGCAACAGCGGCAGCCCCAGCAGCCGGGTGCTCTCTTCGGTGAGCGCCCCGGCAATACCGCCCAGCACCATGGCCAGAAATATCTGGTGATGTAATTTCATTCAGCGCCCCGATTACACAGTGTGGGCTAGCATAATGACCCCTTTGAACCACTGGCAAGCGACGTCGGCCTTCAGAGCAGGGCGTGCAGCGCGGATTGCAGCCCCGGACGCTGCTCGCGGACCCGGTCGGCGGCCTGTTTAAGAAGGCGGTCACTGTGCACCGGGCCGAACCGCTCGCACAGCAGTACGTAGGCGCGGTTGAGCAATTGCCGCAGCGTGCCCTTGTCCAGCGGCGTCAGGTCGCTGTCCGCGTGGTTGAGCCAGTATTCCAGCGGCTCGCGCAGCTCGGCGTCGAGACCCGGCCGGCGCAGATCGGTGAGCTGATCAAGACGCACCTGGCTGGCCTGACCCGCGTCGAGCTGCGCCCACAGGGCCCGCATCAGCAGCTGGAAGGCCTCGGTGCAGGGGTGGGCCCGATGGCTGCTGTGCTCTTCGCCGAGCGGGTCGGGCAGCAGTTCCCGGTCGGGCAGGGTCATCGCCTGCACCAGGCTCAGGTGCAGATCGTGACGCCGGCCCTCCACCTCGAACAGGCGGCTGATATGGCTCACGTAGCCTTGCAGCGAAAAGCGCGGGCGGTGGGCGTAGTCGCGCTGCCAGAGGGCGACGGCTTCCGGCACCTGGCGGCTGTCCAGATAGGGCGCCAGGCCGGTGGCGATGGCGCGGCGGTGACGTTCTTCCGGGCTCATCGTTGGCCGTCCAGGTCGCCGGCCACCTCGGCGTCATAGAGATTCTGCTGGGCGAATTCCGGGTAGCCCAGTTCAGCGTGCTCGCTCACATCCAGGCCCCGTTGTTCGTGCTGGCTGGGTGCCCTCAGTCCGGCGGTGAGCGACAGCACCATGTACAGAATCAAGGCGGCGAAGAAGGCCCAGGCAAAGGCGACCACGATGCCCACCATCTGCACCATGGCCCGCTGGGGGTCGAACAGGTCGCCCTGGAAGAACAGCCCGGCGGCCAGGGTGCCCCAGGCCCCGGCGAAAGCGTGCACCGGTACCGCGCCGACCACGTCGTCCAGTTTCATGGCTAACAGCAGACGGCTGCCCGGGCCCACCAGCAGCCCGCCCAGCAGGCCGGTGAGGATCGCGAAGCCCGGGCTCATGGTGGCGCAGCCGGCGGTGATTGCCACCAGCCCGGCGAGACTGCCGTTGACGGTTTCCGTGAGCAGCACCGGCCGCCGGGTGCCGAAACGGTACAGCGCGGACCCCAAGGCGCCGGCGGCGGCGGCCAGCTGGGTGTTGAGATTGATCAGCGCGATATTGACGTCGGCGCCCAGGGTGGAGCCGCCGTTGAAGCCGAACCAGCCGAACCACAACAGAAAGCCGCCCAGGGCCACGAAGGACAGGTTGTGGCCGCGAATCTCCCGGGGCCGCCCCTGACTGTCGAAGCGACCCAGACGCGGGCCCACCACCATGATGCCGGCCAGCGCGCACCAGCCGCCGACGCTGTGGACCACGGTGGAGCCGGCGAAGTCGATAAACCCCAGCCCGGCCAGCCAGCCGTCGCTGTTCCATGCCCAGTTGCCGAACAGCGGGTAGACCAGCCCGGTGATCAGCATGGCGCCGCACAGGTAGCCCAGGTAGCGGGTGCGTTCCGCCATCGCCCCGGAGGCGATGGTGGCGGCGGTGGCGGCGAACATCAGCTGGAACAGCAGCAGGGTCCAGAGATCGCTGTCGCCCTGGCTGGGGGCGAACAGGTCCTGGCCCACCCAGCCGCTGGGATTAGCGCCGAACATCAGGCCGAAGCCCAGGGCCCAGAACATCAGCGTCCCCACGCACAGGTCCATGTAGTTCTTCATCACCACGTTGATGGCGTTCTTAGTGCGGCTCAGGCCGCTTTCGAGAAGCGCGAAACCGGCCTGCATGAGGAATACCAGGGCCGCGGCGATGGCGATCCAGACCACGTCATTGGCAGCGTATTCGGGGTTGTCGGCCAGACCGGAAGCGGGCAGGGCGATGAGGGTGAGCAGTAGCGCGGCGCGTCGTTCCATGAGATCCCCACAGGATAAGCCTTTGGTTAGGGGGGCGGTGCAACGGTTATGCCAATTTTTCAGCGCCAGGGCTCCGTAGCCCGGTTCGTTCTCGGTGCCCGCGTCCAGGACCCGCCGTGAATACGTCCCTGTAGGCTTGTGTTCGGCTCCCTGCCTCACACAGTCCTGGACACGGGCACCGAGAACGAACCTCCCGAATGGTGCCAGCTGCCGAGTGCGGCTTTGTCGAAAGGTTCGGCGCCAGCGATAACCCGGAGCGGTGACGCTAGCTGGTGAGCGGGTCTGTGTTCTGCCCTTCCGGGACCCTGGAGAACAGGACGTTCGACAGGGAGTCTACAGGGATGTATTCACGACGTTCCCGGAAGGGCAGAACACAGACCCGCGCTCCTTCTGGAGAGACCTTAGGAAAAGGCGGGGATCAGCGGGGATCGGGCGGCCAGCTCCGGCTCGCAGCGGGCGATGATCTGCTGGTACTGGCGGTCGGTGATGTGCTGAATGGACAAACGCGGGTGCACCAGCAGCTCCATGTCCGCGAACTCCGGCACCTCGCGTATCTTGGCGAGGCTGAGCGGGGTCTGGTAGAGCGCTACGAAGCGCAGGTCCACCTGGAACCAGCGCGGCATATCCTCGCTGCTGCGCGGGTCGAAACCGGGGTGATCGTGCTTGAACTGGGTGGGGTCCGGGTAGGGGCTGGACACCACCTGGGCTTCGCCGACAATCGAGGGATTGCGTCCGCGCGAATGGTAGATCAGTACCCGGTCGCCGTCCTGGATCTCGTCGCGCAGGCGATTGCGGGCCTGGTAATTGCGCACGCCGTCCCAACCGGTCATCTGATCGGGGCCATCACGCAAATCGCGGATGCTGAAGTCGTTCGGTTCGGTCTTGAAAAGCCAAGTTCGCATGAAAGCCTCGATTGCCTGGAAAGCGCAATTTAACAGGTTTCCCCATAATGTCATCTGTATTTACGTTTCAGTGACCGAACCAGCATGGCAAGCGCGGATGTCAGCGCTGTGACGATGCCGCCGGCGGCGCGCCGGGCCTCCCGCTGTGGCAGAATGTGGTACTCTTTCGCGCCCGTTTGGAGCCAAGACGTGATGGAACCCCGCGAACAGCAACAGGCCCTGGCCACCCTTCAGACTCCCTGTGATTGTCTGCGCTGGGGCGAATCCGCCCTGCGCCGCGCCGGGGTCTATCTTGGCCACGGCACCGACGACCACGGTGACGAGTGCCTGGCGTTGTTGCTGCACGTGCTGGCGCTGCCCCTGGACACCGACCCGCGCATGCTCGACGCGCGGCTGCTGCCCGATGAGATCGACCGCTTCGTGGGGTTACTGGCACGGCGCGCCAACGAGCGGGTGCCGGTGGCGTACCTCACCGGGCAGGCCTGGTTCTGCGGGTTGCCGTTTTTCGTCGATGAGCGGGTGCTGATACCGCGCTCGCCGCTGGCGGAATTGATCGAGGCGGGCTTCCAGCCCTGGCTGGCGCCGGAGCGGGTCGGCCGGGTGCTGGATCTGTGCACCGGCAGCGGCTGCATCGCCATCGCCTGCGCCCACGCGCTGCCGGACGCCCGGGTGGACGCCAGCGACATCTCCGAGCAGGCACTGGCGGTGTGCCGGCGCAACATCGAGGAGCACGGGCTCGGCGACCGGGTCACGGCGGTCCAGGCGGACGGCCTGGAAGGGCTGGACGGCCCCTACGATCTGATTATCTCCAACCCGCCCTACGTGGACGCGGAGGACCTGGCCGCGATGCCCGATGAATACCGCCATGAGCCGGAGCTGGCGCTGGCGTCGGGGCACGACGGTCTGGATTTCACCCGCCGCCTGCTGGCCGGCGCCGCCGAGCGGCTCTCCGAGGACGGCGTCTTGATCGTCGAGGTGGGCAACAGTGACCGGCACATGGCGGCCCTGTGGCCGGACGTGCCGTTCATGTGGTTTGAATTTGAACGCGGCGGGCAGGGTGTTTTCATGCTGGACCGCCGCCAACTGCTAGAATTCCGGGATCAGTTTATCGCCGCCTGAGGCGCCTGAGGAGCACTATGTCTGGGAACAGTTTCGGTGAGCGCTTTCGCGTCACCACTTTCGGGGAAAGTCACGGCGTCGCCCTGGGCGCGGTGGTGGAAGGCTGCCCGCCGGGTCTGGCGATCAGCGAGGCGGACCTGCAAGGTGAGCTGGACCGCCGCAAGCCGGGCACCAGCCGTTACACCACCCAGCGCAAGGAACCCGATCAGGTGCGTATCCTTTCCGGGGTGTTCGAGGGCAAAACCACCGGCACCTCGATTGGCCTGCTGATCGAGAACACCGATCAGAAGTCCAAGGACTACAGCAATATCGCCGAGACCTTCCGGCCCGGCCATGCGGATTACACCTACACCCAGAAATACGGCTTCCGCGATTACCGGGGCGGGGGCCGCTCCTCGGCCCGGGAAACCGCCATGCGCGTGGCCGCCGGCACCATTGCCCGCAAGTATCTGGAGCAGCGGCTGGGGGTGCGTATTTACGGTGGTGTCGAGCAGATCGGCACGATCCGCGCCGAGCGTTTCGACTGGCACAGCGTCAACGACAACCCGTTCTTTTTCCCGGACGCGGACAAGGTGCCGGCCCTGGAACAGCTGATCAACGACCTGCGCAAGGACGGTTCGTCCATCGGCGCGCGGGTGACGGTGTTCGCCGAGGGCGTGCCGCCGGGCTGGGGCGAGCCGGTGTTCGACCGCCTGGACGCGGATCTGGCCAAGGCGCTGATGTCGATCAACGCGGTCAAAGGCGTGGAAATCGGCGACGGCTTCGAAGTGGTCAACCAGCGCGGCGAGGAACACCGGGACGAGATGACGCCCGAGGGTTTCGCCAGCAACCACGCCGGCGGCGTGCTGGGCGGCATCACCTCCGGGCAGATCGTGCGCGCCAGCATGGCGCTCAAGCCCACCTCCAGCATCACCATCCCCGGGCGCAGCATCAATCTGCGCGGCGAGGCCACCGAAGTGGTCACCAAGGGCCGTCATGATCCTTGCGTGGGCGTGCGCGCCACGCCCATCGCCGAAGCGATGCTGGCCCTGGTGCTGATGGACCATTACCTGCGCCATCGCAGCCAGAACGGAGACGTGACGCCGCCGTTGGCGCCGATTCCCGGCGGATTCTGAGCAAGGGGCGCCGTATGCCGTTTTACTGGCGCCTGTCCGGGTTTTATTTCCTCTACTTCGGCCTGCTCGGCACCCTGGTGCCGTACTGGTCGCTGTACCTGAAAGACCTGGGTTTCAGCCCGTTCGCCATCGGCGTGCTGATGGCGGTGCCGCAGATCACCAAGATCGGCGCGCCCAACCTGTGGGGCTGGCTGGCCGACCGCACCGGGGCCCGGCTGCGCATTATCCGTCTCGGCAATCTGGCCGCCGCGCTGGCGTTCCTGCCGGTGTTCTGGGTCGACCAGGTGTGGAGCATGGCGATCCTGCTGGCCACCTTCAGCTTCTTCTGGAACGCGGTGCTGGCCCAGTTCGAGGTGATCACCCTGCGCACGCTTGGTGACCAGGCGCACCGCTACAGCCATGTGCGGCTGTGGGGGTCGCTGGGCTTTATCGGCGCGGTGTTGCTGGTGGGCTGGGCGCTGGATCATCTGCCCATCAATCTGCTGCCCTGGGTGATGTCCGCGTTGCTGTGGTTGCTGTGGCTGACCACGCAATCGCTGCCCTCCGGGGGCGCCGAGCAGCTCCGGCCCCGGCCCGGCGGCGTGCGGGCCCTGCTGCGCCGGCGCGACGTACAGGCGTTCATCCTCGCTTCTTTTCTGATGCAGGCGTCCCACGGGCCTTACTACACCTTCTACAGCATTCACCTGGAAGACCTGGGGTTCCGCAAGTTCACCGTGGGTGTGCTGTGGGCGCTGGGGGTGGCCGCCGAGGTGGGTATCTTCCTGATCATGCACCGGCTGATGCGCCGGTTCGCCCTGGCCAAAGTGCTGTTCGTCAGTCTGCTGCTGGCGGTGGTGCGCTGGCTGGTCATCGCGCTTTGCGGCGCCGACCTGTGGTGGCTGGTGCCGGCCCAACTGCTGCACGCGGCCAGCTACGGCAGCTTCCACGCGGCCAGCATCGCCTGGGTGCAGGACACCTTCGGTGAAGCCCACGCCGGCCAGGGCCAGGCGCTGTACTCCAGTCTCGGCTACGGGGCCGGCTGGGCGCTGGGCGCCGGCCTCAGCGGCCTGTACTGGGCCCGCTGGGGCGCCGACAGCTTTCTGGTGGCGGCCGCCACGGCGGCGGTGGCGGCGCTGGTGGTGTGGCGCTGGCTGCTCAACCGCCGCTGTTGAGAATATCCAGAAAGGCGCCGGCGGCGTTGGAACGGCTGCGCCCAGGGTGGGTGACCACGCCCAGCCGGCGTACCGGCAGGGCGGTATCCACATTCAGGCGAACCACACTGTCATCGAGCATGGTTTCGGGCAGCACACTCCAGCCCAACCCGATGGACACCATCATATGGATGGTCTCCAGGTAGTTGGTGGACATGGAGATATTCAGTGTCAGCGCCTGTTCCTCGAACAGGCTTTCCACAATGCGTCGGGTGAACGTGACCGGCGACGGCAGGATGGCGCTGTACCCGGTCAGGGTTTCCAGCGGCACCCGCTTCAGCCGCGCCAGCGGGTGCTCCGGGGCCGCCATGAACACCAGCGGATCCTGCCACACTGCCTGGCTGTGCAGGCGCGGGTCCGGTTGCGGGGGCAGGGTGACCACGCCCATCTCCAGGTCGCCGTGCAGCACCGCTTCCCAGGCTTCCTCGGAATCGATGAAATGGATATCCAGTTTCACGTCCGGGTATTCCCGGGAAAAGCGGCGCAATACCGGGGGCAGCCGGTGCAGGCCGATGTGATGGCTGGTGCCGATGCGCAGGGTGCCGGACACCGTGCCGGTGAGATTGCTGATCGCCCGGCCCATGTCTTCCAGATCCAGCAATACCTGGCGGGCGCGGGGCAGCAGCGCCTCGCCCGCTTCGGTGAGGCGGATGCGCCGGCCCACCCGGTCGAACAGCCGGGTGCCGAGCTGCTGCTCCAGCTGGGCGATGCGTTTGCTCACCGCCGGCTGGGTGATAAACAACCGTTCCGCCGCCGTGGAGAAGGATCCGCTCTCCGCCACCGCCAGGAAGGCGGTAAGGGCCTGGGTGTCCATGGTTGGCGCGCCTCCGGGATTTCAGATAACCATATGGAATCCTAAACATAAAAATTATGAATTGGAATTATCGAAAAGCCCTGCGTAAGGTGTGGCTATCAATTGGAGAGCAGGTTATGGCAGGCAAGACACTCTACGACAAATTGTGGGACGCCCACCTCGTGACCGAACGCGAGGACGGCTCCGCGTTGATTTACATTGATCGTCAGATCATCCACGAAGTGACCTCGCCGCAGGCTTTCGAAGGGCTGCGCCTGGCCGGTCGTCAGCCGTGGCGGTCCGGCGCGTCGGTGGCGACCATCGACCACAATGTGCCGACCACGCCGTTCAACAACGCCTCGGACATCGTCGACGACACCTCGCGCATCCAGGTGCAGACGTTGCAGGACAACACCCGCCAGTTCGGCATCACCGAATACGGCATCGGCGATGTGCGCCAGGGCATCGTGCACGTGATGGCGCCGGAGCAGGGCGCGGTGCTGCCCGGCATGACGGTGGTGTGCGGCGATTCCCACACCTCCACCAACGGTGCCCTGGGCTGTCTCGCCCACGGCATCGGCACCAGTGAAGTGGAGCATGTGCTCGCCACCCAGACCCTGGTGGCGCAGAAAATGAAGAACATGCAGGTGCGCGTGGAAGGCGACCTGGGCCCCGGTGTCACCGCCAAGGACGTGGTGTTGCACATCATCGGTGTGATCGGCACCGCCGGCGGCAACGGCCACGCCATCGAGTTCGCCGGCAGCGCGATCCGCTCGCTGAGCCTGGAAGGGCGCATGACGGTGTGCAACATGTCCATCGAGGCGGGCGCCCGCGCCGGCATGGTGGCGGTGGACGACACCACCATCGATTACGTGCGCGGCCGCCCGTTTGCGCCCAAGGGCGCCGATTGGGACAAGGCGGAAGCCTACTGGCGTGGCCTGGTTTCCGATGCCGACGCTGAATTCGACACCCTGATCGAAATCGACGCCGCCGACATCCGCCCGCAGGTGTCCTGGGGCACCAGCCCGGAAATGGTGGTGCCGGTGGACGGCCTGTTGCCGGACCCGGCCGATGAAGCCGACGAGGTGAAGCGCTCCGGCATGGAGCGGGCCTACCAGTACATGGGGCTTAAGCCCGGCATCAAGACCAGCGACATCCAGCTCGACCGGGTGTTCATCGGCTCCTGCACCAACTCGCGCATCGAGGATCTGCGCGCCGCCGCCCAGGTGGCCAAGGGCCATAAAAAGGCGGACTCCGTGAAGCAAGTGCTGGTGGTGCCCGGTTCCGGCCTGGTCAAGCAGCAGGCCGAGCAGGAAGGCCTGGACAAGATCTTTATCGAAGCCGGCTTCGAGTGGCGCCAGCCCGGCTGCTCCATGTGTCTGGCGATGAACCCGGACCGTTTGCAGCCCGGCGAGCATTGCGCCTCCACCTCGAACCGAAATTTCGAGGGGCGCCAGGGCAATGGCGGCCGCACCCACCTAGTGAGCCCGGCGATGGCCGCGGCCGCGGCGGTGGCCGGCCATTTCGTGGACATTCGGGATCTCGCCCCGGCGGACCAAACGGCTTAGGAGCGGTAGCATGGAACAATTCGTCAAATACACCGGTTTGGTGGCGCCGCTTGATCGTGCCAACGTGGACACCGACCAGATCATTCCCAAGCAGTTTCTCAAGTCGATCAAACGGACCGGCTTCGGCCCCAATCTGTTCGACGAGTGGCGTTACCTGGACGAGGGTTTTCCCGGCCAGGATAACGAAAAGCGACCGAAAAACCCGGATTTCGTACTCAATAAGCCGCGGTATCAGGGCGCCAGCGTGTTGCTCACACGCCGCAACTTCGGCTGCGGTTCCAGCCGGGAGCACGCCCCCTGGGCGCTGATGGATTTCGGCTTCCGGGCGATTATCGCCCCGAGCTACGCGGATATTTTCTACAATAACTGCTTCAAAAACGGCCTGTTGCCGATTGTGTTGCCGGAAGCTACCGTTGACGGGCTTTTTAAAGCCGAAGCGGCAAACACCGATTTCCAGCTCACCATTGATCTGGCGAATCAGCAGGTGATTACTCCGGACGGCCAAGCCATCGGCTTCGAGATCGACGAATTTCGCAAACACTGCCTGCTCAACGGCCTGGACGAAATCGGCCTGACCTTGCAGCAGGGCGACGCGATTCGCGAATACGAAAGCCGCCGGCGGGCCGCCGAGCCCTGGATTTTCCAGGAGCCGCAACAACAATAAAACAAGGAGGCATGATGATAGTTCGTAGCGCTGGCCTGTTGCTGGTCCTGGCCCTGGCGGTCACCGGCTGTACCCGCACCGCCATGTACCATCCGCCGGGTGACGACGACCCGAGAGCCCGGCTCAGCATCGAAAGCCAGTTGGGCAGCAACGAAGAGAGCAGCGGCTGGCAGATGCCCGGCGCCGGCGAGAGCACCGTGGCGATTTTCAAAGTGGACGGTGAGCGGCTGGCCGAGAAGGGCGGCCAGCAACGCGTCTTCGTGGAGCCCGGTGAACACAGTGTGGAAATCTTCGCCGACCACCAGGGCATTTTGCGCTTCGGCACCCTGAGCCATGATTTCGAGCCCGGCCGTGACTACCGGATCCTGGTTGATGAAGGGCAGGGCGATAAGCGCTACAGCGCGGTGCTGGTGCCCCAGGGTAGCGGTGTGATGAACGTCTACGACGAGACCCTGTTCTGAGCAGGGTGAACCAAACGTTTAAGGAAAATGAATGAGCAGTATCCTGGTGTTGCCGGGCGATGGTATCGGCCCGGAAATCGTCGATGAAGCGCTGCGCGTGCTGAAGGCGGCGGAGAAGCGTTTTGACTTGAATATCCAACTGGATCACGCCCTGGTGGGCGGCGCCGCCTATGACGCCGAAGGCGACCCGCTGCCCGAGAGCACCCTGGCCAAGGCGCGCGCCGCCGACGCTATTTTGTTCGGCAGCATCGGTGGCCCCAAGTGGGACAATATCGAACGCGATAAACGTCCCGAGCGCGGCCTGCTGCGCCTGCGCTCGTCGCTGGGCCTGTTCGCCAATCTGCGCCCGGCGATTCTGTTTCCGCAACTGGCGGAGGCGTCCAGCCTCAAGCCCGAAGTGGTCTCCGGCCTGGATATTCTGATCGTCCGCGAGCTCACCGGCGGCATTTATTTTGGCCAGCCACGCGGCATCAAGGAAGAAAACGGCGAGCGCGTCGGCTTCAACACCTACGTGTATTCCGAATCGGAAATGAAACGCATCGCCCGGGTCGCCTTCGACCTGGCCATGCAGCGCGGCAAGCGCGTCTGTTCGGTGGACAAGGCCAACGTGCTGGAAGTCACCGAGCTGTGGAAAGAGGTGGTCACCGAGGAGGCCAAGGCCTACCCGGAGATTGAGCTTTCCCATATGTACGTGGACAACGCCGCCATGCAACTGGTGCGCGCCCCCAAACAATTCGATGTGATCGTCACCGGCAATCTGTTCGGTGACATCCTCTCCGATGAAGCCGCCATGCTCACCGGCTCCATCGGCATGCTGCCCTCCGCGTCCCTGGACGAAAACCGTAAAGGTCTCTACGAGCCCTGCCACGGTTCCGCGCCGGACATCGCCGGCCAGGGCATCGCCAACCCGCTGGCCACGATTATGTCACTGGCCATGTTGATGCGTTACAGCCTGCAGCGCGACGACGTGGCGGACGCCATTGAAGCGGCGGTGGAAAAGGTCCTGGATCAAGGTCTGCGGACCGGCGATATTTACACCGAGGGCACCCGGAAGGTCAGCACCGGGGAAATGGGTTCCGCCGTGGCCGAAGCACTGGCCGGCGTCTGAGCCCCGCTGAAGAGCAGTGGTAAACGCAGTTATCCATTCATAGAGAAGGGCAACGGCCTTTCAGGAGATTCGTCTCAATGAATAAAGTCGGTTTTATCGGCTGGCGCGGCATGGTCGGTTCCGTATTGATGGACCGCATGCGCGCGGAAAATGATTTCAAGGACATCGAACCGGTGTTCTTTTCCACCTCCCAGGTGGGCCAGCCCGGCCCGGACGTGGGCAAGGACATTCCGCCGCTGGGCGACGCCAAGAGCGTGGACGAACTGAAAGCCCTGGACGTGATCGTTACCTGCCAGGGCGGTGATTACACCAATGAGGTGTATCCGAAGCTCCGCGAAGCCGGCTGGAAAGGCTACTGGATCGACGCCGCCTCGGCGCTGCGCATGTCCGACGACAGCGTCATCGTGCTCGACCCGGTCAACCGCAAGGTGATCGATCAGGCGCTGGATAAAGGCACCCGTGACTTCGTCGGTGGCAACTGCACCGTGAGCCTGATGCTGATGGCCATGGGCGGCCTGTTCAACGCCGATCTGGTGGAGTGGACCAGCGCCCAGACCTATCAAGCCGCGTCCGGCTCCGGCGCCCAGCACATGCGCGAGCTGATCGCCCAGATGGGCGCCATCCATGGTGACGTCACCGCGGAACTGGCCGACCCGGCCAGCGCCATTCTGGACATCGACCGCAAAGTGGCCGCCACCATGCGCGGCGACGGCATGCCCCACGAACACTTCGGCTTCCCCCTGGCCGGTTCGTTGCTGCCGTGGATCGACAAGGAAATGGAAAACGGCCAGAGCAAGGAAGAGTGGAAAGCGCAGGCGGAGACCAACAAGATTCTCGGCCGTGGCGACCACCCGATTCCCCTGGACGGCACCTGCGTGCGCATCGGCGCCATGCGCTGCCACGCCCAGGCGCTGACCGTGAAGCTCAAGAAGGACGTGCCCCTGGACGAGATCTATGATCTGATCGGCCAGGCCAACGATTGGGTGAAAGTGGTGCCCAACGAGAAAGAGGCGACCCTGCGCGACCTGACCCCCACGGCCGTGACCGGCACCCTGACGGTCCCCGTCGGGCGCCTGCGGAAACTGAACATGGGCGGTGAATACCTGAACGCCTTCACCGTCGGCGACCAGCTGTTGTGGGGCGCCGCGGAACCGCTGCGCCGCATGCTGCGCATTTTGTTGGAGCACTGATGAGTATTGACCTCGCCCTGGTGGGCGCCACCGGTCTGGTGGGCGAGGCCATTCTCGAACAACTCGCCCATCGGGATCTGCCGTTGGGCGAGTTGTTCGTTCTGGCCTCGGAAAACAGCGAAGGCAAAAGCCTGCGCGTGGGTAAGAAATCCCTGCAGGTGCAAAAAGCCGAGGATTTTGATTTCTCACGGGTGCAGCTGGCGGTGTTCGCCGCCGGCGCCACGGTGTCCCAGGAACTGGCGCCGCGCGCCGCCGACGCCGGCGCGCTGGTGCTGGATCTGTCGCCGGCGTTCCGCTATGAGCCTGACGTGCCGTTGCTGGTCGCGGGGGTCAATGACGAGCAGCTCGGCGCCGCCCGCGAGCGCAACCTGGTGGCCACCGCCGACGCGGCCACGGTGCAATTGCTGCTGGCGCTGAAACCGCTGATGGCGTTGGGTGATCTGACCCGGGTCACGGTCACGCAACTGCAGAGCGCCTCGTCCTCCGGGCGGGTCGGCGTGGAGCGTCTGGCCCGCCAGAGCGCGCGTTTGCTGAACGGCCTGGAGGCCAGCGAAGGGCCGGAATCCCAGTACGCTTTCAACATGCTGCCGATGGCCGGCCGCCGGCAGGATAACGGCTACACCAGCGAAGAACTGAAACTGATGCTGGAGGCCCGCCGGGTACTGGGCCAGCCTCAGCTGGCGGTGGATGTCAGCTGCGTTCAGGTGCCGGTGTTTCACGGGTTGTCGCAGACCGTGGTGGTGCAGGGCACCATGCCGATCACTCTGGCGCAGGCGGAGTCGTGCTGGCGCGACGCGCCGGGGCTGCAACTGGACGCCGATGACGAAGCCGACGGCGCCTCCCCGGTACGGCAGATCCGCGCCGATCTCGGCGTGAGAATTGCACGGGTTCGCGAGGACATCGACGGGCAGGGTGATTTAAGCTTTTGGACCGTGGCCGATAATATTAAAACCGGCGCCGCCTACAACGCGGTGCTGCTGGTCGAGAAGTTGCTAAAAGACTATCTGTAATGGATACTTACCGAGATTATGTGACGCAGTTTCTAGGTGTCTCGTGTAATTTCCTGCACAATCACGATAGCGATTCTTGGCAATCAAAGACCGCATCGGGATAATTTGGCGGCCTGCCGGCTGAGAAGGCGGGGAAAGATAATAAGTAAAGGGTTCGATCAATGCTCCGAAAACTTGGGATAGGCTTTATCGCTCTGGCGACCATGGCGCCCGGGCTGGCGGCTGCACTGGGGGTGGGTGAGTACGAGCTGAACTCGTATTTGAACGAGCCGCTGGACATGACCGTG
>DGNT01000021.1 GCA_002389055.1 Alcanivorax sp. UBA4485
CGCGCCGCATTCTGGCGGCGCTGGCCGGGCATCATGTGGCCGCCCTGCGTGACGCCGGGGTGGAGCTGGAGATGCCCGATGGCGCGTTTTATCTGTTTCCCGACTTCTCGCCGCTGGCGGCGCGGCTGGCCGGCCGTGGCATCCGCGACAGCGGCACGCTGTGCGAGCGGCTGCTGGAAGAGACCGGCGTGGCGACGCTGCCCGGCGAAGCCTTCGGGCGGCCGGCGGAAGAGCTGACCCTGCGGCTGGCGTTCGTCGACTTCGACGGCGAGCAGGCGCTGGCCGCCGCCGCGCGGGAAGCCCGCGATCGCCCCCTGGACGACGCCTTTCTGCGTCGCCATTGCGGCCGCTGTGTCACCGCCGTGGAAAAAATGGCCGCCTGGGTGGTCGGCGAGGCGACACCGCAGTAACCGGCGGCGCCGGCTACCAGGTGCCGGTGTTTTCCATCGACGCCCAGGGTTCCCGCGGGGGCAGGGCGTCGCCTTTCTGCAGCAGCTCCACGGAGATCAGATCCGGCGAGCGCACGAACGCCATGTGGCCGTCCCGGGGCGGCCGGTTGATGGTGTAGCCCATGCCTTGCAGGTGCTCGCACAGGGCGTAGATGTCGTCGACGCGGAACGCCAGATGGCCGAAGTTACGCGCCGAGCCCATGTCCTCCTCCGGGTCCCAGTTCCAGGTCAGTTCCAGCTCCGCGTCCGGGGTCTCCGGGGCGGCCAGGAACACCAGCGTGAAACGCCCGCCGGGCACCTCCTTGCGGCGGTTCTCTTGCAACCCCAGCCCTTCGCAATAAAAGCGCAACGACGCGTCCAGATCGCTGACGCGCACCATGGTGTGCAGGTACTTCATAGGGGTCTCCTTGCCGGCTGTGATACGAAGCATGGTGCTCCGCCTGTTACGGGTGCACGATTGGAGGTGGATTCTGTCACGGCGGTGGATTGCTTCGCCAGCGTTTGCCGCCGTTCGGTCGCTTTGGTAAAACGGAACTGCATTTCAAAATAACGAACAGCGTCTTGCGCGCTTATCGGGAGAGCACATGGATTTACACCGTATCGGCGCTGCGGCCCTGGCCCGCCGCATCAAGGACGGAGAGGTCACCGCCGAAGGCGCCCTGGACCACTTTATTGACCGCATTGAGCGCCTCGACGGCGCTCTGAACGCGGTGGTGGTGCGCCGCTTTGAACAGGCCCGCGAGCGCGCCCGCGAGGCGGACCAGGCGCTGGCCCGGGGCGAGGACTGGGGCGCGCTGCACGGCGTGCCGATGACCGTCAAAGAGACCTACGAAATTGCCGGGTGGCCCACCACCGCCGGCATCGAGGCGCTGCGTGAGCACGTCTCGGAGCGCACCAGCGTGGCGGTACAGCGGCTGCTGGACGCCGGCGCGGTGATTTTCGGCAAGACCAATGTGCCCGCCTACGCCTCGGACCTGCAGACCTACAACGACATCTATGGCACCACCCGCAATCCCTGGAACCCGGACCTGACCCCGGGCGGTTCCTCCGGTGGCGCGGCGGCGGCGCTGGCCGCCGGCTTCACGCCGCTGGAGCTGGGCAGCGATATCGGCGGCTCGATTCGTACACCGGCGGCGTTCTGCGGGGTCTTCGGCCTGAAGCCCAGCTTCGGCCTGATTTCCACCCGCGGCCATGTGCCGGGCCCGCCCGGCGCCCTGGCGCGCCGTGATCTGTCCGTGGCCGGGCCGCTGGCGCGTAACGTGGCGGATCTGGAGCAAGCACTTACTATTCTCGCGGCCCCGGAAGAAGAAGAGGCCGCCGCCTGGCGCCTGGAGTTGCCGCCGGCCCGTCACCGGGAGCTGAAGGACTTCCGGGTCGCCACCTGGCTGGACGACCCGCGCTGCCCGGTGGACCGGCCCATCGTCGAGGCGCTGGAGGGCCTGAGTGCCCGGCTCGCGGAGTCGGGCACCGCCGTGGACGCCGGCGCCCGGCCCGAAGGCGTAACCCTGGGCGAGGCCCACGATATCTATTACCGGCTGCTCACCGGCACCATGGGCGAGGGGTTGCCCAGCGGTCTCTACGACCAGCTGAGCGAGGCCGCCGGCCAGGCGCCGGCGGACGACCACAGCTACCGCACCCTGTTCGCCAAGGGCGCCACCCAGTCCCACGCCGACTGGCAGCGCAGCCATGAACAGCGCAGCGTGATGCGCGCCGCCTGGGCGCGCTTCTTCCAGGACTTCGACGTGATGCTGTGCCCGGTGGTGCAGACGCTGCCGTTCACCCATCGCCACACCCCGGGGCCGGACCAGCGCACGCTGACCGTGAACGGGGTGGAGCAACCGTACATGGATATTCTGGTGTGGGTGGGCCTGGCCGGTGCCGTCTATCTGCCCGCCGCCACGGTCCCCATCGGCCTCACCGAGGATGGGCGGCCCCTGGCGGTGCAGATCATCGGTCCCTATCTGGAGGACCGCACGGTGCTGGCGTTCGCCGCCGCCCTGGAGAGGCTGGTGGACCCGCTGCCGCCGGCGCCGCTGTCGGAGCCGGCTTGAGGTAACAAATTGAGGGTGTGGCGCGGCGGAAAGCTGTGCTACATTTCAAACCCTGGTTTCATTTTACGCCCTCGCTATTCCGCTCTGCGAAATAACCATGCGGAATATGTGAGATAAGCAGCACAACAACAACAGGAGTTTCCCATGACTCTGCTCAGCGTATTCCGCAAGCAATTGATGATCGGCGGTTCGGCCCTGGCTTTTGCGACAGCCACGGTCTTTTCTCCCCTGGCCCAGGCCGCGGAGGACACCATCACCTGGAAAGTGCAATCGCACTGGCCCGGTTCCAGCAGTTCCTACGAGGACAGCCTCAAGCGCATCAAGCGGGTGCTTGAAGAGCGCACCGACGGCAAACTGAAGCTTGAGCTGTACGAAGCCGGCGCCCTGTTCAAGGCGCAGGAAACGTTCAACGCGGTCAGCCGTGGCGTGATCCAGATGGGCACCATCTCCCCGGCCTACGCCCAGGACAAAATGAGCCTGGCCGGTATCGCCTCGGGCCTGCCGTTCGCCTTCCGCAACGTCTGGGAAGCGGCTTACTTCCACAAGAACATGGGCTTCGAAGACATGCTTCGCGAGGAAGCGGCCAAGCACAACGTCTACTACTCCACCGACAAGGTGTACCCCACCGAAATGGTGGTGAAGAAGCCGATCGAAAGCTGGGACGATTTCACTTCCCTGAAGATCCGTTCTTCCGGCGCCCTGCAGAAGTTCCTCAGTGAAGCCGGCGCGGCGGGCACCTACATTCCGGGTGGCGAGCTGTACCAGGCGCTGTCCAGCGGCGTGGTCGACGGTGCGCACTGGGGTGCCGCCCAGGGTGCCGCCAGCATGGGTCTCTACGAAGTGGCCAAGTACCACGTGCAGCCGGCTCTGAACATTGCCGGTACCGATGCGTTCATCGTCAGCCAGAAAGCACTGGATAAGCTGCCCGAAGGCATGGCCAAGATCGTCAAGGATTCGCTCAACGAACAGTTCTGGATTCGCACCAGCGAATACCTTTACAAAGAGCGGATCACCCTGGCCAAGGTGATGGCCGAGCAGGGCGTGCAGATCAACACCATGCCCCAGGACGTGCAAGACAAGCTGGCTAAAACCGCCCAGAAAATGTGGGACGAAGAAGCCAAGCGCAGTGACAAGGCCGCCGAAGTGGTTGAGAAGCTGAAGGGCTTCCTGTCCGACCTCGGCTACCTGTAATACCCGAGAGCGCCCCGGGGGAGCCATGCGGCTCCCCCTTTTATTGTCCGACTATTGAGCCCCCCGCGGAGGAATCATGTCCTTCCTGCAGACGCTGATAAACGGGGTGACCCGCCTGAACGACTTTCTTGGCCGTTGGATCGCCCATTTGATCTTCGCCATGACTGCTCTGCTTCTTTTCGAGGTCATTTGCCGTTACGTGTTTGACGCCCCCACGGTCTGGACCACCGAGTTCGCCCAGTTCCTGTTCGCCATCTATTCGATCATGGCGGGCGGTTATGTGATGGCGCACCGCGGTCACGTCAACGTGGACCTGTTGTATTCCCATTTCTCAACCCGTGTTCAAGCGGTGATCGACGTGCTCACCTCCGTGGTGTTCTATATTTTTATTCTCGCGTTTTTGTATTTCGGTACGTCCATGGCCTGGGAGTCGTTCCAGGGCCAGGAAACCACCTATTCCGCCTGGAATCCGCCGGTATGGCCGGTTAAGGCGTTTATCCCGCTGGCGGTGACGCTGGTGCTGCTGCAGGGCACGGTCAAGTTGCTGCGTGACATCGCCGTGGCCATCAACCCGGAGAACGCCAAGGTGCTGAAAGACGGCCTGGATGACGGTGTCGCCGACAACATCGAAAGCGATGTGAAGGAGCCGCACCGATGAGCATCGAAATGATTACCCTGCTGTTCTTCGGCTCGCTGCTGTTCTTCCTGGTGCTCGGCCTGCCGCTGGCCTTCGTGCTGGGCGGCGTCTCGGTGATCTTCCTGTATT
>DGNT01000041.1 GCA_002389055.1 Alcanivorax sp. UBA4485
GCTCCGGCAAGGTGCTCACCGGCGGTGTCGACGCCCACGCCCTGGAAAAGCCCAAGCGCTTCTTCGGCGCCGCGCGGAACATCGAGGAAGGCGGCAGCCTGACCATCCTCGCCACCGCGCTGGTGGAAACCGGCTCCAAGATGGACGAAGTGATCTACGAGGAGTTCAAGGGCACCGGCAACATGGAACTGCACCTGGACCGCAAAGTGGCGGAAAAGCGTGTGTTCCCGGCGATGAACATCAAGCGTTCCGGCACCCGCCGCGAAGAGCGCCTGGTGAGCGAGGACGAGCTGCAGAAGATGTGGATTCTGCGCAAGGTCCTCCATCCGATGGACGAAATCGGCGCCATGGAATTCCTGATCGACCGCATGAAGCAAACCAAGACCAATGCGGAATTCTTCGATTCCATGAAGCGCAAGTAATCGCGCCGGCCCCGGTAACGGACCCGCACAAAAAAAGCCCCGGCACATGCCGGGGCTTTTTGCGTTAAGGGACCGGGCTCAGAACGCGCGCTGCACGCTCAGCCGCCAGGTGCGCGGCAGAATCGGGTGATAATGCAGGTCCTCGACGCCCGCCGCCGGTTCGCCCTGCAACCGCGACGCGTAGAAATAGTCGATATCGTGGTCACCGGAGTCGGCCAGGTTCAGCACCTCCACCGCCAGTTCCCAATCGCCGCCACGCCAGCCCGCCTTAACGTTCTGAATGGTGGTGCTGGAAGACTCCTGATCCGAGAACGAATCCAGCGGACGCGGCCCCAGATGGCGAATACGGTAGCCGCCGAACCAGTGGCCACTGTGGTAGTGGGCGCCGGCGCCGATCACCCGGTTGGGTGCGCCTTCCACATAATCCCCTTCGCCGGGCTCGTCGTCGCGGTAGCGGGCCCGGGTGGCCGCCAGTTCCAGGTCCAGGGACAGCCAGTCGGTGGGGTTATAGAACACATTGAATTCCACCCCGCGCCGCAAGCTCGGCCGGCCCGCCTCGGTGTTGCCGGCGTCGCCCACGAACAGCAACTCCGAATCCAGCCGCAACTGCCATAACGCCAGCGACATCTCCAGGTTGCGTGCCGGGTAGAAACGCGCGCCCAGCTCCTCGCCACGGGAGCGCACCAGCGGGTCCACTTTGTCCGCCGCCGAACCGTCCAGCGGGTCCACCTCAATGGTGGTGCCCCGGGCGTCGTTGCTGTGGAAGCCGAAGCCGCTGGACAGGTAATACTCGGCCTGTTCGCTGGCCAGCCACACCAGGCTGAATTTGGGGCTGACGATGCCGTCGTCCGCGTTGCCGGAGTTGGCCGACAGATCCACACCGTTCTCGTTGATGCCGGCGCGGTCGTTCACATCGAAGTAATAGTGGTCATAGCGAAGCCCGGCGGTGGCCCGCCAGCGCTCCGCGAGCTGAAACTCCAAACTACCAAACACCCCGGCGGCGGTTTGCGACACCTCATCGCGGCGCACGGTGCCGATGCGTTGGCGCCCGGCGCTGCTGAACAGCCCCACATCGCGGATGTCATCGTGGCGGAGCCGCAGCCCCCAGCGGCCGGTCACCGGCATACCAGCCAGACGCAGATCGTTATTGAACGCCACTTCACCGCCGTAGACGCCCCGCTGATCCACCTGCTCGAACTCGTCGCCGTTGACCGGATCGTCCAGGAAGTAGGTAAAGTTGGACCAGAGGTTAAGCCCATAGTCGATGGCGTAGACGGTGCCCTGATGGCGCGGATTGCTCCAGGAGAGCGACAGGGAATACCGCTCGCTCTCGCCCCCGGCATCCTCGTCCAGGGAGCCGAGCTCATCGATCAGACCGGAGCGCACCGCACGCTGAGGAATCTGGTCGGCGCTGTTCCAGCGGTTGCTGTAGGCCATCACCGTGGTGGTGTAGCGGGTATCGCCCTGGTTCCAGCCATAGCGAAGCAGGCCGTTGTACTTCTCCACGTCTTCGCTGATGTCTTCCCAGGGGCCGTTGTAGGTCTGGCTTTCCAGGGCGTACACCAGGTCGCCCTCACCCACTTCGCTGCCGCCGTAGAACAATGCGCGGTAATAATCGTCACCGCCGGCGGTGAGCTTCAGGCGCTGCCCTTCGGCACGGGTGCGCGTGCGGATATCGACGCTGCCGGCGCCGGAGAAATCGCCCACGCCGGCGTAATAGGGCCCTTTCCGGTAATAGACGTCATCGATCATTTCCGGAATCAGGAAATTGATGTCGGTGTAGCCCTGGCCGTGCCCGTGGGTGGGCATGTTCACCGGCATGCCGTCCACCGAGGTATTAAAGTCGGTGCCGTGATCGAGATTGAAGCCACGCAGGAAGTACTGGTTCGCTTTGCCACTACCGGAGTGCTGGGTGGCGATCAGCCCGGGCACGGTTTCCATCACCTCGCCGGTTCTGAGAATCGGGCGGGTACGCAACTCGTCGCCGCCCACCCGGCCTTCCGAAGCCGCCACCGGCGGTGGCTGTTGCTGGGTTTGACCGGTCACGTTGACCGATTGCAGCTCATGGCCGCTCACCGGCGAAGAAATCGCCCAGAACAAACCCATGACGGCGGCAACTGCCCCGACCCTGTGAATACGCATCCCTTGGACCCCTGTCTGTTTTTAACATTCTTGGGTCCTGATTACCGGATGAGGCATGAAGGGGGCGCGAAGCCGAGCAGGCAGACACTATTCGCCCGTCTGATGCCCGGCCTCTTTCTTATTCGAGAGCAACGACAATCGCCATCCCATTACTAACGATGCCAAGAACACAACCATCAATACTGCCAGCGGCATGCTTTCGTAAAGCCCGATATGTTTTGAGAGCTGATGCGAGATGACGAAGGTCATAGGGCCGGCAAAAAGAATATGCTTATTCTGCTCCGGCGGCTTTGAAAATGACTGACCAGAAAGAAAACCCAAAACACCTGGAAACAAAAACAGAATAAAATTCAATAAAAATGGCAATATCGCCATACCATCTTCGCTTTTAAAGAATGGAATCGCATAGAAAATCTGACTGGTGATTGCAAGCGTCACACCAAACATAATCGCATCCTTTCGATTCTTCATATTTCATCCTTTCTGTCATCAACACCGTGCCAAGCTAAAAAGGCCGCCCGCTGCAGGCCACGTTTTTTGGCCGGAACGTATTAGACCACTTCCTTAGGCAGCGACTAATCTCACCGTTGGCGGGCTTACAGAAACAACATCTATGATTTGGTTTAGGCAACAAAATCCATAGTGCACAAAAGGGCCAGGGTAGTCCTCCGTAGCGGATGTACCTTGCGCAATATAGTTCAGAAACGCTGACTCCGAATAAACTCGTGCAAGCCCACCCTCGAACTTCTCCTCGACGCCTCCAGCATAGCTTTCATTGGTAACTGCATAAGCTATGTAATCATCGAAAACTATTTCATAGCGAGCACTTTTTTCTGTTGCCTCAATGGGCTTACTCTCGTTCAGTAACTTTCGTAGAGCCTCATTCGGCTCTTCTTCTGACGATACTTGCTGGGCAACATCAGATACCCTGGCCTCAGCCATCATTATTCTGAGACAATCACTGTGGATTTCTTGTATCTCGATCATATCGAGATAATTATGTTTATTCATTGCACTGAACATAGACGACCAACAGCTCAAACGCCTGCTCTCCTTTTTGGTATCTGGGTCCTTTGAATTTTTAACCGTTTCCAGCAACCAACTTTTTACATGCGCGGACAATATCCGGAACACAATTTTCAACCGTAATTCCTATATGCTCGTGATTATTCTGTCGTGCGATAAAAGAGCGAAAGTCGAGAGCTCTCTTGGCCAACTTAAAGCCCGCGCGATATCGTCAATTCTAGAACACCCTTCATTGGGGTCGACTTCACCAGCAAGAATCCCCTCCGCAATCTCAATCGCCTCTTCTAGCATTTCGTAATTCTCAGACTCGATCATCATGGGCTGTATAGTTAACGCTGAGCAAAGCGGCGACCATGGAATGGCGACGAAGGAGCCACGACAAGGGCTTCCGAGGCCACCGGCCGCGTACTGCTGCGACTTGTTAAATGCTGGCACAGCGCGACCCGAGACGAACGCTTTTTGCGGTGACGAAGCGATTGCCAGCATTAGTTTCTAGCTTGACAGTAGTGTAGCCACCCTCTCTATTGACTACCGAAACAGCCAATACGGTTGGGTTGCCCTCAAACGGCATTTCTTCAACGACGTGTGAGTGATAACCGAAAAATGTGATTGCTTTGGGAGCGAAGCTGTTCTTGTTCCAGTCTTCAGGATACTGCACGTTATAGACCAGCTCATCCTTGGCAGAGACCTCCAAGACTGACTCTATCTCTGAGTCATGCCAGTGGATTTCATTCAGATCTTCCATGTTAGCCCTACCATTTAACGCTGGAATTAAGCCGTGTCGCGAAGCGGCGTCAGCTTGAATGACTTGCTAGGCAGCAGTCTAGTCCTCATGCCGGTAGAACGAGTAGCCGCGCGGCCTGCGGCCGAAGATGCCAGCCAGAAGACCGATAGGAAAAGACTCCTCAACAGTCAGGGCAGGAAGCGACCTGCTGTTGTTGCTCGAGTACTCACCGCCGGGTCGCCACTCAGACAGTACAAGCTCCTGTGCCTCTGATTCCGCTGAAGCCAGGTCGCTTGCCTTGACCAGTCTGGTTGTAAAGAAGCCAGCCACTGGGTCGTCGTAAACGGAGCGATCAATCCCGCGGCCTGAGAGGATTACTTTGAAGTAGGGCATTGCTTGGCCTGCTGCCTAATGTCCTTAAGCACTAGCGCCGGAGGCGACTGGGTGCCTTTGTTTGTTAATACTATCAACCCCTTTTGGGGTAGACATGGTACCTGGAAGGCCCAGTTTTCTCGATTACCACTCTATCCCCTTCACGGATATCGTGGGCCCGAAAAAAGTCACCAACCCAAGATCTTTTCCGGAAAATCTTCTTGTCCCCGGCGATATCCGTTGCAATAGGATCTCCGAGGCCATTGTGCACTTCCAAGGTTCGACGAGCCGCTTCACGCACGTTTCCTCCACCGATGGACTCTTTAGGAAAGAAATCGATGACTGAGGAAAGATAAAGGTGCTCGTTGTTTATATTCCCCTGGGTAATTTCAATCTCTACGTACTGCGCCACCGTAGTTCCTCTTATTAACGCAAAGCACACGGGCGCCAACCCGCGCAGCGGGTTGGCGCCCCAGAGGCCGCAGGCCGCGAATGCTGCGTACCGTTAGGCCATATCAACTTCATATAGCTTCCTCTTGGCAGGCACGGTTGTTCCATTGGTGATAGGGCGAATATTTGACAAGCTCCAAGCCCAATACCCTGGTTCCCAGCCATTAGAACAGGCATCTTCCACTTCAGAAGGCTGCCATTCATGGATTTCTTCAACGTCCACTATTGCGACAGCTTTTCCACCAAGATCGATAGGGTTGTCAGCAGACAGAAAGCTTGAGTTTTCCACGATCAAAAGGTTACGAACCGGTAGAGACTCTGGACGCCACGAGCGAACCTCCAGCGTCTTCTTTCCTGCAGCTATATTGGAGCCGTGTGGACCTACTATTGAAAGAGCGAGCATGTAGTGATCCCTTTTGCCTAACGGCTCTGTGCAGCGGCGAGCGTAGCGAGTCCGGCGCCGGCAGGCGCGAACTGCCACGGATTGTTATATCTATTCGACATCATCACTACCACACTCGGGGCAGATTTCACGAACCCACTCTTTCCTTGTTGCTGGGAATGAATCCATGCAGTCATTGCAATAAAGCTCGTAGTTTTTTGCATGACCCTCGCAAGTATCCAAGTGGCATACCGTCAATCCAGCGTCATTAAAAGGAAGCCAGCGCCGCATGTATTCTCCGGGAGGCAGGACCTTAGCCATTACTATCGGCCGAAGGCATGTGTCACACCTGGTCTTAAGTGCCACCTATCCTCCTTAGATATAACGCCGCCAACACGCGCGGCTTTGTAGTGAAGGCGGAGCCGCAACGGCAAAGCTGTCGCCGTGATTGGCATTGTTAAGTATCATTTCTTGTCTGTTATTGCGGAAATACCTTTCACCTGGAACCATTTTTTTGAAGGAAGGAGCGGTGAAGAGAACCTATTGCCAGCATTCCCAACCCTTACACATGAATTAATAAGTGCATCCATAGCCGAGTCTATCCCCGCATCCTTGTACGCAATAGAAGCAGAGCCATCCGTTGAGCACGTAACTCGCGGATGATTGATAGCTTCCATATAATCATCAAATGTGTCCCGAGCAACTGCCATTCCATATATCCGCCATGCGTATTTTTTTCCAAGATAACGTCCATCTGTTGCCGAATGAGCAACACGTGAATCCGACTTGGCTGTTTCTACAGCCCTACGCTGCTCGCCAAGCTGGCGTACAACATAGTGGCTCACCGACGGGGTTACTTCGTCTGCTTTTGCAGTGGCAGAAACATCTACCCAATTGATGCCATTAGTTGTTTCATATCCAATATTATAACGACTACCCTGCTCTAGGAGAGGCTCGGCATTTGCTAGAAACTGGTATTTGGTTGGAGTAGTTTCAGGCGTAAACACATGCAAAAACTTACCAGATGGATCAGGAGTAACTGTGTAGTTACTCACAACAATAACTGGCGTGGTTTTTAGTTCTCGAGATTTCAAGACTCCCTCTCCCTATTCCTAGATGAATAATTAACAGGTATTAGGACGACGGCTCGAATATCCAATGAACGAGCCGTCGTCCTATCCCGGCTTCTGGTTTTTATGTGAAACCGAATAAATCAGATATTTCATAAAGTTACAAACCTCTCGCCAGGGGTCCGTCCCCGTTCGCGTGACCGCTTTGTTTGCCGATATCAATCATACTGTCCATGTGGGCAGCGCCGGGGACGGCGGGTCGGCTGCTATACTGCCGCCACCTTGCAGCCGGCGAGATTGGATTGATGAAATACCGCGATTTGCGCGACTTTATTCGGCAACTGGAGAATCTGGGCGAACTGAAGCGGGTGACCCGTGAGGTGGACCCGCGCCTGGAGATGACCGAGATCTGCGACCGCACGCTGAAGGCGGGCGGTCCGGCGATTCTGTTTGAGAACCCCAAGGGGTCGTCGATCCCGGTGCTGGGGAATCTGTTCGGCACCGAGCGGCGGGTGGCGCTGGGCATGGGCCGGGAGTCGGTGGAGGAGCTGCGCGAGCTGGGCGAGCTGCTCGCCTTCCTGAAGGAGCCGGAGCCGCCCAAGGGTTTCCGGGACGCCTGGGAGAAGCTGCCGATCTTCCGCAAGGTGCTGAGCATGAACCCAAAGGTGAGCGGCTCTGGGCCTTGCCAGGAACACGTTATCGAAGGCGATG
The DNA here is from genome assembly GCA_002389055.1 of Alcanivorax sp. UBA4485. GTDB lineage: Bacteria > Pseudomonadota > Gammaproteobacteria > Pseudomonadales > Alcanivoracaceae > Alloalcanivorax. The sequence goes on from DGNT01000041.1 coordinate 7,300, forward strand.
ATGTGGACCTGACCCAGTTGCCGATCCAGACCTGCTGGCCCGGCGACGCCGGCCCGCTGGTCACCTGGCCGCTGGTGATCACCCGCGGGCCCAATAAGGAACGCCAGAACCTGGGCATCTACCGCCAGCAACTGATCGGCCGCAACAAGCTGATCATGCGCTGGCTCAGCCACCGCGGTGGCGCACTCGATTTTCAGGAATGGCAGCAACAGCACCCCGGCGAGCCGTTCCCGGTGGCGGTGGCGCTGGGCGCCGATCCGGCCACCATCCTGGGCGCGGTGACGCCGGTGCCGGACACGCTCAGTGAATACGGCTTCGCCGGCCTGCTGCGCGGCTCGCGCACCGAACTGGTGAAATGCCTGGGCTCTGACCTGCAGGTGCCGGCCAGTGCCGAGTTCGTGCTGGAAGGCCATCTGCAGCCCGGCGAGTACGCCGACGAAGGCCCGTTCGGCGACCACACCGGCTATTACAACGAGGTGGAGCGCTTCCCGGTGTTCACGGTGGACCGCATTGCCCACCGTCGCGACCCGATCTACCACAGCACCTACACCGGCCGCCCGCCGGACGAGCCGGCGGTGCTGGGCGTGGCGATGAACGAAATCTTCGTGCCGATCCTGAAGAAGCAGTTCCCGGAAATCGTTGATTTCTATCTGCCGCCGGAGGGTTGCTCCTACCGGATGGCGGTGGTGACCATGAAGAAGCAGTACCCGGGCCACGCCAAGCGCGTGATGATGGGGGTGTGGTCGTTCCTGCGCCAGTTCATGTACACCAAGTTCGTGATCGTCTGCGACGACGACGTCAACGCGCGCGACTGGAAGGACGTGATCTGGGCGATCACCACGCGCATGGACCCGGCCCGGGACACCGTGCTGGTGGAGAACACCCCCATCGACTATCTGGATTTCGCCTCGCCGGTGGCCGGGCTGGGCTCGAAAATGGGCCTGGACGCGACCAGTAAATGGCCCGGCGAGACCACGCGCGAGTGGGGCCGGGCGATTAGCATGGACGAGGATGTAAAAAAGCGGGTCGATGAAATGTGGAGTGAACTCGGCCTGGAATAAAAGAACCGCATCAAGGAACGCACCATGGCATGGAATCCCTCGGAGATCCCCGATCAAACCGGCCGCGTGGCGGTCGTTACCGGGGCGAACAGCGGCATCGGCTTCAAGGCAGCGCACCATCTGGCGGCAAAAGGCGCCACCGTGGTGATGGCGTGCCGCAACCTGGAGAAAGCCCGCATCGCCCGGGCCAGGCTGCCCGCCGACGCCAACGTGCGCATCGTGGAACTGGACCTGGGCAGCCAGGCCAGCGTCAAGAAAGCCGCCGGGGAGATCCTGGCCGAATACCCGCGCCTGGACCTGTTACTGAACAACGCCGGCATCATGTGGCTGGAAGAAGGCCGCACCGAAGACGGCTTCGAGCGTCAGTTCGGCATCAACCACCTGGGGCATTTCACCCTCACCGGGTTGCTGCTGCCGGCGCTGCGCGACGTGCCCGGCTCGCGGATCGTTACCGTCAGCAGCATCGCCCATCGGGCCGGCCGCATCCATTTCGACAATATCCACCTGGAAGGCCAGTACGGCCGCCAGCGGGCCTACGCCCAGGCCAAGCTCGCCAACCTGATGTTCGCGGTGGAACTGGACCGGCGCCTGCAACGGGCCGGGACACAAACCCGCTCATTGGCCTGTCACCCGGGCATCGCCAGTACCAACCTGGCCGGCCCGGGCCTGGTCGAGGAAACGCCGCTGGGCATCGGCCGCGTGGTGCGCTGGCTGTGGCCACTGATGACGCAGAGCGCGGAAAAAGGCGCCTGGCCCACCCTCTACGCCGCTACCAGCGAACACGCCCAAGGCGGCCACTATTACGGCCCCGCCTACCTGAAAGAGGCTGTCGGCCCACCCCGGGAAGCGCGCCCGCGCCGCTACGCCATGGACCCGGAAAAAGGACAGCGCCTGTGGGAGCTGTCGGAGAGCCTCACCGGGCAACATTTTCCGTGAATTGACGGGCCGACCACACGGATTGCATTAAGCTATTGCACTTTAATGGTACGGTAGTACCATTAACGAAAAGGTGTCGCTTCGGTGAGCGCCGGTACAACAATAGCTGAAAGGACTCCGCCGTCATGTTGCAACGACTTCCCCGCCGCGCCTTCCTCAAAGCACTGGCCGCGTCCGCCGGCGCCGCCGCGGTGCCGACCCTGGCCGGCGCCGGGCAAGCCAGTGGCGCCGGCCAGGACGGGCGCGCCAGCTGGCAAAACTGGTCCGGCAACCAGAGCGCGCGGCCACGTAACCTGGCCTACCCGGCGGACGAAGCCGCCCTGGCCCGGCTGCTCGCCAACACCGAAGGCACGGTGCGCCCGTTCGGCGGCAGCCACTCGTTCAGCGCCGTAGTCCCCACCGGCGACACCCTGGTGTCCCTGGAAGCCCTCAACGGCCTGCGCAGCGTCGACGCCGGCGCCCTGCGTTTCGGCGCCGGCACCCGCATCGCCCAGGCCAGCAGCGAAGCCTGGGCCGAAGGCCGCAGCCTGATCAACGAACCGGACATCAACCTGCAGTCCCTGGCCGGGGCCATCGCCACCGGCACCCACGGCACCGGCCTGGGCCTGCCGTGTTTGTCCGATCAAGTAGTGGGCCTGGAACTGATGGACAGCGAAGGCACCCTGCACCGCCTTGACCGCAACGACGGCGACCGTTTCCAGGCGGCCCGCTGCGCCCTCGGCGCCCTGGGCCTGGTCACCGGCGTCACCCTGGACAGCGCCCCGGCCTACCGGCTGGAAGAACACACCTGGACGCTGCCGCTGGACGAGGCCATGGACTTCGTGGAACGGGAGAAGGACAACTTCCGCAACATCGAGTTTTTCGCCTTCCCGCTGGGCGGCACCGCCATCGTCAAAACCATGTCGCTCACCGACAATCCCGAGGACGATCTCGAACAGGACGACAGCAACGATCTGCTGGAGACCGTCTGCGAGCTGTGCATGCGCGCCGGCTGGATGACCGCCACCCTGCAGAAACTGGTGACCTTCTTCGTCGAGGAAAACAAACGCCGGGGGCCGGCCCACAAGATCTACGCCAACCGCCGGACGGTGCGCTTCAACGAAATGGAATACACGGTGCCGGCGGAGAAAGGCATCGAATGCCTGCGGGAAGTCTGCGAGGTGATCCGCGAGAAGGACATCAATGTGTTCTTCCCGATTGAATTCCGCTACAGCGCCGCCGACGACACCCTGCTGTCCATGTTCAGCGGCCGGGCCGGGGCGAGCCTGTCCATCCATCAGTATTTCAAGCAGGACGCCACGCCGCTGTTCCGCGCCACCGAGCCGGTGCTGCGCCGCCACCGGGGCCGCCCGCACTGGGGCAAGCTGCACAGCCTGGGCGCCAATGAATTGCGCGAGCTGTACCCGCGCTTCGACGACTTCCTCGCCCTGCGCCGCGAGCTGGACCCGCGCGGACGTTTGCTCAATGATCACCTGAGGCACTTGTTTGGCATCGACGCCAAGGGGCAACCGGCATGAAAAGACGCACCTTCCTGCTCGCCCTGGGCGGTGGCCTGGCGGCGGCCTGGTGGCTGAAACCCGGCGACCAGGGCGGCCCCCACGGCGCTTACTTCCAGCCCTACAACACCCTGTTCCGGGATAGCGGCCCGGGGCGCCCGCTGCTGTTTATCGACCGGCAGCGGCTGGCGGCCAATTGCCGACGCCTCCAGCAGGCGCTGCCGCCGGGCCGCGCTTACCGCATCGTCGCCAAGTCGCTGCCCAGCGTGCCGTTGATCCGGGAAGTGATGGCGCAGACCGGCACCGACCGGGTGATGGTGTTCCATCAGCCGTTCATCAACGCCATGGCCGAGGCGGAGCCGGGCTGCGACCTGCTGCTCGGCAAACCGATGCCGGTGCAGGCCGCCGCCCGTTTCTACGAGGAACTGCCAGAGGACGCCGGGTTCGACCCGGATCGTCAGTTGCAGTGGCTGATCGACAGCACGGCTCGGCTGGACGAGTATCTGGCGCTGGCCCGACGGCTGGACCGCCGCCTGCGCATCAATGTGGAAATCGATGTGGGGCTGCATCGCGGCGGCCTCACCGAGGCGGACCAGCTGGATGCGTTGCTGGAGCGGATCGCCGCCCACCCCCGCCATTTGGAATTCGCAGGCTTCATGGGTTACGACGCCCACGTGGGCAAGCTGCCGGATCTGGTGGAAAGCCGCGACGACAGCCTGCGCAAGGCCCAGGCGGTGTATCAGAGTTTTATCGACCGGCTTTACCAGGTCGCGCCCGAACTTCGCGAGCAGCCGCTCACGTTCAACGGCGCCGGCAGCCCGACGTTCACCCTGCACGGTGACGAAACACCGCTCAACGAGCTGGCGGCCGGCTCTTGCCTGGTTAAGCCCTCGGATTTCGATGTGCCCAGCCTGAAGGACTTCGAGCCAGCCGCCTTTATCGCCGTGCCAGTGCTCAAGGCCCTGGACGGGCTGACCCTGCCCGGGCCGCTGCCGCTGGGCGACGCCTGGGCCCTGTGGGACCCTAACCGGCGACGCACCTACTTCATCTACGGCGGCTATTGGAAAGCGGCGCCGGTCTCGCCACCGGGCATCCGCCGCAACGACCTGTACGGGGTCAGCACCAATCAGATGATGTACAACGGCTCGCCGGCCACCGAGCTGGTGCCCGGCGACCAGCTGTTCTTCCGCCCCACACAGAGCGAGTTCGTGCTGCTGCAGTTCGGCGACCTGGCGGCGGTGTCGGAGCACCGCATCCAGGCCTGGTGGCCGCCCCTGCCTCAGGGCGAAGGGGCCTGAGCGGTCGCCAGATCGTACGCGGGAAGGCACCAGGTGAACGGCGCCGGCGTTAATCCTTGGGCGTAATCCATCAGCAACCGCCCGCGCACCGGCGCGCCCAGCCGGCACCAGGTCACGCCCAGATTGAACACCGTGTTGGCGTCCTCCCGATCCCACGCCAGTGCGCACTGGAACCGGCGCAACGCCGGCGACCAGTAGCCCCGCCGTGCCCAGTAAATGCCCTCGATGCCGCACAGCGCCGCATCCCGGGGATAGCGCTCACGCAGCCGGGTCAGGAGCCGGCCGGCGCGAGCCCATTCCGCGCTCTCGATCAAGGCGCGCAGGCGCCGGCAGGCTTCGCGGCGCCCGCTCATGACTCCGTGCCCCGGCGCGCGGTGGTGAGGCCCCAGTCGATGTAGCGAGTCAACAGCATCACCGCAGCCAGCGCCGCGAACAGTAGCACCGAGCCCATCAAGAGCGCGTAGTCCTCGGCATTCAGGATGGCGTAGATCAGCGCCAGCACCAGCATCTGCGCGCCGGCGAACCCCCAGCCGGCTTTCGCCGAGCGCAGCACCGCGGTCAGGTACACGCCGATCAAACCCACGCAGGCCACCGCGCCGATGCCATAGGCCCAGGCGAAATCGACGTGCTCGCCCAGCGCCACCAGCAACAGATAAAACATCGCCAATGCCAGGCCAACCAGCAGGTACTGCATGGGGTGCACCGCCACACGCCGCAATACTTCGAACAGAAAGAAGGCGGCGAAGGTCAGCCCGACAATCAGATAGCTGTACTTGAGCGCGCGCTCGCTGGAGAGCAGGCCGGTGACCGGCTGCACCAGTTCCACGCGCAACGCCTTGTGCCGGTCCTGGCAAACGCCGCCGTCACGCACGCAGGCAATGGCGCCGGCGGCGGCCAGGCTGTTGGTGTGCCAGCGCCCCACGAAGCCGCTGTCGGTGACCTCCCGTTCCGCCGGCAGCATAAGGCCGGTGAAACCGGGGTGCGGCCAGTCCCCGCGCAGGGTCATGCGGGTTTCCTTGGCCAGCGGCAGGGCCGCCAGCGCGCCGCTGCCGTTCAGATTCAGGTGGACGCTCACGGTGAAGGGCCCTTCCAGGTCCTCCGGCAAAGGCGCCACCAGCGCATTGCCACCGAGCGCCTCCGGTATCGCGCCGGGCTCCAGCAATGGCAGGGCACGGTCGCCGATCAGAAGGCGCGGGCGCTCCGCCAAACCGCGCAAATCGCCGACCTGAAGCACCAGCAAAGGCTGGCCGGCGTCACTGACGTCGGCGTCCGGGCGGTGCCGCCAATCGGCCGGGAAATGCGCCTGCAATGTCAGGCCGCTGCGATACACCGGGGTGCCGTAGATGCCCCGGTAAAGGGTGCGGGTCTGAAGCTGCCCTTCAATATGCAGAGTGTCGGGCACGTGGCCGGCCAGTTCACGCCGGTATTCGATCCGCGTCCGGTCCTGGCCGGTTTCCGGGTCGCGGTAAGCCACTTCGTGCCGGCGCTTTTGCGGCACCATGATCAGCGGCCCGGACAGTATCTGCTCGCCGGCGTACTGGCGGCTGACTTCGTGACTCACGGACGCCGCCCGCTGCTGACGCTCGTTGATCTTCGCCTGGATCATCAACAGTGGCACCACCAGCACAACCATGAGGCCGGCGATGATCAGAATTTTCTTTAACGGACTGAATGCCATGGTTCTCTCCCCTTAGTGGAGAGCCCAGCTTGCATTGGCCGTATGAGGGGATTGTGGGGGTTTCGTGAGGAAGCCTGATTATCCCAGGCACAGGCGCACGCACACGCCGTCGTCGCGGTTTTCCAGGCGCAGCCAGCCGCCGTGCAGTTCGCCGACTTCGCGCACCATGGTGAGCCCCAGCCCGGAGCTTTTTTCCTGCCCGGGCGGCGCCAGCGAATAGAACCGTTCGGTGACCCGTGTCAGGGCATAGTCCGGAATCAGCGGGCCACGGTTGCACACGGTGATTCCGTACTGGTCCTCCCGCCACCAGCCGGACACCTCTATCGACGAGCCGGCGTCGGCGAAACGCAAAGCGTTGTCCAGCAGGTTGAACAACGCCAGTCGGGTGGTATCCGGCTCCACCGACAACACCGGATCGCCGTCCAGGGCCACCGCGAGCCGCTTGTCGTCCAGCAACACCTGGCGGCTCAAACGCCATTCCTCCAGCAACGGGGCGAGCGGCTGGCGGCGCCGGGCCGGCAGGCTCTCCAGCTTTTCCAACCGCGCCAGGGCGAGCATGCGGTCCAGCAGGTCACTGAGCCGCTGGCTCTCATGCACCACGTTGCCGGCAAGCCGGCTCAGCCCCGGATCGTCCACTTCCTCGACCAGAATTTCACCGGCGCCGCGCATCGCCGCCAGCGGGCTTTTCATTTCGTGGGTCAGCATGGTGGTGTGGTTTTCCAGCCGCGCCCTGCCCTCCAGACGCCGGCGCATGGCGGTAACGGCGGCGGCCAGATCGTGGATCTCGTCATGCACCCGGAAGCGGGGCGGCGGTGGGCGCCGCCCTTCCGACACCGCCAGCGCATAAGCGCGCAGACGCCCCACCCGGCGGCTGATCCACCAGGCCAGACCGATGCCCAGCAGCAGGCAGGCGGCCAGCGCCAGCCAGCCGTAGCGGATCAGGCGAGCTTCCGCCTGCGCCACGAAGGGCTGGATGGAGGCGCTGGGTTTGCCCAGCGTGACCACGCCGATCAGGGTGCCCTGGTGGCGTACCGGCGCCGCCACATACAGCACCGAGGAGGTCGGATCCTCCGGGTCGGTCCGGGTGGTGCGGGCGCCGTAGCGGCCCTGAAGGGTCAGGTGCACATCGTTCCAGCGGGAAAAATCCTCGCCTTCACTGTCGCCACGGGAATCAAACAGCACCACCCCGTCCGGGCCGGTTACATAAACGTGGGTGTCGGTGCGGTTCTTTGTCAGCCCCCAGATATTGGCGCCCGGTGCACGCCCCGCGTAACGCTTTAACGCCGAGCGCAACGCCGGCGTGATCACCAGCTGCTCGCCGCTGACGTCCGAGGCGATGATTTCCGCCAGCAGGTTGGCCGCGTCCACCAGCGTTTCCTCCGCCGATTGCCGCACCAGCGGCTTGGCCTCGCCCAGCACCAGATCCATGGTGAACCAGCTCACCAGGCCCATCACCAGGAAGAAGATCAGCAGCAGCTGACGGCTGAGTTTCATGGCCGTTCCAACACATAGCCCAGACCGCGCCGGGTGGCGATCCAGGCGTCACCGCCCAGGGGTCGCAGCTTGGCGCGCAGGGTTTTGATGTGGGTGTCCACGGCGCGCTCGAAACTGTCCTCGTCACTGCCGCAGATATCCATCAGGCTGGCCCGGCTGAACACCCGCCCGGGATGGCGCACCAGCGTTTCCAGAATCCGGTATTCGGAACGGGTCAGCGACAGCGGTTGCTCACCGAACCAGACCCGCGCGGCCTGTTCGTCCACGCGCCAGTCGGCGGCGGCGGGCCCGGCCTTGTTCAACCGTTTCAGAATGGCACGGATGCGCGCCACCACTTCGCGCGGGCTGAACGGCTTGGTGACGTAGTCGTCGCCGCCCAGCTCCAGGCCCAGAATGCGATCCACCTCCTCCTGGCGCGCGGTGAGGAACAGCACCGGCACCTCGCTGTGACGACGCATTCGCTTGAGCACATCGAAGCCGTTGATGTCCGGCAGCCCCACGTCCAGCACCACCAGCGCCGGCGGCTGGTCGATCAACGCCGCCAACGCCTGCTCGCCGCGCTCCACATGGGTGACGCGAAAATGTTCCCGTTGCAGGGCGAAGCTCAGTGGCTCCGCCACCCTCGGTTCATCGTCGACGATCAAGATGTGTTCTGTCACGTCTACTACAGCTCCGGCGTGCGGGAGAACCAGGGCCGCGCCCGCTCCAGCTGACCGGCGAGCTTGAACAGCATGCCCTCGCTGCCGTGGTCGCCGACCATCTGTACCCCCAGCGGCAGGCCGCTCTTACACCAGTGCAGCGGCACCGACATGGCCGGCACGCCGGTCACGTTGGCGAGCTGGGTGAACGGCACGTACTTGAGGTTCTCTTTCACCATCTGTTCCACCAGGCCGGTTTTCATCACCAGCTTCTCGGCGCCCACCTTGAGAATCACCTTAAGCATCTGCTGCTGCCAGGCCGGCGTTTCCGAGGCGCCGATGCGCGCCGGCTGCAACGCCAGGGTGGGCGTCAGCCACAGGTCGTACTGCTGGTGGAATTCCGCCAGCGCCCGGGAATACCCCTGCCAGCGCTGGTAGCAACGCACGTAGTCCGGCGCCGAGGTGGCGTGGCCGAACGCGGCCATCGCCAGGGTGTCCAGCTCGAAGCCTTCGTTGCCGCAGCCGGTCTGCTCTTTTACCCAGTCCACATTGGCGGCGCAGTTGGCGAACCACATGGACAGCCAGTCCATGCTCATCGCCAGCATGTCCATTTTCGGCGACGCCTGCTCCACCTTATGGCCCAGGGATTCCAGCAGACGGGCGGCGTCCTCCACCGCGGCGACGGCTTCCGGGTCCACCTCGGTGTCAATCGGCGAGGTGGTGGAGTACGCGATGCGCAACGGCTTGGGGTCGCTTTCCAGTTCACTCAGGTAGCTGCGCTCCGGCGGCGCGATGCGGAACAGGCTGCCCACTTCCTCGCCCTGGGTCGCGTCCAGCAACACCGCCGAATCGCGCACTGAACGGGTCACTACATGGTTCATGGAAATACCGTGCATCGCCTCGCTGAAGGTGGGCCCCCAGGGGGTGCGCCCGCGCCCCGGCTTGAGGCCGAACAGGCCGCAGCAGCCGGCGGGGATGCGGATGCTGCCGCCGCCGTCGTTGGCACCGGCGAACGGCACCACGCCCGCCGCCACCAGGGCCGCTGAGCCGCCGGAAGAGCCGCCCGGCGTATGCTCCGTGTTCCACGGGTTGCGGGTGGCGCCGAACGCCTCCGGCTCGGTGATGCCCTTGGCGCCGAATTCCGGCGTGTTGGTGCGCCCGAACAGCACCACCCCGGCTGCCTTCCAGCGGCGCACCAGTTCCGAATCCACGGCGGCATGGTTGTCGGCCTGCTTGAGGGCCTTGTTACCCTGATAGTTGGGCGCGCCGCCGATCTCCTGGAACAGGTCCTTGGTGAGCATGGGCACCCCGGCCAGGGGGCCGCTCAGGGAGCCGGCCGCCTGTTCCCGGGCCTGGTCGTAAAGCGGGATAATCAGACCATTGAGGGCTGGGTTCACCGCCTCGGCACGGGCGATGGCCAGCTCCAGAAGTTCGGCGGCGGTGACTTCCCCGTCCGCCACCAGCTTGGCCAGTGCCACGCCGTCGAGATTGCGGTATTCGTCAAAACGCATGATGGTATCCTTGTTATTAAACCCCAGTTCAAATTCGTATTCCCACGGAGACCCTATGAAGGCCGTCGGCTTTAACCAACCCCGCGCCATCGAAGACGTCCACGCCCTGGAAGACATCCAGCTGGAACAGCCCAAACCAGGCCCCCGCGACCTGCTGGTGGCGGTGGAGGCGGTATCGGTCAACCCGGTGGACACCAAGGTACGCCAACGCCCCCTGGCGGAGAAGGGCCATAAAGTACTCGGCTATGATGCCGCCGGTCGGGTGGAAGCGGTAGGCGCCGAAGTCCGCGACTTCCTGCCCGGCGACCGGGTCTGGTACGCCGGCGCCATGCAGCGCCAGGGCAGCAACGCCCAGTACCAGTGCGTGGACGAGCGCCTGGTGGCGAAGATGCCCGAAGGCACCGGCATGCAAGAAGCCGCCGCGCTACCGCTGACCGTGCTCACCGCCTGGGAAAGCCTCACCGACCAGCTCGGCCTGACCCCGGAAAACGCCGCCGGCAAGACCCTGCTGATGGTGGGCGGCGCCGGCGGTGTCGGCTCTATCGCCACCCAGCTGGCCGCCCGCCACTTCGGCATGACGGTGATCGCCACCGCCGGGCGCCAGACCTCCGCGGACTGGTGCACCGCCATGGGCGCCACCCACACCATCGACTACCGCAACGGCCTGCGCGAGCCCATGAAAGGGCTGGGCATCGAGCAGGTGGACGCCATCCTGCTGGCCCAGGAACCGGACGCCTACTGGAGCGACGTCTGCGAGCTGGTCGCGCCGCTGGGCGGCATCGTCACCATCGTCGACGC
>DGNT01000153.1 GCA_002389055.1 Alcanivorax sp. UBA4485
AAAAGGCGCATGCTGAAGGGGCCTTTAGAGCGGATACAAAAAGGGCTCCCATGGGGAGCCCTTTTCTGAATTGGTGCCGAGGAGAGGACTTGAACCTCCACGGGGTTGCCCCCACTAGCACCTGAAGCTAGCGTGTCTACCAATTTCACCACCTCGGCTTGTTTCGTTGAACGACCGATTCCGGCCCTTCATCGCGAAAGCGCGTGCATTCTAGTATATGATGCCGGGATGTCAACGGTTAGTTCCGAAAACATTGGGCGTTTCGCCCCTCCGACAGCGCCAGCCCGGCTCTTCGTGTCCGGCTCGATTTCGCCGGCCCCCGTGGTGCGTGAGTCCCCTGCTGGGTTATGGTAGCGCCCGCCGGCGCCATCCGGCGGGTTTATACACATGTATTTTATTAGAGGTTATTGAATGGCATCCAGGAAACGCTATAAGGATCCCCACGCGGACCGGGAGGCGTCGAAGTACGAGAATCCGGTTCCCAGCCGCGAGTTGATCCTGCAGGTCCTCGACGACCAGGGAAAGCCGCTCGGTAAGCACGACCTTGCCGGGCTCCTGGACGTGGACGAAGACGGCGAGGTGGGCCTGGAGCGCCGCCTCAAGGCGATGCTGCGCGATGGCCAGCTGGTGGAAAACCGCAACGGCAAGGTGGGCATCGCCTCGCGCATGGATCTGATCGCCGGCCGGGTGCAGGGCCACCGCGACGGCTTCGGCTTTCTGATCGCCGATGAGCCCGGTCGCAAGGACCTGTTCCTGGCGCCCCGGCAGATGGAAAAAGTGATGGACGGCGACCGGGTGCTGGTCAGCACCGCCGGCGTCAACCGCTTCGGTAAGGAAGAAGCGCGCATCGTGGAGATCACCGAGCGCGCCGTGACCGAAATCGTCGGTCGCTACCACCGCGAAGCCGGGGTCAGCTTCATCGAGCCGGAAAACCGCCGCATCACCAAGGAAGTGCTGGTCGAGGATCTCAACGGCATCAAGCCGGAGCACGGCGACCATGTGCGCGCCGAGATCACCCAGTACCCGTCCCGCGACCAGCATGTGCTGGTGCGCCTGATCGAGGTGATCGCCACCCCGGACCAGGCCGGCATGGAAGTGGAAGTGGCCCTGCGCCGCTTCGAGATTCCCCACCAGTGGCCCAAGGGCGTGCCCGAGGAGGCCGAGCGCTTCGGCGCCGAGGTGCCGCACCCCGCCAAGGCGCACCGGGTGGACCTGCGCGACCTGCCGCTGGTCACCATCGACGACGAGAGCGCCAAGGATTTCGACGACGCGGTCTATGTGGAGAGCCGCCAGCGCGGCGGCTGGCGGCTGATCGTGGCGATCGCCGATGTCAGCCACTATGTGCATCCGGGCACGGCGCTGGACAACGAGGGCCACAAACGCGGCAACTCGGTGTACTTCCCCAACCGGGTGGTGCCGATGCTGCCCGAGGCGCTGTCCAACGGCCTCTGCTCGCTGAATCCGCACGTGGACCGGCTGTGTCTGTATTGCGACATGCTGGTGTCCGCCAACGGTCGCATCTCCCGCTTCGTGTTCCGCGAAGGCGTGATGCGCTCCCGCCATCGCCTGACCTATAACAAGGTGGGCGCGATCATCGAGGAGCCGGAGTCCGAGCTCGCCACGGAAACCGTGAAGAGCCTGGACGATGAAACCCTGGATTCGGTGTGGGCGTTCCACGAGATGTACCTGGCCCTGCGCCGCCGCCGCGAACTGCGCGGTGCGATCGATTTCGAGAGCAACGAAAGCCGCATCCTGTTCGATGAGCAGTCCAAGATCCGCGACATCGTGCCGGTGCAGCGCAACGTCGCCCACGTGATGATCGAGGAGGCGATGCTGGCGGCCAATATCTGCGCCGCGCGCCTGCTGGAGAAAGCGGAGCTGCCGGCGCTCTATCGGAACCACGAGCCGCCCAAGGAAGAGCGCCTGACCAACCTGCAGCAGTTCCTGGGCGGGCTGGGCCTGAGCATCCCCTGGTCGGAGGGGCCGATCGGCCCGCAGGTGTTCCAGCAGCTCGGCGAGACCATCGCCGAACGACCGGACCGCCAGGTGATCCAGACCATGATGCTGCGCACCATGAGTCAGGCTAAGTACGAGGCCAACGTGAAAGGCCACTTCGGGCTGGCGTACAACGCCTACACCCACTTCACCTCGCCGATCCGTCGTTACCCGGACCTGCTGGTGCACCGCGCCATCCGCTACCTGATCCGCAGCGGCGCCGACACCCCGCACGCGGACAACCCGGGCGGTCTGCCGGCGATTCAGCGCGATCACATTCTGCCGTTCAGCCTCAACGACATGATCGCCATGGGCGAGCACTGCTCAATGACCGAGCGGCGCGCCGACGACGCCACCCGCGATGTGGAGCAGTGGCTCAAGTGCCAGTACATGGAAGATCACCTGGGCGGTGAGTTCGAGGGTGTGGTCAGCGGCGTGGCGGCCTTCGGCCTGTTCGTGCAGATCAACAATCTGCATATCGACGGCCTGGTCCACGTGGCCAACCTGGACAGCGACTACTACCACTTCGACGACGTCAATATGGCGCTGGTGGGCGAGTCCTCCGGGCGCCGCTTCAGCCTCGGTGACGCGGTGACGGTGAAAGTGGCCGGCGTGCACACCGACGAGCGCAAGATCGACCTGGAGCTGATCAGTTCCACCCCGGCGCCGGGCAAGCGTGGCGGCCCCAAGCCCAAGGCTGCGGCCAAGAAGGGCGCCCGCAAAGGCGCCAAGAAAGGTGCCGGCCGCAAGAAGCCGGCCGCCGCCAAGGGCGGCGGTGACGCCGGCGGTGGTGGTTCCGAGCGGGAAAAGATCGCGCGCGGTGACATCCCCGGCGACGGCAACAGCGGTGATGGGGCCAAGAAGAGCGGCCAGCGTAAGCCGCGCCGCCGCCGATGAACAAACCGCTCATGTATTCCGGCATCCACGCGGTGGAGTCGCTGTTGCGGCACCGCCCGGAAGGGGTGCTGGAATTGTTCGTGCTGGACACCCGCGCCAAGCGCGGCGACGCCCGGCTGGAGACCTTGATTATCGCCGCCCGGGACCAGGGCATCGCGGTGCAGTACAGCCGCCGCGAGTCGCTGGACAAGCTGGCCGGCCCGCAGAACCAGGGCGTGGTGGCCCGCGCCCGGCCGCGTGCCGCCGGCGACGAGCAGGCCCTGGCGGCGCATCTGGACGGCCTGGAGCATCCGCCCCTGCTGCTGATCCTGGAAGGCGTCACCGACCCGCATAACCTGGGCGCCTGCCTGCGCAGCGCCGACGCCGCCGGCGTCGACGCGGTGGTGGTGCCGCGCCGCCACGCCGCCGGGCTCACCCCGGTGGCCTGCCGCAGCGCCGCCGGCGCCGCCGAGGCGCTGGCCTATTTCGAGGTGGGCAACCTGGCGCGGGTGCTGGAAATGCTCAAGGACCGCCGTATCCGGGTGGCCGGCACCGCGCTGAACGAGCGCAGCCAGTCATTGTTCGACTTCCAGCCGGACGCCGCCCTGGCGCTGGTGATGGGGGCCGAGGGCGAGGGGCTGCGGCGCCTGACCCTGGAGCGCTGTGACGATCTGATCGCCATTCCCATGGCCGGGGACGTGCAGAGCCTCAACGTCTCGGTGGCCACCGGGGTGGTGTTGTTCCACATCCGCGCCGCTTGCGGCGGCGCCCGGTTCTGAGCTAGACTCCCCGCCCTTC
>DGNT01000201.1 GCA_002389055.1 Alcanivorax sp. UBA4485
CGGCGCGCGTCCTGGAGGATCTGCGAGGGCGAGTAGAAGCCCATCGGCAGGCTGTTGAGCAGGCCGCAGTAGAAGGCGCTGGTGTGGTGGCGCTTGAGCCAGGCGGACACGTACACCAGCAGCGCGAAGCTGGCGGAGTGGGATTCCGGGAAGCCATAGCCGCCGAAGCCTTTCATTTGCTCGAACAGGCGGCGCGCGTAGTCGCCGCTGTAGCCGTTGGCGCGCATGCCGTCGATCACCCGGGCTTCGAATTCCATCAGTTCGCCGCTTTTGCCCCAGCGCGCCATGGCGCGGCGCAGGCGGTCGGCCTCGCCGCCGGAAAAGCCCGCCGCCACCATCACCAGCTTGATCACCTGTTCCTGGAAAATGGGCACGCCCAGGGTGCGCTCCAGCACCGCTTTCACCTTGTCGTCCGGGTAGTCGGTTTCTTCCAGGCCGTCCCGGCGGCGCAGGTAGGGGTGCACCATGTCGCCCTGGATCGGGCCGGGGCGCACGATCGCCACTTCCACCACCAGGTCATAGAACTTGCGCGGCCGCAGGCGCGGCAGCATGTTCATTTGGGCGCGGGATTCCACCTGGAACACGCCCAGGCTGTCGCCCTTGCAGAGCATGTCGTAGGTGGCCTCGTCGCCGGCCGGTATGTCCTGCATCGCCAGCGGGCGGCCCCGGTAGCCTTGCACCATATCCAGGGTTTTGCGGATCGCGGTGAGCATGCCCAGGGCGAGCACGTCCACTTTCATCAGGCCCAGGGATTCCAGGTCGTCCTTGTCCCACTGGATCAGGGTGCGGTCGGGCATCGCCGCGTTTTCCACCGGCACCAGGGTGTGCACCGGGTCGCGGGTGATCACGAAGCCTCCCACGTGTTGCGATAAATGGCGCGGGAAGCCGACCAGCTCGTGCACCAGCTCCCGATAGTGGCGGCCCAGGGTGGAGCCGCCCAGGCCCACTTCGCGGAACCGTTCCACCAGGGCGTCGGGTTTGTCCCACCAGGCCAGGTTGCCGCTGAGGCGCTCGATGATGTCCATGTCCACGCCCAGGGCGCGGCCCACGTCGCGCACCGCCGAGCGGGTGCGGTAGTGAATCACGGTGGCGGCCAGGGCGGCGCGGTCGCGGCCGTATTTACGGTAGAGGTACTGCATCACCTCTTCGCGCCGTTCGTGCTCGAAGTCCACGTCGATATCCGGCGGTTCGTCCCGCTCCTGGGAGATAAAGCGCTCGAACAGAAGCTGGCTGCGGCCCGGGTCCACCTCGGTGACGCCCAGGCAGTAGCACACCGCGGAGTTGGCCGCCGAACCGCGTCCCTGGCAGAGAATGCCCTGGCTACGGGCGAAGGCGACGATGTCGTGCACGGTGAGGAAGTAGTGCGCGTAGCCGAGCTGGCGGATCAGCCCCAGCTCCTTGTCCACCAGGGCGCGCACCGTGTCCGGCACGCCGTCCGGGTAGCGGGCTTCGGCGCCCTGGTGGGCGAGGGCGGCGAGATAGTCGTCGGCGTTCTGGCCCGGCGGCACCACTTCTTCCGGATACTGGTAGCGGATTTCGTCCATTTCGAAGTGGCATTGCTCGGCGATCCAGGCGGCTTCTTCCAGCAACGCCGGCGGGTAGATCTCCGCCAGCCGGTTGAGATCGCGCAGGTGGCGCTGGTCGTTCTGGAAACGGCGCCGGCCCAGGTCGCGTACCGTGGTGTTGAGGCGCAGGGCGGTGAGCAGTTCCTGCAGGCGCTGGCGTTCCGGCCGGTGGTAGTGGACGTCGTTGGTGGCGGTCATGGCCAGCCCGAAGCGGTCCGCCAGCTGGTAACAGTAGCGGTAGTGCAGGGCGTCGTTGCCGTCCTGGAGCAGCTCGCAGGCTAGCCACAGGCGTTCGCCGAAGTGGTCCTTCAGCAGGGCGGCGTGGTGGTCGTCGCGGTCGTCCCCGGCGGGCAGCCACAGGCACAGGGCGTTGCGGTCGATGCGCGTCAGGTCCTGCCAATGCAGCCGGTAGTGGCCTTTTTCCGCGCGCCGCCGGCCACGGGTGATCAGCGTGGAAATCTCGCCGTAGGCCTGGCGGTCGCGGGCCAGCAGCACCAGGCGCAGTTCGCCCCGGTCCTGGTGCAGGCGGAAGTGGCTGCCCACGATCAGCCGGAAATCCAGCGTGCGGCCTTCGTCCTCCAGGGCTTTTTTGAGGTTCTTGTGGGCCTGGTAGGCGCGCACCACCCCGGCCAGGGAGCCGTCGTCGGTGATCGCCAGGGCCCGATAGCCCTGTCGCCAGGCCTGCAGCACCAGCTCCTCCGGCTGGCTGGCGCCGGTGAGGAAGGTGAAGGCGCTGGTGCAATGCAGTTCCGCGAAATCCATCTTAGAAAAAGCCCTGCAACCACCAGCGCGCCTGGTCGTCCTCGAACACCCAGCAACAGAGCCCGTCCGGGTGGTGGGCGACGCGGTAGCGGCGCGCGGCCAGGTCATGCCAGGGCTGGCTGAAGCGTTCTTCCTGGGGGAACAGGGTCAGGGGGCGGCCACGCCAATGGGGTACCCGGTCGCGCAGGGTCAGTGGCCGGGGCGGATCGAGCAGCCACAGGGGCCGGTCCTGGTCGCTGTCCTGATCGTCGGCGGCGGTTTTGGGCGGGGACGCCAGCGGTGCGCGGCCCCGTTCGGTTTCTTCCGGCAGATGGCCGTCGCCCCGGTCCGGACGGTACACGCCCAGGGCCGGTTCGCCGGCCAGCTTTTCCAGCAGGCCGGCCAGCGGCGGGCGGGCGCCGGGGTCCGGGAACAGCTCGGCGAGGCCCGGGTTGCGCGGCCGGGGGCGGCCGCCGTCCAGGCCCAGGCCGAGCAGCGGGGCGCTCAATTCATGGTGGCTCAGGCGCCGCTGGCTGAGGTCCAGCCAGGTGGCGGCGTCATAGCCCTGGCGGGCGCGCCGTACGATCAGCGTGTCCCGGTGGCCATTGTTCAAATACAGGTGCCAGCGCAGGGTCACCAGGCTTTCCTGGTGGCGGTTCAGAGTGTCTTCCAGCTTGGCCAGCAGGGTGCTCATGGGCCCGCTGAGCCGGTCCAGGTCGTCCAGCGGGTCGTCGAAGTCGAGCCGCTCGCGGAACGGGCGCGGCGGGGAAATCGGTTTGCGCGGGTCCGCCTGTTCGCCGAGCAGACGTTGCAGCCAGTCCAGGAAATCGACCCCGAAGCGCTTGCCCAGCGCCGCCCGGGGCAGCGGGAACAGCTCGCCCAGGGTGCGGAAACCGGGCGCCTGCAGGCGCCGGCGCAGGCGCTCGTCCAGGTCCAGCTCGGCGAGCGGCAGGTCCGCCAGCCAGGCCTGGAAGCGCGCCGCTTCCGGGGGCGCGTCCAGGGCCGGCGGGTCGGTGAGGTGCCAGGCGGCCAGCGGCGTGGGGCCGATGCCCAGGCGGCTGGTCAGCGGGCAGTGCAGCCGGTAGCGGTCGACCCGGGCGAGCAGTTGTTCAAAGCCGCCGAACAGTTTCAGGCAGCCGCCTACCTCCAGCAGAACGGTGGCCGGCGGCGCCGGGCACACCTGGGGCGTGAGAGCCAGCAACTGGCGGGCCTCGCGCAGCAACGCCTGGTGCTGCTGGTCGGCCCGTGCTTCGTGCACTTCCAGCGCTTCGCACAGGGCACGGGCGGTGCCCAGGCGCAGGCCCGCTTCCACGCCGGCGGCGCGGGCCGCCGGATTGGCCAGCAACACCCGGTTGCCACGCACCAGCACGCGGGGCTCCGGGCGCGGGCCGTGTTCCGCCTCCAGCGCCAGCAGCGGAAAATGCAGGGCCAACCACAGCGCGCTCATGGCCGCACCTCCGGGACGACGGGGGCGGGCAGCCGCAACAACGGCGTGCGCAGCGCGGGCTCCGGCGTCGGACGACGGGTCAGGGCCGGCAGCTCGCGGCAGGCCGGCGGCCGCCGGCGCAGGTGCTCGGGCAGCAGTGGCAGGTGGCAATACTGCCCGGCCCGGCCGCCGGGCTGCTTGTGCACGGTGACGGTCAGTTCGCCGGGGGCCGGGCAGCTCAGATCCAGGCGCAGCGGTGCCGGGCTGGGTTGCTGGCCGGCCTGGCGCGGGCGCACCAGTATCAGCAGGCAACGCCCCTGTTGCGCACCCATATGCAAACGCCGCAGGGTGCCCGCCGGCAACGGCCCGCCCGGTGCCCACAGCAACGCCAGCCGCACGGTGTCGCCGGCGATCGCTTCGAAGCTGGCGCGCAGCAGGGTGGCGCGGTCGTCGCTACGCAGAATCAGCAGGTCGTCCAGGGGCACCCCGGCCCGGGCCAGCATGGTGGCGGAAGGGCGCATTGGCGGGTTGGCGATCAGACGCGCGCCGGGGCCGTCGCTGGCCAGCACCGGCAGCAGCAGATGCAGAACCGCCGGGCAGGGCAGCGGGCAGAGCAGCTCCACCAGGCCCTGCTCCGGCCAGCCGCCGCCGGCCAGTATCCGGTCCAGGTCGGCGAAGCCGGTGCTTTGCCCCTGGCCGCTGCCGGTGCTTTCGCGGCCCCACCAGGTGTCCCTGCGGGCCAGCAATTGTTGCAAGAAATCAGGCGGCATGGGCGGCATGAAGGAACATCCGGGATATTTGGAATGCTGTACATAAGAACAGTATCCGTAAGCCGGCCAAGCGTCAATGGAAAGGGCTGTGCTGAGCGGTCAAGCGGCGCTGTCAGGGTAAACATATTGTATTGCCGGGGCCTCTTGAGTAGCTTCAAGGCATCCCCGAGCTCGACGAGAATTCCCGATGTCATCACAACAACAAACAGCGCGCCGGTTGTCCTCGGCCTTTCAGCAAGGCGTGACCCGGCGGCGGTTCCTTAAGTGGGGCCTGGTCGGTAGTGCCGGCGTGGCCGCGGCCGCCGCGGGCGGCTTCGCGCTGCTGCGTCTGTCGCCCCTGGACGACCGGCCGAAACCGGATTGGGCCGACGGCCTGAGCCGCCAGGAATACCATCTGTTCGACCGGGCGCGGGTGGCACTGCTGCCCACCGTGGGCACCGATCTCACGCCCAGCGACCAGGTGCCGGTGGTGCGCAATGTGCAGGGCATTCTCGGCTTTATGGACGCGGCCACCCGCAAGGACGTGGCCACCGGGCTGACGCTGTTTGATAACGCCGCGGTGTTGTTCCACGGCAAGCGTTTCGTGGATCTGGACGAGGCCACCGCCCGCGATTATTTCGACGCCTGGAGCCGGGGCAATGTGGTGCAGCGCACCTTGGGCACGGTGATCAAACAGCTCACTTATACCTCCTACTGGCGGGATGAAAGCACCTGGGGGCCGGTGGAATTCGACGGTCCGGTGTCCGACCGCTGGGGCATCGCCTATTTGGGCAACGCGCCTTTACCGGATCAACAGCCGGATCAAGCCACTGAGGAGGGCAACGCATGAGCGAAGTGCAATGGCGGTCTTCCGGCTTGCCGGTGACTGAAGCGAAGGACATTACCCAGAGTTCACTGACCCTGGACGCGGACGTGGTGATCGTCGGCTCCGGCGCCGGCGGCGCGGTGGCCGGCTATGAGCTGGCCCGGCGCGGCAAGAAGGTGGTGATTCTGGAAGCGGGGCCCTATGTGCCCTCGAAAGACTTTACCGAGCGCTTCCCGGACAGCCTGGAAACTCTGTATCAGGACCACGGTGGCCAGACCAATAAAAGCGGCGACCTGCTGGTGTTGCAGGGCGCCTGCGTGGGCGGCTCCACGGTGGTCAACGGCTGCGTGTGCTTCCGCACTCCGGACTTTATTCTGCAGGACTGGCAGCGCGATTTCGGGCTCAGCGATCTGACTTCCGAAGAGATGGCGCCGTATTTCGACCGGGTGGAAAAGAATCTTTCCATCGAGGACAACAAGGAACACGAGATCGCCCGCCACGGCCAGCTGATCCGCGCCGGCGCCAACAAGCTGGGCTGGTCAGTGAAACCGTTCAAACGCAATATCCGTGAATGCGCGCTGACCGGGCACTGCCTGTCCGGCTGCAAGACCGAACGCAAGCAGTCCATGCTGGTCAGCTATCTGCCCTGGGCCACCGCCCACGGCGCCCGTATTTTCGCCGACACCCGGGTCACCGAAGTCCTCGCCGACGGCGGTCAGGCGCGCGGTGTGCGTGCCGAGATCACCGGCCACGACGGCGCCAAGGTGGCGGAGATGACGGTCAACGCGGAGCGGGTGATCCTCGCCGCCGGTGCCGTGCAGACGCCCTTGCTGCTGTTGAAAAATGGCCTGGCCAACCGGTCCGGGCAGGTGGGCAAGAATTTCGCCTGTCACCCGTCGTTGTATGTGTCGGCGCGCTATCCGAAGCCGGTGCACGCCTGGCGCGGCGCCATGCTGGGGGTGTACGTGGACGAGTTTCTGCACCCGGACAAGGGCGGTTTCGTGCTGGAGGACGGCGGCGCCGGCCTGGCGGAGCTGAGCATGACCGCGGAGCCGGGCACCGGCGAACCGTTCATGGCGTTTATGGAGGATGCCAAATACCTGGCCGGCCTGGTGACGCTGATCCACGATCACAACGTGGGCACCATCCGCTGGGAGGACGGCCGCAAGGTGATCGACTACCAGCTCGCCAACTCGGATTTCCCGTCCATGAAACGGGCCCTGAAAGCGGCCGCCAGACTGCACCTGGCCTCCGGCGCCGAGGAAGTCTATGTGCCGTCCAGCGATCAGCGGGTGATTCGTTCCGAGGCGGACATCGACGCCGCCGTGGAAGGGCTGGAGAACCAGCCCCAGCATCTGCGCATGGTGAGCTATCACCCGCAGGGCAGTTGCCGCATGGGCGCCGACCCGGACACCAGCGTGGTTAATTCGGACGGCGAAACCCATGACGTGAAAGGGTTGTACGTGGCGGACGCCAGTCTGCTGCCGACGTCGATCATCGTGAACCCCCAGGTGACCGTGTACGCTCTGGCCACGCGCATCGCTGAACGCATGGCCTGAGCGGCGGCTTAGCGGCCCTGCATCACCACCACCCGGTGCACGCCACCGGGTATTTTATAGCGGCGGATGTCGCTCTCTCGGGCCATGCAGGCGCCGTGTTCCGGGTTGAGCCGGCACCAGCGCACCTGCCGGCCCAACGCCAGCGGCACGCTGAAGCGGGTGTTGTAGTTGCCGCCGGCTTGCAGCGCGATCCACAGCTGGTTGGGCAGCCATTTGCAGCCGTCCTGGTTGCGGAACATATCCAGCGGTACCTGAAAACTCAGCCCCTGGCCCTGGCGTTCAGGGCGGAACTGGGTGCCCGCTTGGGACACCGGGCAGGTTTCTCCCTCGGACCGGTACACCACCTCAATACGCACCTGATCCGCGGGCAAGGGCGGGTCGATGCTCAATTGATAGTGTCGGATATCCCTGGGTATCGGGTTGGGCGCCGGCTGGTAATCCCGCTGGGCCACGGACACGCAGCCGCTGAGCAGGAGCAGGGCGCCGAGTACCGCTAACAGCGCTGGCAAGGACCGCGACAGGCCTGGGGCCATGGTGTTCTCCTTGTGGGTCGCTGGGGAGTCATTCAAGACGCCCTAGGTTATCATTGCCGGCCTTGTCCGTATTGATCGAAGGAGCAGCTATGAGTGACGCCAACAGCCAATCCGCGCAGGCGAAACAACGGCCCGGGCGCGAGGCGTTCGGCTACCTGTGCCCGGTGGACAGCCGCTGGGCGGACAATGACGTTTACGGCCATATCAACAACGTCATGTACTACAGCTACTTCGATTCCACCATCAACCGCTACCTGATTGACCAGGGCGGGCTGGATATCCATAACGGCGACGTGATCGCCTATGTGGTGAGCTCCGGCTGCGATTATTTCGAGGCCGCCGCCTACCCGGACGCGCTCACCATCGGCATGCGCGTGGACAAGCTGGGCAACAGCTCGGTGCGTTACGGGCTGGCGCTGTTCGGAGAGAGCGGCGACGCCAAGGCGCTGGGTTTCGTGGTGCATGTGTTCGTCGACCGCGACAGCGGCCGCCCGGTGCCGATACCGGCGCCGCTGCGCGAGGCGCTGTCAGCGATTCAGTCTTCGGAAAAGTAACTCTTTTCAGAAAAATAAAGCTCCGCCAGGAAGTAAAAGTTCTCGCCGAACGGTATCCGGTCCATTTCGAAACCCACGTTGGGGTGCTGGCCGGGGAACCGTTCCGGCGTTTCCTTCAGATCAGGGTCGTCCTGGTAAATCAAGCGGGCGGCGGTGTCGAAACCTTCAGCGAAATGAAGCCGGGCGAGCAGGGCGAAGCCCCGCCCGGTATCGAAACGCAGCCAGTTCTCCGCCGGCACCGGGCGCCGCAGCATGGCCCGCTCGATGTCCGAGAGCCGGCCGTCCACCACCGCTTCCCGCTCGCCGGTCCAGCTGGTGCGCAGCCGGGCGCCCTGGAGATTGTGGCCATCCACGCTGACCCGGGCGCGCGGGTCGCGCAGCACGGTGGCGGCGATGCCGGGCAACGCGAAGCGGCTGTGGATGGCAAGCCGGTCTTCCATCAGCACGAAATGGTTGTGCACGGTGAGCACGCGCAGGCCGGCCACGCGCACCCGGGTGGTGGCGTACACCAGCGTCGCCAGCGGGCCTTCGATAACCTGCTGGATTTGTGGGTCCAGATTTTCGTTGGTGAGGGTAAGGCGGGCGTCCTCGCTGAACACCCCGGCGCTGAGGCGCAGTTTTAAACTGTCCAGCAGGGTCTGTGTTGGTTTGCCGTCCGGGGCGCGGTAGTGCCGGTAGGTGAAATCGCCCCACTGGAACAGGTTGCCGTCCAGAAATGCCAGCCGGTAGTCCGCGGTGCGCAGGTTGAGCGGGTCACCGTCGTCGCGCTCCAGTGTCACCGGTGGGGAGAAGCCCTGGAACGGCGGCCGTGCCAGCACGTAGAAATAGGACGCCTGTCCGCCGTCGTTGAGCGCCAGCTCGCCGATCACGTCCTCGCCGGGGGAGAGCAGGCGCTCGCCGCCGTCGGCGTCGTCCACCAGAAGCCGGTCACGGGGACCGACCCGGCCGGTTTCTCCGGCCCGTCGGCTGTCGTCGTCCTCACTGAAGTAGGGCCAACCGCGTTGCGACCAGGCCAGCCACTGGTGGCGGACGCTGCGCAGTTCGCCGTCCCGGTAGGCGGCCACTTCCAGGCGATCGGTGCGCAGCCCGGTGAACTCCTCCAGGGCGTCGCCCTGGAACGTCACCACCGCGCCTTGTGCGGTGCCGGCCAGTAGCCAGAACAGCGCGACCAGCAGCGCCCGGCCCGTCATGATCAGGCCAGCTCGGGCCGGTCGGCGAAGTGGGCGAGCGCGTCCGGGTTGGCCAGGGCGTTGCGGTTGCGCACCTCGCGGCCATGTACCACGTCACGTACCGCCAGCTCGACGATCTTGCCGCTCACCGTGCGCGGAATCTCCGGCACGGTGAGAATCACCGCCGGCACATGGCGCGGGCTGGCGCCGGCGCGAATCGTGGTGCGGATCTTCTTCTGCAGTTCGTCGGTCAGTTCGACGCCTTCGGCGGGTACCACGAACAGCACCACGCGCACGTCGCCGTCGTACTGCTGGCCGACCACGATGGCCTCGCGGATTTCCTCCAGGGTTTCCACCTGGCGGTAGATTTCGGCGGTGCCGATGCGCACGCCGCCCGGATTGAGCACGGCGTCGGAGCGGCCATGGATCACCAGGCCGTCGTGGCCGTCGTGGGCGACAATTTCGGCGTAGTCGCCGTGGGCCCAGACATTCTTGAAACGATCGAAGTAGGCGCCGTGGAAGCGTTCTTCATCCGGGTCGTTCCAGAACGCCACGGGGCAGGCGGGGAAGGGTGCGCGGCACACCAGCTCGCCTTTTTCGCCGACTACCGGCTCGCCATCGTCGTTAAACACCGCCACGTCCAGGCCCAGGCCCAGGCACTGCAGTTCACCCCGGTACACCGGCACTAGCGGGCTGCCCAACGCGAAGCAGGAAATAATATCGGTGCCGCCGGAAATGGAGCTCACCAGCAGGTCCGGTTTGACCTTTTGGTAGAGGAAGTCGTAGCTCTCG
>DGNT01000209.1 GCA_002389055.1 Alcanivorax sp. UBA4485
CAGATAAACCGCCAATCCCGCCACCACGATCAGGCCCAGCCAGAGGATACGATCCCACAGCGCCCCATTCAGCCACACCGTGGCTTGCCGTGCCAGCCAGTAAATGGCGCCGGCCATGGCGCCGCCGGCCACCGCCAGCCGCAACCCGTGTTGCCACCAGCCCTTCATCGGCAGGTACACACCGCTTCGCCGCAGCCCCATATACAGCAAGCCGGCGTTCAGCCAGGCCGACAGCGACGTGGCCAGCGCCAGCCCGGCGTGTTGCAGCGGCCAGATCAGCGCCAGGTTCAGAGCCATGTTGGCGACCATGGCGATAATGCCGATTTTCACCGGCGTGCGGGTGTCCTGGCGGGCGAAATAGCCCGGCGCCAGAATCTTGATCAGCATGAACGCCACCAGCCCGGCGCTGTAGGCACGCAGGGATTCCGCCGAGCGCAGCACGTCGTTGGCGCCGAACTCGCCGTGGTTGAACAGGGTCGCCAGCAGCGGCTCGGCGATCACCGCCAGCGCCAGCGCCGCCGGCACGCCGATCAGCAGCACCAGCTTCAGGGCCCAGTCCAGGGTGCGGCTGAACGCTTTCGGGTCATCGCCAGCGTGCTTGCCGGACAGGCTGGGCAGGATCACCGTGCCGATGGCGATGGCGAACACGCCCAGCGGCAACTCCACCAGCCGGTCGGAATAGTACAGCCAGGTCACCGAGCCGGTTTGCAGCAGGGACGCCAGCACCGTGTCCAGCAGCAGATTGATCTGGCTCACCGAGACCCCGAACATGGCCGGCGCCATCAGACGCAGGATGCGGCGCACGCCCTCGTCGCGCCAGGCCATGCGCGGCACCGGCATCAGGTTCAGGCGGGCCAGGAACGGCAACTGAAACAGCAACTGAACGGTGCCGGCGATCAGCACCCCCCAGGCCAGTGCCACCGCCATGCGTCCTTCGGTGAACTGCGGCGCCAGGTAGAGGGCGCTACCGATCAGGCTGAGATTGA
This sequence comes from Alcanivorax sp. UBA4485, assembly GCA_002389055.1. Lineage (GTDB taxonomy): Bacteria > Pseudomonadota > Gammaproteobacteria > Pseudomonadales > Alcanivoracaceae > Alloalcanivorax. The sequence continues at coordinate 987 of DGNT01000209.1, forward strand.
GCAGCACCGGAGTGAACGCCGGCACCGCGAAGCGGTTCCAGGTATTGAGAATGGCGCCGGCGAAGGCGGTCAGCGAAATAAAGAACAGGTACGGGAAGGTGAGCCGCAGCATTTCCACCGCCAGGGCGCGTTTCTGCGGGTCGTCGCCGAAGCCCGGGGCGAACAGCCAGATCAACAGCGGCGCCGCCAGCACCCCGACCAGGGTGATCAGCGCCAGGGTGCCGCCCAGGGTGCCGGCGACGCGGTCGATCAGCGCCTTGGTGGCGGCGATACTGCCTTCGTCGCGCTGTTTGCTGCGGTATTCGCTGAGCACCGGCACGAAGGCCTGATTAAAGGCCCCCTCGGCGAACAGCCGGCGCAGGAAATTGGGTATCCGGAAGGCCACGAAGAAGGCGTCGGTGCCCGCCGAGGCGCCCAGCAGGCGCGCCAGCACCACGTCGCGCACCAGCCCCAGCACCCGGGACAGCAGCGTCATGCTGCTCACCACCAGGGTCGAGGCCAGCAAACCGCCCTTTTTGCCCGCTGTTTCCTGCTCGTCCATCCCGGCGCCTCCGAAAAACCGGCCAAGAGTAACCAAAGCCCGCCGCCACCGCCACAGCCCCGCCCCGGGGATTGACAATCCAGACCCGGATCGGCATAGTTGCGCGTCTTCAGGACCGGCCAATGGCAGTATCCGCCCGGTCCTAATCGATTATCACCATCGAATTACCGATTTATATATAGGAGCAGGACCTTGGCTAACTCACCGCAAGCACGCAAGCGCGCGCGTCAGGCGGAACAGCGTCGTAAGCACAACGCAGCGATGCGTTCCATGGTGCGTACGTACCTCAAGAAGGTGAACGCGGCCATTGCGTCCGGCGACCAAGGCGCCGCTCAGCAAGCGTACCAAAAGGCGACCTCGGTGCTGGATAAGGCCACCCAGAAGGGTAAGTTCCACCCGAACAAATCCGCTCGTCACAAGAGCCGCCTGAACGCCAAGATCAAGGCCATGGCGGCCTGATCGATCGAACGCGTTCGCTAAAAAAACCGGCCTCGGGCCGGTTTTTTTATGCCTGGAATCCACCCACCGGGCTACAGAACCACCAGGTTATCCCGGTGGATCAATTCTTCCTCGTTCATGAAGCCCAGCACGTCGGCGATTTCGTGGCTCTTCTTGCCGCACAGGCGGCGGGCGTCAGCGGCGTCGTAGTTAACCAGACCGCAGGCCACACGCTCGCCATGCTGGTCCTCGCAGGCCACCATCTCACCGCGCGAAAACTGCCCGAATACGTCCGCCACCCCCACCGGCAGCAGGCTGGACCCGGCCTCGCGCAGGCGCCGGGCGGCGCCGTCGTCGAGAATCAGCCGGCCACGCATGCGCAGGTGGCCGGCCAGCCACTGCTTGCGGGCATTCATTGGTGAGGTGTCCGGCAACAGCGTGGTGCCGGGGGCCTGGCCGTCGACCAGCTCGGTGAGCACCTCCGGGCGGCGCCCGGAGGCGATGGTGGTCATGGTGCCCGAGCGCGCCGCCAGCGCCGCAGCGCGCACCTTGGTGGTCATGCCGCCACGGCCCAGCCCGGAACCGCCACCGCCGGCCATGGCCGCCAGGGCCGGATCGGAGGCGCGGGCGCTGGGAATCAGGCGGGCCGCCGGGTTCTGGCGGGGATCGGCGTCGAACAGGCCGTCCTGATCGGTGAGAATCACCAGCCGCTCGGCCTCCACCAGGTTGGCCACCAGAGCCGCCAGGGTGTCGTTGTCGCCGAAGCGGATTTCGTCGGTGACCACGGTGTCGTTTTCGTTGACCACCGGCACCACCGAAAAGCCCAGCAGCGTGAGCAAGGTGCTGCGCGCATTGAGGTAGCGCTTGCGGTCGGAGAGATCGTCATGGGTGAGCAACACCTGGGCGGTGTGCAGCCGGTGTTTCTGGAAACAGGACTCCCAGGCCTGCACCAGCCCCATCTGCCCGACGGCCGCCGCCGCCTGGAGCTGATGCACCGAATCCGGGCGGCGCGCCCAGCCCAGCCGGGTCATGCCCTCGGCCACCGCGCCGGAGGACACCACCATGACGTCGATACCGCGCTCGCGCAGGGCCACGATGCGATCCACCCAGACCTGCATCAGGTCGCGGTCAAGACCGCGGCCGTCATTGGTAAGCAGAGCGCTGCCTATTTTGATTACCCAGCGTGCGCGTTGCGCCATGGTGCCTTTCCCGCTTTCAGTAAAGTGATGGCCGATCAGGGTTCGTAGACGATCTCCACGTCGTGATCGTCATCATCGTCGTCGTCATTATCGCGGGCCACGCGGCGGTCCCGCTTGATTTCCTGGATCTTCTCACGGGCCTCTTCTTCCAGGCGCGCACGCAGATCCCGCTGCTCGGCGGCGTAGTCCGGGTCTTCCTGCTCGCGCAGACGGCGTTCTTCAATTGCGTTCATCAGCGCGTAGACCAGTTCTTCGCAGCCCACCCCGGCGGCGGCGGAAAGGCGGAACACCGGCCCCTGCCAGCCCAGCTCGTCGACGATTTCAGCGACCCGCTGCTCCGCCTCGTCGTCGGGTAACAGGTCGATCTTGTTGAACACCAACCAGCGCTCCTGCTCGGCCAGCGCCGGAGAGAACCGGTCCAGCTCGTCGGCAATGGCGTCGATATGGTCCGCCGGGTCGCCGTCCAGGGGCGCCATATCCACCACGTGCAGCAGCAACCGCGTGCGCGCCAGGTGTTTCAGGAAGCGAATACCCAGGCCGGCGCCCTCGGCGGCCCCTTCGATCAAGCCGGGAATATCGGCGACCACGAAACTGCGGTAGCGATCCGCCTTCACCACCCCCAGATTGGGAATCAGGGTGGTGAAGGGGTAGTCCGCCACCTTGGGCTTGGCGGCGGAAATGGCGCGGATCAGCGTGCTCTTGCCGGCGTTGGGCATGCCCAGCAGACCCACGTCCGCCAGCACCTTGAGCTCCAGCCGCAGGCGCCGGGTTTCGCCGGGGGTGCCGTTGGTGGTCTTACGCGGTGCCTGGTTAACGCTGCTTTTGAAGTGCACGTTGCCGAGCCCGCCACGGCCGCCCCGCGCCACCATGACCTTGTGATCCACCGCGGTCAGGTCGGCGAGCACCTCGTCGGTGTCCACATCCACCACGGTGGTGCCCACCGGCACTTTCAGCACCACATCCTCGGCGGATTTACCGGTCATCTGCCGGCCCTTGCCAGGCTCGCCGTTACGCGCCTTGAAAGAGCGCTCGTAGCGATAATCCACCAGGGTGTTGAGGTTGCTGTCCGCCTCCACATAGACATGACCGCCGGCGCCGCCATCACCCCCGTCGGGGCCGCCGAACTCCACGTACTTTTCACGACGGAAGCTCAGGCAGCCGTGCCCCCCGCTTCCGGCGCGGACATCAATGGTGGCTTCGTCGACGAATTGCATGGTGACGGCTCTTAATAGCGATTAAAGGGGGCATTCTAACGTAGGGCGTACAGGCGGCCACAAAAAATCGCCAGGAGCGATTTTCGACGTCGCGCCAGCGACGGCCCGAAGGGTGGCCACCAGGGAAGGCGGCCACAAAAAAGCCCCGCGGGCGCGAGCCTCGCGGGGCTTTTTCAGATCCCGGAGGGATCAGGCCACGGGCTCGATCACCACGTATTTGCGGCTGAGCGGGCCTTTGACTTCGAACTTCACGCGTCCGGCTTCCTTGGCGAAGATGGTGTGGTCCTTGCCAATCCCGGTGTTCACTCCGGGGTGGAAACGGGTGCCGCGCTGGCGAACGATGATCTCGCCGGCCTGAACGACCTGGCCGCCGAAGCGCTTCACGCCAAGGCGTTTACTTTCCGAGTCGCGACCGTTACGAGTACTACCACCGGCTTTTTTATGTGCCATGTTTCAATCCTCTCGTTGCGTCCGGATCAGCCCTGGATCCCGGTGATTTTCACCGCAGTGTACCACTGGCGATGGCCCTGCTGCTTGCGGGAATGCTTGCGGCGGCGGAACTTCACAATCTTGATCTTCTTGTGACGGCCCTGCTCAACCACTTCGGCGGTGACCTTGGCGCCTTCCAGCAGCGGCTGGCCGACCTTCACGTCGTCGCCGTCGGCGACCAGCAGCACTTGATCAAAGTCCACGGATTCACCGGTGGCCACTTCGATCTTTTCCACGCGCAGGGTGTCACCCTCTTCAACGCGGTACTGCTTGCCACCCGTTTTGATGACTGCGTACATCTACTTGCTCCAGATGGTTCCTCTTGGGCGGACCCGGCCCTGAAATCAGGCGGTCGCTTTCGGTGCCCGTGGGATGATTAAATCGGGTCGCGAAGTGTACGCTAAAGGTTGATGCGCCTCAAGCCCGCATGACACGGCTTTTACAGCGACCTTCCGGTGGCCGGGTTTTCTTGACTGGCCGGGCCCCGCTGCTAGCATTGCCCGCTGTTTACCGCCCCTTTTTAGCCGGATAGCTACTTCATGGATTTCAAGGCCATCAGCTCTGTCGTCGCCGAGGATTTCGAGGCGGTGAACCGCTTCATCACCCACCACCTGGACACCGAGGTACCGCTGATCCGCGAGGTGGGGGAGTACATCGTCGACTCCGGCGGCAAACGCCTGCGCCCGCTGGTGGGGCTGCTGAGCGCGCGAGCATCCGGCTACACCGGCGCCCAGCACGTGGATGTGGCGGCGGTGATCGAATTTCTGCACACCGCCACCCTGCTCCACGACGACGTGGTGGACGAATCCAGCCTGCGCCGGGGCCGGCCCACGGTGAACGCGGTCTGGGGCAACTCCGCCAGCGTGCTGGTGGGGGACTTCCTGATTTCCCGGGCGTTCCAGCTGATGGTGGCGCTGCGTGATCAGCGCCTGCTGGAGATTCTCTCGCAGAGCACCAACACCATCTCCGAGGGCGAGGTGCTGCAGCTGATCAATACCCGTGACCCGAGCACCACCGAGCCCAGCTACATGCGCGTGATCCACCACAAGACCGCCAAGATGTTCGAATCGGCGGCGGAGACCGGCGCGGTGCTGGGCGCCCGAACGGAAACGGACTTTTCCCAGGCGTTCGCCACTTTTGGCCGCCATCTGGGCATCGCTTTCCAGCTGATCGACGACGTGCTCGACTACCAGGGCGACGTCAATGAGCTCGGCAAGAACGTGGGCGACGACCTGGCCGAGGGCAAACCCACCCTGCCCCTGATTTACGCCATCCAGCACGGCGCCCCGGAGCAGGCCGGGCTGATCAAGGACGCGATTCGCACCGGCGGCCTGGAACAGCTGGAACAGATCGTCGAGATCGTGCACGACTGCGGCGGGCTCAGCTACACCGTGGAGCGGGCCGCCGAGCAGACCCGGCTGGCCCTGGATGCGCTGGCGCCGGTGCCCGCTTCCCGCTACAAGGACGCGCTCCACAATCTGGCGGAAGAATCCTTGAAGCGAACGCACTAAACTGCATTGATGGAGTCGAACCACGACCCCGTTTCAGTGAACGCCCTTACGGAGACCACACGGATGAAATCGACCCTCGCCACGCTTTTCACCGGCGCCGCCCTGGCGCTGTCGCTCACCGGCTGCGCGCTCAGTCCCCAGCAGATCGAAGTGAAACCCACCGCCGAAGTGCAGCCCGCCAACCGCGGCAACAACCAGCCGGTGCAGGTGATCGCGGTGGATTCCCGGGACAGCAAGGCGTTCGGCTCGCGGGGCGGTGTGTACAAGGACACCTCCCTGGTGCAGCCGGCCAACGACCTGCGCCCGGCGATCGCCGAGACCGTCCGCCAGGGGCTGCAGACGCTGGGCTACAACGCCTTCAACCCGGGCGACGAGGCCACCACCCTGGAAGTGCGCCTGGAAAAACTGGAGTACATCCCCGAAGAGGGGTCGGTGGTCAACGAAGTGACCCTGAACCTGGAGCTGGTGGCCGAGGCCCGGCGCGGCGACACCACCCATGTGGGCACCTACAAGAGCAGCGTCGAGCACGACCTGCCCTTTACGCCGTCGGCGGCGCGCAACCAGGAAATGATCAACGACATCCTCAGCCGTTCCATCGAGCGGATGCTCAACGACCAGGAAATGCAGGCCTTCCTGGCCGGCAACGACAACCCCTGAGCGGGTCCGTCAGTCGTTTTCAGGCGTCACCGACACCGAGGGCGCCTCGGGGTCGGTGAGGTCGACGGTGAGCACCAGGGGCCGGCAGCAAATGTGGCAGTCCTCCACGTACTCCTGATCCCCCTGGGACGGATCCACCAGGGCCTCGAAATGCTCCCAGCAATGGGGGCATTGCACGTCCACCGCGATTAATTCCATCTAGCTCTCCTCGGGCAGCGCCAGCCGCGCCAGCCAGTCCGGCGTGCCGTCCACCGGCACCGGCTCGCCCTGCCCCCACACCGGCCCGGGCCAGCAGGGGTCGTCGCGAAAGCGGGCGATGATGTGCACGTGCAGCTGCGGCACCAGATTGCCGAGGGCGCCGAGATTGATCTTGTCGGCGCCGGTGACCCTCTCCAGCTCCCCGGCAAGGTGGTTCACGGTCGACAACAGCCGCTGCTGGTCCGCCGCCGGCAGGTGGTGCCACTCGCGCAGACCGTCGCGCTTGGGCACCACGATCAGCCAGGGGAAACGGGCATCACGCATCCAGCGCAGCCAGCACAGTTCAGTCTCGCCCAGGGCGCCGGTGTCCGCCGCCAGGCGTGGGTGTAATTCCGTCATTCTCGGTTCCGTGGTCACGCCACCGGGCCGATCCCGGCGGCAAAAGATGCGATCGTACGAAAAACGCTCTAGGATGATGCGCAAAAATAAGAATATAGCGGCGCCGTCTGCCTGGCGCCGGCTTAACCATACCTGCTTGGGGGAAAGTCATGGAATGGGTTGCCATCATTACCGTCGTGGCGTTGCTGCAGTGCGCGCTGTTCAGCTTTGTCGTCGGCCGTGCCCGGGTCAAGTACCAGATCCGCGCGCCGGCGGTGCAGGGCCACGAACTGTTCGAGCGCAGCCTGCGCGTGCACGCCAACACGGTGGAGCAGCTGATCCTGTTCCTGCCCGGTCTGTGGCTGTGCGCCTGGTATCTGGAACCGCGCGCCGCCGCGGCGCTGGGGGCGCTGTTCGTGATCGGCCGGCAGCTCTATTTCAACGCCTATCTGGCGTCGCCCCGGGACCGGGGGCGCGGCTTTCTGCTCGGCTTCCTGGCCACCCTGACGCTGCTGCTGGGCGGCCTGGGCGGCGCCGTGGCGGATCTGATCGCCAGGCTGTAAGCGCCGTTCAGCGGTAGTCCGACGGGCTCTTGCCGGTCCAGCGCCGGAACGCGCGGGCAAAATTGGAGGCGTCCGAATAGCCCAGCGCCAGGGCGATATCGTCCACCGAACGCCCGCTCTGGGTGAGGTACTCCACCGCCAGCCCCTTGCGCAGATCATCCAGCAGCTTCTGATAGCTGGTGCCCAGCTGCTGGAGTTTGCGCTTGAGCGTGCGCGACGACATGTGCATCTCCGACGCCACCTCCTCGACGCCCGGAAACCCGCCGGAGCCCGCCAGCATCACCCGCCGCACCTGGCCCAGCAGCGCCGGCGGCGCCTTGATCTGCTCCATTTCCTGCTCGCACTGGGCGGCGGCCATCTGCGCCAGGCGCGGGTCGGCGAAGCGCAACCGCCGTTGCAGCCGCTCGGCGGGGAAGCGCATCTGGCTGTAGGCGCAGTCGAAATAGATCGGCACCGGAATCATCGGCCGCAGGCGCGAAAAGTACGCCGGCTCCGGGTAGGCGAAGCGCAGCTCGCCGAGGATCTCGATGTCCGGCATCAGCTGCAGGCCCATGAAGTGGAAGCTGGAGAACAGGCTTTCGGTGAGCAGCGGTCCGTGCTCGCCGAGCGACAGCATCTCGTTGAGCTGCAGCACCGCCCACTCGCCCTCCACGAAAGCCTCCAGCTGGACGATGGTGCCGCGGGTGCGGAAAAACTTCACCGCCAGCTCGATGGCGTCGCCCAGGGTATTGCTGCTCATCGCCGCGTAGCCGAGAAACCCGTGCGACGACAGCGGCATGGAGGCGCCCAGTTCCCAGCCGATCCAGGGCTCGCCGGTCAGCTCCACCAGCCGCCGGGAGAAGCGCTTGAAGGTCAGGGCGGTGACACGGGCCTTGGGATCGCGCCAGCAGCCCGGCTCGATGTCCAGCCCGGCCAGCGCTTCCTGTTCGTCGATGCCCCGTTTTTGCAGGGCCTCCAGCATCGGGCCCAGGTATTCGGCGGACAGGGTGTAGTCCTCCGCCGTCATTTTTAGAATCGTCATACGTTTTGCCCGTCTTCACCAACCTGTGTCTTTGTCCGCCCTAGGGCCTTCGCACCGATGGCCCAAAATGACCAGACAGGCCACAAGATACCCGTTTCCCAAGCGCGGGAGCAAGTCCCGCCGGCCGGGAGCCATAACCCGCAGGTTTGTGTATTGCCGCCCCCGGCCCGCTCTTGCTAGCGTGAATCTCCATTCTTCATGCCGAGGATACGGTCATGACCGCCGCCACCCTGAAAGGAAAGACCCTGTTCATCACCGGTGCCAGCCGCGGCATCGGCAAAGCCATCGGCGTGCGCGCCGCCCGTGACGGCGCCCGGGTGGTGCTGTTCGCCAAGACCACCGAGCCGCACCCCAAGCTGCCGGGCACGCTCTATACCGCCGCCGAGGAAATCCGCGAGGCCGGCGGCGAGGCCCTGGTGTGCGTCGGCGACATCCGCTACGAGGATCAGGTCCAGGCCGCCGTGGACAAGGCCGAAGCCGAGTTCGGCGGCATCGACATTCTGGTCAACAACGCCAGCGCCATCGCCCTGACCCCCACCGAAGGCACCACCATGAAGTCCTACGACCTGATGAATCAGGTCAACAGCCGCGGCACCTTCATGACCAGCAAGCTGTGTCTGCCGCTGCTGCGCCGGGCGGACAACCCGCACATTCTCAATCTGTCGCCGCCGCTGAACATGAACCCGGCCTGGTTCGGCCGCCATCTGGCCTACACCATGGCCAAGTACGGCATGAGCCTGTGCGTGCTGGGCATGGCGGACGAATACGCCGGCAAGGTGGGGGTGAACGCGCTCTGGCCGCGCACGGCCATCAACACCGCCGCGGTGCGCAACCATCTGGGCGGCGAGATGGCGGTGCGGGCGGCGCGCCAGCCGGAGATCATGGCGGACGCGGCGCACTGGATCCTGACCCGGCCGCAGGCGGAGTGCAGCGGCAACTTCTTTATCGACGACGAGGTGGTCCGCCAGGCCGGCGTCACCGACCTGTCGGTGTACAAGGTCGCCCCGCAGCTTTCCGACGACCAGTTGCTGCCTGATTTCTTCCTCGATTAACCCCGCCGCCACCGCCCTGTCCGGGCCGCCGGCGCCACTGGCAAAGATTGTCACATCTTGCCGGCGCGCGCCGGTGGTCGCGCCGCCGCCCTACCCCCGCTGCGCCAACCGACTGATTTTCCAGCAAAAAAATTTTTATATGCCTTGGCATGGTTCTCGCTTCCTCTGAGTCAGGCAACGAGTGAAGCGTCATGAGCAAGGTGATAAGAATTGAAAAGCGGCATCCGGAAACCGCTCTGGAGAACCTGAACCGGCTCACCGGCCTGGATTTTCAGGACTGGCCGGAGTCCCTGCTGGAGTGTGGCGACGATGTCACCGCCGGAAACGACCGCACCGAAAACCCGAAGCGTCGGGGGGAGCGGGCCTTGCCGCCACGGCGGCGGGCCCATCAAGGGGGGTAAGGAGCCGGGCCCGCGAAAGGGGAGCGGGCCCGGCGACCTTTTTTCAGCAAGCCATGCCTGACCGGCTCAGTAGTTGGAGATCAGCTTGTCCTGGGGGCGCAGCGCCGTGCCGCGCCGCTGCATGTACAGCTCTTCCACCACATAGCGCATGCCCGGATCCGACAGCCGCAGGGACACCTGAACCTGCTCGACGCTGTCATTGAACCGCAGCCGAACCAGCCCGGACAGCAAGGCGCTGCCGTCACCGTTCACTTCGGCGGCATCGACCAGAATGGCCTGGTCGTTGTTGGTGTCCAGGTAACGCACCAACAACTGGACCGTGCCCGGCTTCCCGGAGATTCGCGCCCAGGCCGCCACATTGAACTCGGCATCCCATTGCCGCGCTTTGGCCGGACGCCCGTCCGCCCAAATCCGGCTGGGCACCTTGGCAATGAATTTCTCAATCATGAATTCGTATCTCTGCCGATTAATACTTTCCTATGGAGTGTAAGCGCTCGGTATGGGTTCCCGCCACGTTTGACTTGGCGGCCCGGCTGGGAATTCCGTCACAGCACGTCACATCCATCACCCTCACTGATTGTCCTATTGTCAGACAGTAGTGCCGCCCGCCGCCGGCCCGGCGCCCTACTATACCGTCCATCGAGGCGCGACCTCCCGGGTCGCCGACATTCTCAGCAAGAGAGAGGAACGATCATGGGTGAACTGAAAGAGATTCGCGACCAGCAAGACAACCTGATTCAGCGTGCCAAGGCCCTGGGCAACAAACTGTACCTGGCCGGTCTGGGTGCCTACAGCAAAGCCGGTGACAGCTCCGAAGAGCTGTACGACAAGTACGTACAAGCCGGCCAGGAAGCCTATGGCGACGACGCCGAAGGCAAATCCAAAGCCCTGCTGGCAAGCCGCGGCCTGGTAGTAAGCACTCGCAAACTGATCGACGAAGCGCCCCGGAAGCGCCATGAGCTGTACGAGCAGTTTGTCGCCAGCGGCAAGCAGGAGCGCGGCGAGAAGGCCGAGGAAACCAACGAATTCGTGCTCGCCGGCCTGGGCGCCGTGAGCACCCTGCGCGAACAGAGCCAGAAACTGTTCGACGATCTGGTCAGCACCGGCGAGAAAGAGCGCGCCTGATTTCTGAAATTCTGCCTACTCTCCTTTAATGGGGCCCTCCCGGGCCCCTTTTTTTTGCCCGGCTTTGGCCCGAATACCCCATGACAGGGACCGGACAGCGGACTAGTCTCTGCATTTCAGCACGGTGTGCGATTCCGCCACCGCTTTTTCGACCACGGGACCACGCAGCATGGCAAAACGCGGACGGGAACGGCGCCCCGCTTCCACCACCGGGCGCCTCTGGAAACTGACCGGCATGACGACGTCCATCGCCACCCGTGTCGCCTCGCATCAGGTGAAAGGGCTGTTTCAGTCGGAACAGGACCGGGCCACCAGCCGCGAAGCGCTGATGCGCCATATCGGCCAGGAGGTGGCCGCCACGCTCGGGCAGATGAAAGGCGCGGTGATGAAGGTCGGGCAGATCGCCTCGCAGATGCAGGACGTGCTGCCCCGCGAGATCAGCGAGCAGCTGGCGGTGCTGCAGAACGCCTCGGCGCCGATGCCCTTCCACGTGATCCGCCGGCAACTGGAGAAGGAGCTGGGCGGCCCGGTGGGCGACTACTTCCAGGTGTTCGACGAGGCGCCGTTCGCGGCCGCCTCCATCGGCCAGGTGCACCGGGCCACCACGCTGGCCGGCGACGACGTGGTGGTGAAAATTCAGTACCCGGCGGTCAAGGCCTCGATCGACTCGGACATGAAGCACCTCAAGCGCATCCTCAAACTGGGCAGCTTGCTGCGCGTCGACGAGCGCGCGCTGGACGCGGTATTCAAGGAGATCCGCGCGCAGCTGGAAGAGGAACTCGATTACCTGCGCGAAGCGGACAACGTGCGCCTGTTCCAGGCGTTCCATGCGGAGGACGACGATGTGGTGATCCCCACCGTGTTCGCCGACCTGTCCGGCGCCACGGTACTGACGTTGAGCTTCGAGGACGGCGTGCCCCTGGAGAACGTCAGCGACGCCAACGGCTTTGATCAGGCGTTGCGTAACCGGCTGGGCGAGCGACTGTTCGATATTATCGGGCGGCAGATTTTCGAACTGCGCACCGTGCACTGCGATCCCCACCCGGGCAATTTCGCGTTCCGCACCGACGGCAGCATCGTGCTGTACGACTTCGGCGCGGTGAAACGGCTGCCGGAAGAAGACGTGCGCCTGATGGCCACCCTGGTGCGCGCCTCACTGGATGGGGACTGGCGGGCCCTGGACCGGGCCTTGCTGGCGATCGGCGCGCGGCGCAGCGACAGCGAGGTGTCCGACCGTCTCTACCAGGCCTGGGTGCCACTGCTGCTCAAAGCGTTCGCCGAAACCCCCTTCGACTTCGCCCAGGCCAGCCTGCATCAGGACGTGGTGCAGCAGGCTCGCCGCACGCCGCTGGAAGAGATGCTCAAGTTCCAGCCCAGTTCACGCACCTTGCTGGTACAGCGGGTGGTGGGCGGCCACTACTGGACCATGAAAAACCTGGGCGTGGCGACCGCTTTCCGGCCAAGACTGGAGAAATTGCTGACCCGGGCGGGCTGACCGTTATCGCGGACAGCAAAACGCCGGCTTGCGCCGGCGTTGTCGGGGGCGGAGTAAGAGAGGATCAGAAAGCGGAGCGCAGGCCCACGCTGACCCCGGAGATTTCCTCCTCGTCCTGATCGTAATAGCGCATGTATTCCAGGTTGGCGCCCAGGGTGTCGGTGATATTGAAATCCAGGCCGGCGCCATAGGATTCGTCCTCGAACCGCTCGCTTTCGTCCGTGCTGACACCGGCCACGGTGTACTTAACGTCCGCTTTCATTTTGCTGTAGCCGCCGATCACATAGGGGTGGATCGAATCGGACAGCGGCGCGGAGAGTTTCAGGTAGCCGCCGTACATGTGGTCCATGTCGTACTCGAAGGTACCCAGGGGCGCGTTCTTGGAATCACCGTCAATACCGGTGCCGCCGCGCGCTTCCAACGCGATAAAATCATTGAACTCAAAGCCGGCCCGCAACGTGACGCCGTCCACTTTCAGGGTGTCCTCATCGACGTCGTCGTTGTCGTACTGAATCTGATTGTAGTTGGCGCCGATGTAGGGCCCGGCCGCGAAAGCGCCGCCGGCCATCACCGAACAGGACAACACCATTGCACTACTCAGGATTCGGATCTTCATGTGCCTCTCCTTTGCGTTAGAAGTCAGTAATTTGAACATTGGCGCTTGGAGCTGTTCCTCCGGCCCGGTTAAATACGGTAAAAGGGCAGTGACGGAGTTCACGCTTTGCGACGGGGAACACTAATGCAGGGAGCTTCATGGTTGGCGGGGCTCTGCTTTCTTCTTTTCGCGGGCACAGTGCAGGCTCTGGAATTGGGGAAGCAGCGCTCTGATTATCAGGCGTCACCGGACCTGCGCTGGCTGGAAGCGGCGCCCGGTGAACTGTCGCCCGAGCAGGCCCTGGAAGCATTGCGCAGCGGCAAGGGCCAGCGGCTGGGCAGCCGTTATCCGGCGATGGGGTTTCGGGAACAGGACCAGTGGTTCCTGCTAAGCCTGGACAACCAGTCCGACACCGGGCTCTGGTACCTGCGCGCCGGGCGGCCGCATCTGGATTATCTGGACCTGTATATCTATGACGCCGCGGGCACCCTGCTGCGCCACCAACGCAGCGGCGACCGGGTGCCCTTCGCGGAACGCCCCTTCCCTCATCACCAACTGGTTTTTCCGCTCGCCATTCCCCAGCAGGCGCAATGGTCGGTTCTGTTCCGGGCCCGTGGCGACAACGTGATCGATTTTCCCTTGTCGATTCGCGCCCCGGACGAATTCAACCAGCATGACGGCTACCTGAAGCTCAGCTACGGCTTTTATTTCGGCTCGGTACTGATCATGTGCCTGTTCAATTTGCTGATTTTTTTCTCCATCCGCGAGCCCAGTTATCTGCTTTATGTCCTCTATTTGGGCTTTTTCGGTTTGAACCTTTTCGCCCGCGAGGGGCTCGCCTATCAGTGGCTCTGGCCCGGCGCCAGCGAATGGAACCATCGCAGTTTGCCGGTACTGAATTTACTGACGCTGGCCTTTTCGATGTTTTTTTCCTGCTCGTTCCTGGAGCTCAAAAAAGCGGCCCCGGGGCTGAACCGCGTTCTCATGCTGGTGGGCCTGGCACTGATCGCGCTGGCCCCTTTCACCCTGCTCAACTTCACGTTTTTTATTCAGTTTTCTTCGGCGATTATTTTCCCCTGGCCGTTCATCGCCATCGCCCTGGCGATCTGGTCGATCCGCCAGGGTTACCAGCCGGCGCGCTTCTTCTTGCTGGCGTTCACCGCCGTGGGCCTGGCCTCGGTGATCTATATTCTAAAAACCTTCAACCTGATCGGCGGCAGCTGGTTGATCGAAAACGCGCTGCAGCTGGGCACCGTGACCGAGGCGCTGTTACTCTCCTTCGCGCTGGCCCACCGCATGACCACCCTGAAGTCGGAGAACGAGCGCATCCACAAGGAGGCCCAGGAAGCGCTGGAACGCCGCGTCGAGGAACGCACCCATGAACTGAACACGGCCCTCAGCGCCCGCAGCGAGTTCCTCGCGGTTATGAGCCATGAAATCCGCACGCCGCTCAACGGCATTATCGGCACCGTGGATATGTTGCGGGATTCAGATCTGGACGAGGCGCAGCGGCGCCAGCTGCATGTGATTGAGCAGTCCGGCAACACCTTGCTGGATTTGATCAATGACGTGCTGGACTACTCCCGGCTGGACGCAGGCAAGATGCCCATCGAGCAGACCGGGCTGGATCTGCCGGCGCTGATCGGCGAATGCGTGGCGCTGTTCGAGCACCGCGCCCGCCTCAACGCCAACGCCCTGAGCGAGAACCTGGACCCGGATCTCGGTGAGTATTGCGTCGGCGATCCGGTGCGGCTGCGCCAGATCCTGGTCAACCTGATCAGCAACGCGGTCAAATTCACCGAGAACGGCCGCATCCAGGTCTCCGCGCGGCGGGACGAGGCCAACCGGGACTATGTCCTGTTCGAAATCACCGACACCGGCATCGGCATTCCCGCCGACCAGCAGTCGCGGTTGTTCGACTATTTCCACCAGGGCGATCAGACCAGCCGGCGCCGCTACGGCGGCACCGGCCTGGGGCTGGCGATCTGCCGGCAGCTGGCGGAAATCATGGGCGGTGAGATCGGCTTCCAGAGCAGCGAGGCGGGCGGCTCTTGTTTCTGGGTGCGGCTACCGCTTCCCGCCGGCAAGGCCCAGGCGGAGGCCGCGGTGCCGGAGCAGGAACGCCCCGCCAGCGTGGTCGGTGCCCGGCTGCTGATTGTCGACGACAACCACATCAACCTGCTGGTGGCCGAAGGGCTGTGCCGCAAGCTCGGCCACCAGTGCGAAACCGCGGAAAGCGGCGCCGAGGCGCTGGCGGTATTACTGTCGCGGCCGGCGCAGTTCGATCTTATTCTGATGGATTGCGAGATGCCGGACATGGACGGCTTCGAAACCACCCGCGCGATTCAGGGCCTGCAGCGTCAGGGCCGTCTGCCGGTGATCCCGGTGATCGCCCTGACCGCCCACGCGGTGCCGGACAAGATCGCCGCCTGCCACGACGCCGGCATGATCGGGCATATCGCCAAGCCGGTGAACCTGCGCCGCCTGGACGAGGCCCTCAGCGGTGCATTGAGGGGCATGGCGAACAGCCGCTAGACGCTTTTCAGCAGATAGTCGGTGAAGCGGCTCAGGTCATTGAGCGAGGCGCAGCGCCGCGCGGCGCGGCAATAGGGTTGGTAGCGGGCCATGATGGCATCGCCGCTGTTCCAGCGCGAAGGCGGCTCCGGATTCAGCCAGAACACCTGTTTGGCACGGCGCGACACCTCAGCCAGATGCTGCTCACCGGCGGGGAGATCGTTGTTACGCGCATCGCCCAGAATGATCACGGTGGTGTGGCGGTCGATCTCGGACCCGCACAGCGCCACGAATTCCTCGAACATGGTGCCGTAGTCGGTGCCGCTGCCGGACACCCGGTCGAGAATCCGGCCCACCGCCACGTCCGGCGGATAGCGGTCGAAATCATCGGTGACCTCGTCGAAGCGGGCGGCGAACGCAAAGCTGCGCACCCGCGGCAGCACATCGGTCATCGCGTAGAGGAACTGCAACAGAAACCGGGCGGCGTCCCGCACCGAGCTGGAGACATCGCAGATCACCAGCACCTTGGATTTGAGCCGGCGCTTCTGGCGCCAGTGCAGCTGCACCGGCACGGCGTTATAGCGCAGGCTGGACGCCAGGGTGCGGCGCGCATCCAGGGTGCCGCGCTTGGCTTTTTTCTGGCGCCGCTGATGGAGGCTGGCGAGCCGGCGCGCCATGCGCCGCACCAGGGTCTGCACCTGTTTGAACTCACGCAGATCGCGGAACGGGGCCGCGCGCATGGTGTGTTCGCGCAGGGCGCGTCCATGGGCGCGCCCGTGCAAATTGAACTGCCGCCGCACATGGCGCACCGCCAGCTCGCGAACCTGCTGGCGCCACTCACGCAGCTCGCCGGCACGGCGCTGGTCGGCACCGCGCGGTGAAGCGTCCAGCCGCAGGATCTCATCGTCCACCGCGCCCATGCCCATGTTCATCAACAGCCGGCGGGCGTAAAGACCCTGCTGGGTGATCACCTGCATATCGGTGAAGTCCATCTCGCCGGCGTTGCGTGCCAGGGTCTGCTCCAGCTGCCCCGCGTCCTGCGCCACCAGCTCCGCGGCCTGCTCGGACAGGCCCTGCCCTTCCTGGGGCGAGAGCGGTTCGCCGGCCTCGTCCTGATCGCCGGCGTCCTCGTCCTCGGCGGATTCAAACTGGAAAAACGCCTCGAAACAGGCGTCGAAGTCCGGGCGCTCCTGCTGGCTTTTCACCAGGGTGAGCGCCAGGGTCTCGCGGAACTGGTCGCGGGGGTGGTAGCCGATCAGGGCGGCGGCGCGGAACGCTTCTTCCGCCTCCGTGGGCGAAACGCGCACGCCCGCGCCGCGCAGGGCGCGGACGAACTCATGCAAACGGCGGTCGGCCATGGTGGCGCCTCAGGCGGAACGGGGTTTACGGAACCAGTGCGGCAGCAGGTCGCGGGCCAGCGCCACGTCCTGCTCGTTCTTGAGCACCAGCGCCAGGGTCTGCTCCACCAGCTCCGGCTCAAGGGTGTCCGCGTGCAGCAGCACCAGGGCGCGCGCCCAGTCCAGGGTTTCCGAGATCGCCGGCAGCTTCTTCATGTCCTGCTCGCGCAGGTGCTGGATAAACGCCACCAGCTGATCGCGCAGCTGCTCGCCCAGCTCCGGCACGCGCTCGGCCAGAATGCGGCGCTCCAGGGCGGCGTCGGGATAGGGAATATAGAGATGCAGACAGCGCCGCTTGAGCGCGTCGGAGAGCTCCCGCTGGTCGTTACTGGTGAGGAACACCAGCGGCTGATGCCGGGCCTTCACGGTGCCCATCTCCGGGATCGAAATCTGGAAATCGGAAAGCAGCTCGAGCAGAAAGGCTTCGAATTCCTGATCCGCCTTGTCGATCTCATCGATCAACAGCACCACGGGTTCGTCGGCGCGCAGGGCGCGCAGCAGCGGCCGCGGCTCGAGGAAGGTGTCGCTGTAGAAGGCATCGCCGAGATCGCCGAGCCGTTCCATGCTCTGCTCGAGGCTGTCGGTGTCCGCCAGCATCCCGCTGAGCTTGTCACGCAGCAACTGGGTGTAGAGCAGCTGCTTGCCGTACTTCCACTCGTACAGCGCGCGGCTTTCGTCCAGGCCTTCGTAGCACTGCAGGCGGATCAGCGGCGCTTCCAGGAAGGCGGAGGCGGCTTTCGCCAGTTCCGTCTTGCCCACTCCGGGCGGGCCCTCCACCAGCACCGGCTTGTGCAGCTGCGCCGCCAGATAGACCGCCAGGGCGGTGCGCTGGTCGCAGATGTAGCCTTGCCCTGCGAAGCTGGCAATAACGTCGTCGAGGGAATCGATTCGGGTTTTCATGATGGGTCAGGCTCCCGGCCGCCGGCGCCCGGCTCAGTGCAGGGTGGTGCCTTCGGCCACTTCCACGGCGGGCGGTTCCACCACCGGCTCGCCGTCTTCGTCGGTAACGTCAAAGCGCATGGAATGCACTTCGCCGTCTATCATGTCGGGAATCCGGTCCAGGAAAGCGTCCAGGTGATCGGAATCGAAGTGACGCTCCAGATCGTCCAGGGTCTGCCATTGCTGCCACAGCATGATCACCCTGGGGGTGTCCGCCTTGACGTACACCTCGTAGGACACACAGCCATGTTCAGCGCGGGCCTGGGTGGCCAGCTCCTGGGCCAGTGCCACGGCGCTGTCGCGCAGCGTATCACGGACCGGAATCACACCTTTTACGATGACCATATTGCCCCGGGGGTAGGAAAATAGCCGACCAGTATAACACGAACGGCCCTCTTCCTCACCCCGGGGCGCGGCCGGACAGCGCCTAGAGCGCCGTCTTGAAGGCCACCGAATCCGCCAGCGGGGCCCGCCCCACGCGGGTCCGGTTGGCCGCCACGTCCGGATCCTCATAGCCGAAACTGATGCCCACCAGGATGGCGGTGGACGCCGGCTCGCCGAAGATCTCGCGCACGTCATTGGGGAAGTAGCGCATGCTGCCCTGGGCGCAGGATCCGACGCCGTAAGCGGTCATCGCCAGCATCAGGGACTGGATGTACATGCCCACGTCCAGCGCCACGGTGGGGCCGAATTCCCGCTCCATGCCGATAAACACCACATGGGGCGCGTCGAACAGCTCGAAGTTTCGCAATTGCGCGCGCATGCGGCCGGGTTTGTCGTCCCGGGCGATGCCCATGTTGTTGTACAGCTCCACCGCGCAGTCCACCTGCCGTTGCCGATAGACCCCGCTGAATTTGCCGGCGTTGGGCTCGAAGTCCGGCTCCATGGGCACGCCGGCGGTGACTTTCTCCACCATCCGGCGGCGCAATTCGTCGCGCACCTCGCCGGAGGCCACGAACACCTTCCAGGGCTGGATATTGCAGTTGGAGGGCGCCAGCTGGGCGAGTTCGAAGATTGCCTTAAGGGTTTCTTCCGGCACCGGCTTATCCAGGAAGCCGCGCACTGAGCGACGCGAACGGAGGGCGTCGGCCAGGGACTGGGTTTCAGCGCTCATGAACCTACCTTCTAATTATGGAATAGCGTTCCATCCTAGCGCCTGACGTCGGGGATTTCGATCCTTGCGGCTACAAACGGTCCCCGGCGGCCCAGCAACGCCCGCCCAGGGCAATGATCTCCACCTGATCACCGGCGTTCTCGGCCAGCTCGCGCCGCCGCGCCGGCGACACATCCAGCATGGCGATGCCGAGGCCGAACATCACCGCGATGGCCGCCTCCGCCTCGCGCTGGGCGGGCACCGGCGGGCGGTCCTGGGCGGCCACCGCCTCGCGCACGTCCTCGGCGAGCTCGTTGACCATCAGCTGCAGCTCGCCGTGGATGCGCCGGCGATAACTGGATCGCCGCCCCAGGCGCTGCTGCACCAGAAGGCGGAACTCATTTTCATAGTCCTGTTGAAAGCGCACGAAGCGCGCCACCAGTTCCCGCACCGCGCGCGCCGCGCCCACTTCGATCATGCTGCGCCGCCCCGCCGCCATGGAGGAGCGCAGGTGGAAACAGGCCCGGTCGATCAGCGCCAGGCCCAGGGCCTCCATATCCGGAAAATGGTTGTACAGGGAGGTGGCGGCCAGCCCCGCCTCGCGGGCCACCTCGCGCAGCCCCAGACTGTCCAGGCCGCGCCCGTCGGCCATCAAACGGCCGGCGGCGTCCAGGATCCGCTCGCGGGTCTGCTTTTTTTGTTGCTGCCGGGCACCTTCGCTCATTTCACGAACACTCGTTAGTTCAGAGGCCTTGCATATAGCCACAGAAAACAACCCCAGCGCAAGCGATCAAAAACCGTTTGACTAACAACTGTTCATAGAACAGAATGCCGAACACTTGTTAGTTGTAACGGGCAAAAAAGGGCGTCAACACTGGCCCTTTAGGCGTAGGCGGCGCATTATCAAACGGTCGCCATATTCAAGAACAATACCCGGTGCCGGCTCGGCCGTGGCCACCAGAGATGACAGCAAAGGGGTTTTCGCATGAACTACTTCGTTACCGGCGCGACCGGTTTCATTGGCCGCTTCTTGGTGGCGCGTTTGCTCAAGCGCGAAGGTGCCCGGGTGTTCGCACTGGTGCGGCCCGGTTCGGAATACAAGCTGGACGCCATGCGCCGGCGGCTGTGCGTGGAAGAGAGCCGTCTGGTGCCGATCACCGGGGACCTGACCAAGAAGCTGCTCGGTGTCAGCAAGCGCGACCAGGACGATCTGGTGGGCCAGATCGACCACTTCTTCCATCTCGCCGCCATCTATGACCTGAGCGCCGATGAAAACACCCAGCGCTACATCAACATCGAGGGCACCCGGCAAACGCTGAAACTGGCCGAGAAGGTCAACGCCCAGGCGTTCCACCATGTGTCTTCCGTGGCCGCCGCCGGGCTTTACGAGGGCACCTTCAGCGAGGACATGTTCGAGGAAGCCGGCGAACTGAACGACCCCTACCTGCTCACCAAGCACGAATCGGAAGCCCTGGTGCGCCAGGAAAGCCGCATCCCCTGGCGGATCTACCGGCCGTCGCTGGTGGTCGGCCACTCCCAGACCGGCGAGATGGACAAGATCGACGGCCCCTACTACTTCTTCAAGCTGATTCAGAAGCTCAAGGACTTCCTGCCCAACTGGATCCCGCTGATCGGCGTGGAGAGCGGCCACTTCAACATCGTGCCGGTGGACTTCGTGGCCGACGCGCTGGATCACATCGCCCACCAGGAGGAAGGCAACGGCCAGTGCTTCCACCTCACCGCCGACCGCAGCTACAACCTGGGTGAGGTGATGGACATCATCGCCAGCGCCGCCCAGGCGCCGCGCATGCCGGTGCGCATCGACCAGCGCATGTTCGACGCGGTGCCCGGCTTCGTGCGCCGCGGGGTCAGCGCCATGACGCCCCGCTTGCTGATCAATCAGGCGATGGAGAACCTGGACATTCCGCCGTCGCTGATCAAGTTCCTGACCTTCCCCACCGAATACGACAACCGCCGCGCCGCCGCCGCGCTGGAAGGCAGCGGCATCGAGGTGCCGGAGCTGGAAAGCTATGTGCAGCAGCTGTGGGACTTCTGGGAAAACCATCTGGACCCGGACCGCGACGAGCGCGAGGACGAACTGCAGCCACTGCCCTCCCTGCCGGAGCGCGCCGAAGACAAGATCGTGATGATCACCGGCGCCACCTCCGGGATCGGCAAGGCCTCGGCCCTCAAGCTGGCGCGCGCCGGCGCCACCGTGCTGGTGGTGGCGCGCACCCCGGAGAAGCTGGAAGAGACCCTCCACGAGATCAAGCAGGTGGGCGGCAATGCCCGCGCCTACCGCTGCGACGTGTCCAATCTGGAAGCGGTGGACGAACTGGTCGAGCAGGTGCTGGCCGATTACGGCCGGGTGGATATCCTGGTCAACAACGCCGGCCATTCGATCCGCCGCTCGGTGGTGCACTCGTTCCAGCGTTTTCACGATTTCGAACGCACCATGCAGCTCAACTACTTCGGTTCGCTGCGGCTGATCATGCGGCTGATGCCGGGCATGATCGAACGGGGCTTCGGCCATGTGATCAACATTTCCAGCATCGGCGTGCTGACCAACGCACCGCGCTTCTCCGCCTATGTGGCGTCCAAGGCGGCGCTGGATTCCTTCACTCGCTGCGCGGCCAGCGAGATGGCGCACCTGGGGATCCATTTCACCACCATCAACATGCCGCTGGTGCGCACGCCGATGATCGCGCCCACCAAGCTCTACAACCATGTGCCGACGATCAGCCCCAACCAGGCGGCGGACATGATCTGCGACGCCATCGTGCGGCGCCCCAAGCGCATCGCCACCAGCCTGGGCATCATGGGCCAGGTGATGCACTTCCTGACACCCAAGGTCACCGAAACGATCATGAACACCGGCTACAAGATCTTCTCGGACTCCGCCGCCGCCATGGGCGGCAAGGAAAAAACGCCGAAGAAAATCAGCCGCGAACAGGCCGCCTTCTCCCGGCTGTTCAAGGGGATTCACTGGTAAGCCGGCCACACTGGGCCGCCGGGCAACGGCGGTCATTGATCAAACGCTTGTTTGAATGCAATCTTAGGAGGTCTTCCATCTTCGTGGGGTGCCTCCAATGAACGACATCGAATGGCAGCGGCCGGACCTCCGGCCGCATATCAAACGCATCTCCGCCGCCGCCGGCTGGCGCTGGCGGCAGCGTTTCTCCCCCCGTGGCGCGCTGCGCCGCCGCGTCGCCGGCCAGGTGGTTCTGATCACCGGCGCCAGTTCCGGCATCGGCGCCGGACTCAGCCACCGCCTGGCCCGCGCCGGCGCCACCGTCCTTCTGGTGGCCCGCTCCCTCGAGAAACTGCAGGACACCGTGGACGATATCCAGGCCGACGGTGGCCGCGCCCACGCTTACCGCTGTGACCTGGCCGACCTCGACAGCTGCGACCGGCTCTGTGAGCAGGTGCTCGCCGAACACGGCGGCGTGGATATTCTGGTCAACAACGCCGG
>DGNT01000204.1 GCA_002389055.1 Alcanivorax sp. UBA4485
CGCCGTCGGCGACCAGCAGCACCTGATCAAAGTCCACGGATTCACCGGTGGCCACTTCGATCTTCTCCACGCGCAGGGTGTCACCCTCTTCAACGCGGTACTGCTTGCCACCCGTCTTGATGACTGCGTACATCTACTTGCTCCAGATGGTTCCTCTTGGGCGGACCCGGCCCTGCAATCAGGCGGTCGCTTTCGGTGCCCGTGGGATGATTAATTCGGGTCGCGAAGTGTACGCTAAAGGTTGATGCGCCTCAAGCCCGCATGACACGGCTTTTACAGCCGCCCTCCGGTGGCCGGGTTTTCTTGACTGGCCGGGCCCCGCTGCTAGCATTGCCCGCTGTTTACCGCCCCTTTTTAGCCGGATAGCTACTTCATGGATTTCAAGGCCATCAGCTCTGTCGTCGCCGAGGATTTCGAGGCGGTGAACCGCTTCATCACTCACCACCTGGACACCGAGGTACCGCTGATCCGCGAGGTGGGAGAGTACATCGTCGACTCCGGCGGCAAACGCCTGCGCCCGCTGGTGGGGCTGCTGAGCGCCCGCGCGTCCGGCTACACCGGCGCCCAGCACGTGGATGTGGCCGCCGTGATCGAGTTCCTGCACACCGCCACCCTGCTCCACGACGATGTGGTGGACGAATCCAGCCTGCGCCGGGGCCGGCCCACGGTGAACGCGGTCTGGGGCAACTCCGCCAGCGTCCTGGTGGGCGACTTCCTGATCTCCCGGGCGTTCCAACTGATGGTGGCGCTGCGTGACCAGCGCCTGCTGGAAATTCTCTCGCAGAGCACCAACACCATCTCCGAAGGCGAGGTGCTGCAGCTCATCAACACCCGCGACCCGAGCACCACCGAGCCCAGCTACATGCGCGTGATTCACCACAAGACCGCCAAGATGTTCGAGTCGGCGGCGGAGACCGGCGCCGTGCTGGGCGCCCGAACCGAAACCGACTTTTCGCAGGCGTTCGCCACCTTTGGCCGCCATCTTGGCATTGCTTTTCAGCTGATCGACGACGTTCTCGACTACCAGGGCAACGTGAACGAGCTTGGCAAGAACGTGGGCGACGACCTGGCCGAGGGCAAGCCCACCCTGCCCCTGATTTACGCGATTCAGCATGGCGCCCCGGAGCACGCCGGCCTGATCAAGGAGGCGATCCGCACCGGCGGCCTGGAACAGCTGGAGCAGATCGTCGAGATCGTGCACGACTGCGGCGGGCTCAGCTACACCGTGGAGCGGGCCGCCGAGCAGACCCGGCTGGCCCTCGACGCCCTGGCGCCGGTGCCCGCTTCCCGCTACAAGGACGCCCTCCACGATCTGGCGGAAGAATCCTTGAAGCGAACGCACTAGTATGGAGTCGAACGTCACGACCCCGTTTCAGTGAACCCCCTATGGAGACCAAACGGATGAAATCGACCCTCACCACGCTTTTCACCGGCGCCGCCCTGGCGCTGTCGCTGACCGGCTGCGCGCTCAGCCCGCAGCAGATCGAAGTCAACCCCAAGGCCGAAGTCCAGCCCGCCAACCGCGGCAACAACCAGCCGGTGCAGGTGATCGCGGTGGATTCCCGGGACCGCAAAGAGTTCGGCTCGCGGGGCGGCGTCTACAAGGACACCTCGCTGGTGCAGCCGGCCAATGATCTGCGCCCGGCGATCGCCGAGACCGTTCGCCAGGGGCTGCAGACGCTGGGCTACAACGCCTTCAACCCGGGCGGCGACGCCACCACCCTGGAAGTGCGTCTGGAAAAACTGGAGTACATTCCCGAGGAAGGGTCGGTGGTCAACGAAGTGACCCTGAACCTGGAACTGGTGGCCGAGGCCCGGCGCGGCGAGACCACCCACGTCGGCACCTACAAGAGCAGCGTGCAGCACGACCTGCCCTTTACGCCCTCGGCGGCGCGCAACCAGGAAATGGTTAACGACATCCTCAGCCGTTCCATCGAGCGGATGCTCACCGACCCGGAAATGCAGGCCTTCCTGGCCGGCAACGACAACCCCTGAGCGGGTCCGTCAGTCGTTTTCCGGCGTCACCGACACCGAGGGCGCCTCGGGGTCGGTGAGGTCGACGGTGAGCACCAGGGGGCGGCAGCAGATGTGGCAGTCCTCCACGTATTGCTGATCCCCCTGGGACGGATCCACCAGCGCCTCGAAGTGCTCCCAGCAATGGGGGCACTGCACGTCCACAGCGATCAGTTCCATACCCTACTTCTCCTCCGGCAGCGCGATTCGCGCCAGCCAGTCCGGCGTGCCGTCCACCGGCACCGGCTGGCCCTGCCCCCACACCGGCCCGGGCCAGCAGGGGTCGTCGCGGAAGCGGGCGATGATATGCACGTGCAGCTGCGGCACCAGGTTGCCCAGGGCGCCGAGATTGATCTTGTCGGCGCCGGTGACTCTTTCCAGCTCTCCGGCCAGGTGGTTCACGGTGGCCAGCAGGCGTTGCTGATCGGGTTCCGGCAAATGATGCCACTCCCGCAGACCGTCGCGCTTGGGCACCACGATCAGCCAGGGGAAGCGGGCGTCCCGCATCCAGCGCAGCCAGCACAGCTCGGTCTCGCCGAGGGCGCCGGTATCGGTCGCCAGGCGGGGGTGTAGTTCGATCATGCGCGCTCCCGTGGTGGCGCCGCCGGGCCGACCCCGGCGGCAAGAAGATGCGATCCTACGCAAAACGCTCTAGGATGATGCGCAAAAATAAGAATATATCGGTGTCGACCGTTGTGCGCCGATTTAACCATACCTGCTTGGGGGAAAGTCATGGAATGGGTTGCCATCGTTACCGTCGTGGCGCTGCTGCAGTGCGCCTTGTTCAGTTTTGTGGTGGGCCGCGCCCGGGTCAAATACCAGGTGCGGGCACCGGCGGTTCAGGGCCACGAACTGTTTGAGCGCAGCCTGCGCATCCACGCCAATACCGTGGAACAGCTGATTCTGTTCCTGCCCGGACTGTGGTTGTGCGGCTGGTATCTGGAACCGCGCGCCGCCGCGGCGGTGGGGGCACTGTTCGTGATCGGCCGGCAGCTTTATTTCAATGCCTATCTGGAATCGCCCCGTGAACGGGGCCGCGGCTTTCTGCTCGGCTTCCTGGCCACCCTGACCCTGCTGCTGGGCGGCCTGGGCGGCGCCCTGGCGGAGCTGGCCGGGTCCTTGTGAGCGGCCGCTCAGCGGTAATCCGACGGGCTCTTGCCGGTCCAGCGGCGGAACGCCCGGGCGAAATTGGAGGCATCCGAATAGCCCAGCGCCAGCGCGATATCGTCCACGGACCGGCCACTCTGGGTCAGGTATTCCACCGCCAGGCCCTTGCGCAGATCATCCAGCAGCTTCTGGTAGCTGGTGCCCAGTTGCTGGAGTTTGCGTTTCAGTGTCCGCGACGACATATGCATCTCCGAGGCCACTTCCTCGACGCCCGGGAAGCCGCCGGAGCCGGCCAGCATCACTCGCCGGACCTGGCCCAGCAGCGCCGGCGGCGCTTTGATCTGCTCCATCTCCTGCTCGCACTGGGCGGCGGCCATCTGCGCCAGGCGCGGGTCGGCGAAGCGCAGACGCCGCTGCAACCGCTCGGCGGGAAAGCGCATCTGGCTGTAGGCGCAGTCGAAATAGATCGGCACTGGAATCATCGGCCGCAGGCGTGAAAAGTACTCAGGCTCCGGGTGGGCAAAGCGCAGCTCGCCGAGGATCTCGATGTCCGGCATCAGCTGCAGGCCCATGAAGTGGAAGCTGGAGAACAGGCTTTCCGTAAGCAGCGGCCCGTGCTCGCCGAGGGACAGCATCTCGTTGAGTTGCAGCACCGCCCAGTCGCCCTCCACGAAGGCCTCCAGCTGCACAATGGTGCCGCGGGTGCGGAAAAACTTCACCGCCAGCTCGATGGCGTCCCCCAGGGTGTTGCTGCTCATCGCCGCGTAGCCGAGAAACCCGTGCGACGACAGCGGCATGGAGGCGCCCAGTTCCCAGCCGATCCAGGGCTCGCCGGTCAGCGCCACCAGCCGCCGGGAGAAGCGCTTGAAGGTCAAGGCGGTGACACGGGCCTTGGGATCGCGCCAGCAACCCGGCTCGATGTCCAGGCCGGCCAGCGCCTCCTGTTCGTCGATACCCCTTTTCTGCAGGGCCTCCAGCATTGGGCCCAGGTATTCAGCGGAAAGCGTGTAGTCCTCCGCCGTCATTTTTAGAATCGTCATGCGCTTTGCCCGTGTTCACAACCTGTGTCTTCGCCCAACCCCGGGCCACCTGCCAATGGCCCAAAATGACCAGACAGGCCACAAGATAACCGCTTCCCAAGCGCCGGAGCAAGCCCCGTCCGCCAAGGAGCCATAACCCGATCGTTTGTGTATTGCCGCGCCGGGCCGGCTCTTGCTAGCGTGAAAGTCCATTTTGCATGCCGAGGATCCGGCCATGACCGCCGCCACCCTGAAAGGAAAGACCCTGTTCATCACCGGTGCCAGCCGCGGCATCGGTAAGGCCATCGGCGTGCGTGCCGCCCGCGACGGCGCCCGGGTGGTGCTGTTCGCCAAGACCACGGAGCCGCACCCCAAGCTGCCGGGCACGCTTTATACCGCCGCCGAGGAAATCCGCGAGGCCGGCGGCGAGGCGCTGGTGTGTGTCGGCGATATTCGCTACGAGGACCAGGTACAGGCGGCCGTGGACCAGGCCGAAGCCACGTTCGGCGGCATCGACATTCTGGTCAATAACGCCAGTGCCATCGCCCTGACGCCCACCGAAGCCACCACCATGAAGTCCTACGATCTGATGAACCAGGTCAACAGCCGCGGCACCTTCATGACCAGCAAACTGTGCTTGCCGCTGCTGCGCCGGGCGGACAACCCGCACATTCTCAACCTGTCGCCGCCGCTGAACATGAACCCCGCCTGGTTCGGCCGCCATCTCGCCTACACCATGGCCAAGTACGGCATGAGCCTGTGCGTGCTGGGCATGGCGGACGAGTACGCCGGCAAGGTGGGCGTGAACGCGCTCTGGCCGCGCACGGCCATCAACACCGCCGCGGTACGCAACCACCTGGGTGGCGAAATGGCGGTGCGCGCGGCACGCCAGCCGGAGATCATGGCGGACGCGGCCCATTGGATCCTGACCCGGCCCCAGGCGGAGTGCAGCGGTAACTTCTTTATCGACGACGAGGTGATCCGCCAGGCCGGCGTCACCGATTTGTCGGTGTACAAGGTCGACCCGCAGCTTTCCGACGACCAGTTACTGCCTGATTTCTTCCTCGATTAACAACGCCGCCCGCCCGCGCCGGGGCCACCGGGCGCCACTGGCAAAGATTGTCACATCTTGCCGGCGCACGCCGGTGGCCGCGCCCCCGGCCGGCCCCGTCGCCGCCAACCGCCTGATTTTCCTGCAAAAATAATTTTATATACTTTGGCATGGTTCTCGCTTTTATTCGTTCAGGCAACGAGTAAAGCGTCATGAGCAAGGTGATAAGAATTGAAAAGCGGCACCCGGAAACCGCTCTGGAGAACCTGAACCGGCTCACCGGCCTGGATTTTCAGGACTGGCCGGAGTCCCTGCTGGAGTGTGGCGACGATAGCGCCGCCGGTGACCGCACCGAAAACCCGAAGCGTCGGGGGGAACGGGCCTTGCCGCCACGGCGGCGGGCCCATCAAGGGGGGTAAGGCGCCTTGAGCGCTCAGTAGTTGGAGATCAGCTTGTCCTGGGGGCGCAGCGCCGAGCCCCGACGCTGCATATACAGCTCTTCCACCACATAGCGCATGCCCGGGTCCGAGAGCCGCAGGGACACCTGAACCTGCTCCACACTCTCATTGAACCGCAGGCGCACCAGGCCCGACAGCAAAGCGCTGCCGTCACCGTTCACTTCGGCGGCATCGACCAGGATCGCCTGATCGTTGTTGGTGTCCAGGTAGCGCACCAGCAACTGCACCGTGCCCGGCTTACCCGAAATCCGGGCCCAGGCGGCCACATTGAATTCGGCATCCCATTGCCGAGCTTTGGCCGGGCGCCCGTCCGCCCAAATCCGGCTGGGCACCTTGGCAATGAATTTCTCAATCATGAAATAGTATCTCTGCCGGTTAATACTTTCCTATGGAGTGTAAGCGCTCGCCCCGGGTTCCCGCCACGTTGGACTTGGCGGCCAGGCTGGGAATTCCGTCACAGCCCGCCACATCCATCCCGCTTATTCATTGTCCTATTGTCGGACAGTAATAATCAGACCCTTCGATTCAGCGCCCTATTATGTCGTTCATCAAGGCGCGACCTCACCGGTCGCCGACATTCTCAGTAAGAGGAGAAACGATCATGGGTGAACTGAAAGAGATTCGCGACCAGCAAGACAACCTGATTCAGCGTGCCAAGACCCTGGGTAACAAGCTCTACCTGGCCGGCCTCGGCGCCTACAGCAAAGCCGGCGACAGCTCCGAGGAGCTCTACGGAAAATACGTGCAGGCTGGCCAGGAAGCCTATGGCGACGACGCCGAAGGCAAATCCAAGGCCCTTCTGGCGGGTCGCGGCCTGCTAGTAAGCACTCGCAAACTGATCGACGAAGCGCCCCAGAAGCGCCACGAGCTGTACGAGCAGTTCGTCGCCAGCGGCAAGCAGGAGCGCGGCGAAAAAGCCGAGGAAACCAACGAATTCGTGCTCGCCGGCCTGGGCGCCGTCAGCACAGTGCGCGAACAAAGTCAGAAACTGTTCGACGACCTGGTCAGCACCGGCGAGAAAGAGCGCGCCTGATTTCTGACATTCTGCCGACTCTCCTTTAATGGGGCCCTCCTGGGCCCCTTTTTTTTGCCCGGCTTTGGCCCGAATACCCCATGACAGGGACGGAACACCGGACTAGTCTCTGCCTTTCAGCACGGTGTGCGAATCCGCCACCGCTTTTTCGACCAGGGGACAACGCAGCATGGCAAAACGCGGACGGGAACGGCGCCCCGCTTCCACCACCGGGCGCCTCTGGAAACTGACCGGCATGACGACGTCCATCGCCACCCGTGTCGCCTCACATCAGGTGAAAGGGTTATTTCAGTCGGAACAGGACCGCGCCACCAGCCGCGAGGCCCTGATGCGTCATATCGGCCAGGAAGTGGCCGCCACGCTCGGGCAAATGAAAGGCGCGGTCATGAAGGTCGGGCAAATCGCCTCGCAGATGCAGGACGTGCTGCCCCGGGAAATCAGCGAGCAACTGGCGGTGCTGCAGAACGCTTCGGCGCCGATGCCCTTCCACGTGATCCGCCGGCAACTGGAGAAGGAGCTGGGCGGCCCGGTGGCCGACTACTTCCAGGTGTTCGACGAGGCACCTTTCGCGGCCGCGTCCATCGGCCAGGTTCACCGGGCCACCACGCTGGCCGGCGATGACGTGGTGGTGAAGATTCAGTATCCGGCGGTCAAGGCGTCCATCGACTCGGACATGAAGCACCTCAAGCGCATTCTCAAGCTGGGCAGTTTGCTGCGTGTAGACGAGCGCGCGCTCGACGCGGTGTTCAAGGAAATCCGCGCGCAACTGGAAGAAGAACTGGATTACCTGCGAGAAGCGGACAACGTACGGCTGTTCCAAACCTTCCATGCGGAAGACGAGGACGTGGTGATTCCCACCGTGTTCGCCGACCTGTCCGGCGCCACGGTGCTGACCTTGAGTTTCGAGGACGGCGTCGCCCTGGAAAAAGTGAGCGACGAGAACGGTTTTAGTCAGGCGTTACGAAACCGGTTGGGTGAGCGCCTGTTCGATATTATCGGGCGGCAGATTTTCGAACTGCGCACCGTGCACTGTGATCCGCACCCGGGTAATTTCGCGTTCCGCACCGACGGCAGTATCGTGCTGTACGATTTTGGCGCGGTGAAACGGCTGCCGGAAGAAGACGTGCGCCTGATGGCCACCCTGGTGCGCGCGTCACTGGACGCGGACTGGCGGGCTCTGGACCGGGCTTTGCTGGCGATCGGCGCCCGCCGCGCCGACAGTGAAGTGTCCGACCGTCTCTACCAGGCCTGGGTGCCGCTGCTGCTCAAGGCCTTCGCGGAAACCCCCTTTGACTTCGGTCAGGCCAGCTTGCACCAGGACGTGGTGCAGCAGGCTCGACGTACACCGCTGGAAGAAATGCTCAAGTTCCAGCCCAGCTCGCGCACCTTGTTGGTACAGCGGGTGGTGGGCGGCCATTACTGGACCATGAAGAACCTGGGCGTGGAGACCGCGTTCCGGCCAAGACTGGAAAAGCTCCTGGCACGGGCGGGCTGACCTTTAGCGCATAAAAAACGCCGGCTTGCGCCGGCGCTGTGTCAGGGACGGTGGGAGACCATCAGAAGGCGGAACGCAGGCCCACACTGATCCCGGAAATTTCTTCCTCGTCCTGATCGTAGTAGCGCATGTATTCCAGATTCGCACCCAGGGTGTCGGTAATGTTGAAGTCCAGACCGGCACCATAGGACTCGTCTTCGAAGTGTTCGCTTTCGTCCGTGCTGACGCCCGCCACGGTATACTTAACGTCGGCCTTCATTTTGCTGTAGCCGCCGATCACATAGGGGTGGATGGAATCGGAAAGCGGCGCGGAAAGCTTCAGGTAGCCGCCGTACATATGGTCCATGTCGTACTCGAAGGTACCCAGGGGCGCGTCTTTGGAATCACCATCAATACCGGTGCCGCCGCGCGCTTCCAACGCGATAAAATCATTGAACTCAAAGCCGGCCCGCAACGTGACGCCATCCACTTTCAGGGTGTCTTCATCGACGTCGTCGTTGTCGTACTGAATCTGATTATAGTTGGCGCCGATGTAGGGCCCGGCTGCGAACGCGCCGCCGGCCATCACCGAACAGGACAACACCATTGCACTACTCAGAATTCGGATCTTCATGTGCCTCTCCTTTGCGTTAGAAGTCAGTATTTTGAACATTGACGCTTGGAGCCGTTCCTGCGGCCCGGTTAAATACGGTAAAAGGGCAGTGACGGAGTTCACGCTTTGCAAGGGGGGCGGATAATGCAGGGACGTTTATGGTTTGCAGGGCTCTGCTTTGTTCTGGCCACGGGGGCGGTGCAGGCCCTGGAACTGGGGAAGCAGGTCTCGGACTATCAGGCGTCACCGGAGCTGCGCTGGCTGGAGGCCGCCCCGGGGGCACTATCCCCCGAAAACGCGCTGGCCGCGTTGCGCAGCGGCAAGGGCCAGCGGTTGGGCAGCCGCTACCCCTCGATGGGGTTTCGGAAACAGGATCAGTGGTTCCTGTTGAACCTGGACAACCAATCCGACACCGGTCTCTGGTACCTGCACGCCGGGCGCCCGCACCTGGATTATCTGGACATGTATGTCTACGACCAGGCCGGCACGCTGCTGGACCATCAGCGCAGCGGCGACAGGGTGCCCTTCGCGGCGCGCCCTTTCCCCCACCATCAGCTTATTTATCCGCTCGCCATCCCCCAGCAGGCGCAATGGTCCATTTTGTTCCGTGCCCGCGGTGACAATGTGATCGACTTTCCATTGTCGATTCACGCGCCGGACGAATTTAACCAGCATGACGGCTACCTGAAGCTCAGTTACGGCTTTTATTTCGGCTCGGTACTGATCATGTGCCTGTTCAATTTGCTGATTTTTTTCTCCATTCGCGAACCCAGCTACCTGCTTTACGTGCTTTATCTGGGTCTGTTTGGTTTGAACCTGTTCGCGCGGGAAGGGCTGGCCTATCAGTGGCTGTGGCCGCAAGCCAGCGAATGGAACCACCGCAGCCTGCCGGTGCTCAACCTGCTCACGCTGGCTTTTTCGATGTTCTTTTCCTGCTCTTTTCTGGAGCTAAAAAAGGCGGCGCCGGGGCTCAACCGCGTTCTGATTCTGATCGGTCTGGCGCTGATAGCTCTTGCCCCGTTCACGCTTCTCAACTTCACGTTTTTCATTCAATTTTCATCGGCGATTATTTTTCCCTGGCCGTTCATCGCCATCGCCCTGTCGATCTGGTCGATACGTCAAGGGTATCAACCGGCACGCTTCTTCCTGCTCGCCTTTACCGCCGTGGGTCTGGCCTCGGTGATCTATATCCTCAAAACCTTCAACCTGATCGGCGGCAGCTGGTTGATAGAGAACACGCTGCAGCTGGGCACCGTCACCGAGGCGCTGTTATTGTCCTTCGCGCTGGCGCACCGCATGACCACACTGAAATCGGAGAATGAGCGCATACACAAGGAAGCCCAAGAGGCGCTGGAGCGTCGCGTTGAGGAACGCACCCATGAACTGAACACCGCACTCAGTGCCCGCAGCGAGTTTCTCGCCGTTATGAGTCACGAAATCCGCACCCCGCTTAACGGCATTATCGGCACGGTGGATATGTTGCGCGACTCCCAGCTGGACGAAACCCAGCGGCGGCAGCTGTATGTGATTGAGCAGTCTGGTAACACCCTGCTCGATTTGATCAACGATGTTCTGGACTACTCGCGTCTTGATGCCGGCAAAATGCCCATCGAACAGACCAGGCTGGACCTGCCGGCGCTGATCGGTGAGTGCGTCGCGCTGTTCGAGCACCGTGCCCGCCTGAACGCGAACTCCCTGGTGGAAAATCTCGATTCGGATCTTGGCGACTACTGCGTCGGCGACCCGGTCCGGCTACGCCAGATACTCGTCAACCTGATCAGTAAC
The DNA here is from genome assembly GCA_002389055.1 of Alcanivorax sp. UBA4485. Taxonomy (GTDB): domain Bacteria; phylum Pseudomonadota; class Gammaproteobacteria; order Pseudomonadales; family Alcanivoracaceae; genus Alloalcanivorax. The sequence goes on from DGNT01000204.1 coordinate 10,554, forward strand.
GCGGTCAAATTTACTGAGAACGGACGCATTGAAGTCGCCGCGCGCCGCGACGAGGCGAACCGGGATTACGTGTTGTTCGAAATCACCGATTCCGGCGTCGGCATTGCCGCCGATCAGCAATCCCGACTGTTCGACTACTTCCATCAAGGCGACCAGACCAGCCGGCGCCGCTATGGCGGCACCGGGCTGGGGTTGGCGATCTGCCGCCAACTGGCTGAAATCATGGGCGGCGAGATCGGCTTTCGCAGCAGCGAGGCGCGCGGCTCGTGCTTCTGGGTCCGGTTGCCTCTGCCGATCGGCAAGGCTCAGGCGGAGTCGCCGCCGACGGAAACAGAGCGGCCCGCCGGCGTTGTCGGTGCCCGCCTGCTGATCGTCGACGATAATCATATTAATTTGCTGGTCGCCGAAGGCTTGTGCCGGAAACTGGGCCACCAATGCGAAACGGCGGAAAGCGGCGCCGAAGCGCTGGCGGTGTTGCTGTCACGGCCGGGGCAGTTCGACCTGGTTCTGATGGATTGCGAGATGCCGGACATGGACGGCTTCGAAACCACCCGGGCAATTCAGGGCCTGCAGCGCCAGGGCCGCCTGCCGGTAATCCCGGTCATCGCGCTGACCGCCCATGCGGTGCCGGACAAGATCGCCGCCTGTCATGACGCGGGGATGGTGGGGCACATCGCCAAGCCGGTGAATCTGCGCCGTCTGGACGAATCGCTCAGCGGTGCGCTCAGGGGCATGGCAAACAGCCGTTAAACACTCTTCAGCAGGTAGTCCGTGAAGCGGCTCAGATCATTGAGCGAGGCGCAGCGCCGCGCCGCGCGGCAGTACGGCTGGTAGCGGGCCATGATGGCGTCGCCGCTGTTCCACCGCGACGGTGGCTCCGGGTTAAGCCAGAATACCTGCTTGGCGCGGCGCGATACTTCGGCCAGGTGCTGCTCGCCGGCGGGAAGATCGTTGTTGCGCGCGTCGCCAAGGATAATCACGGTGGTGTGACGGTCAATCTCGGAACCGCACAGCGCCACGAATTCCTCGAACATGGTGCCGTAATCGGTACCGCTTCCGGAGACCCGGTCGAGAATCCGCCCCACCGCCAGGTCCGGCGGATAGCGATCGAAGTCGTCGGTGACCTCGTCGAAGCGGGCGGCGAACGCAAAGCTGCGCACCCGTGGCAGCACATCGGTCATGGCGTAGAGGAACTGCAGCAGAAACCGGGCGGCGTCGCGTACCGAGCTGGAGACATCGCAGATCACCAGTACTTTGGATTTGAGCCGGCGCTTTTCGCGCCAGTGCAGCTGCACCGGCACGGCGTTGTAGCGAAGGCTGGAGGCCAGGGTACGGCGCGCGTCCAGGGTGCCGCGTTTGGCTTTCTTCTGACGGCGCTGATGAAGGCTGGCGAGCCGCCGCGCCATGCGCCGCACCAGCGTCTGCACCTGTTTGAATTCACGCAGGTCGCGAAACGGGGCGGCGCGCATGGTCTCTTCACGCAGCGCACGTCCGTGGGCGCGCCCGTGCAAATTGAACTGCCGCCGCACATGGCGCACCGACAACTCGCGAACCTGCTGGCGCCACTCACGCAGTTCACCGGCACGCCGCTGGTCGACGCCGCGCGGCGACGCGTCCAGCCGCAGGATCTCGTCGTCCACCGCGCCCATGCCCATGTTCATCAACAGGCGGCGGGCGTACAGACCCTGTTGCGTAATCACCTGCATATCGGTGAAATCCATCTCACCGGCGTTGCGTGCCAGGGTCTGCTCCAACTGCCCCGCGTCCTGCGCGACCAGCTCCGCCGCCTGCTCGGAAAGGCCCTGCCCTTCCTGCGGGGACAAGGGTTCGGCATCGGCCTGCGGTTGCGCGGCGTCCTCCTCCTCGGCGGATTCGAAATGGAAGAACGCTTCGAAGCAGGCGTCGAAATCCGGGCGCTCAGGCTGGCTTTTCACCAGGGTCAGCGCCAGGGTTTCACGGAACTGTTCGCGGGGGTGGTAGCCGATCAGGGCGGCGGCACGGAACGCTTCTTCCGCCTCCGTGGGCGAAACGCGCACGCCAGCGCCGCGCAGGGCGCGGACGAACTCATGCAAACGGCGGTCGGCCATGGCGGTGCCTCAGGCGGAACGGGGTTTACGGAACCAGTGCGGCAGCAGATCGCGGGCCAGGGCCACGTCCTGCTCGTTCTTGAGCACCAACGCCAGGGTCTGCTCGACCAGCTCCGGCTCAAGGGTGTCGGCGTGCAGCAACACCAGGGCCCGTGCCCAATCCAGGGTTTCCGAAATCGCCGGCAGCTTCTTCATATCTTGCTCGCGCAGATGCTGGATAAACGCCACCAGTTGATCCCGCAACTGGTCGCCCAGCTCCGGCACGCGCTCGGCCAGAATACGCCGCTCCAGGGCGGCGTCGGGATAGGGAATGTAAAGATGCAGACAGCGCCGCTTGAGCGCGTCGGAAAGCTCGCGCTGATCGTTACTGGTGAGGAACACCAGCGGCTGATGCCGGGCCTTCACGGTGCCCATTTCCGGGATCGAGATCTGGAAATCGGACAACAGCTCGAGCAGAAAGGCTTCGAACTCCTGGTCCGCTTTGTCGATCTCATCAATCAACAGCACCACCGGCTCGTCGGCGCGCAGGGCGCGCAGCAGCGGCCGTGGCTCAAGAAAGGTATCGCTGTAGAAAGCATCACCGAGGTCACCGAGCCGTTCCATGCTCTGCTCGAGACTGTCGGTGTCCGCCAGCATCCCGCTGAGCTTGTCGCGCAACAACTGGGTGTAGAGCAACTGCTTGCCGTACTTCCATTCGTACAGCGCGCGGCTTTCATCCAGGCCTTCGTAGCATTGCAGGCGGATCAGCGGGGCTTCCAGGAACGCGGAAGCGGCTTTCGCCAGTTCCGTCTTGCCCACCCCGGGCGGGCCTTCCACCAGCACCGGCTTGTGCAGCTGCGCCGCCAGGTAGACCGCCAGCGCGGTGCGCTGGTCGCAGATATAGCCTTGCCCGGCGAAGCTGGCAATAACGTCGTCGAGGGAATCGATTCGGGTTTTCATGATCGGTCAGGCTCCCGGCCGCCGGCGCCCGGCTCAGTGCAGGGTGGTGCCTTCGGCCACTTCCACGGCGGGCGGTTCCACCACCGGCTCGCCATCTTCGTCGGTAACGTCAAAGCGCATGGAATGCACTTCGCCGTCTATCATGTCGGGAATCCGGTCCAGGAAAGCGTCCAGGTGATCGGAATCGAAGTGACGCTCCAGATCGTCCAGGGTCTTCCACTGCTGCCACAGCATGATCACCCTGGGGGTGTCCGCCTTGACGTACACCTCGTAGGACACACAGCCGTGTTCGGCGCGGGCCTGGGTGGCCAGCTCCTGGGCCAGTGCCACGGCGCTGTCGCGCAACGTATCACGGACCGGAATCACACCTTTTACGATGACCATATTGCCCCGGGGGTAGGAAAATAGCCGGCCATGATAACACGAACGGCGCCTCTCCTCACCCCGAGGCGTGGCGGGCCGGCCCTAGAGCGCCGCCTTAAAGGCCACGGAATCCGCCAGCGGGGCGCGCCCGACGCGGGTCCGGTTGGCCGCCACTTCCGGGTCCTCATAACCAAAGCTGATGCCCACCAGAATGGCGGTGGACGCCGGCTCACCGAAGATTTCGCGCACGTCATTGGGGAAGTAACGCATGCTGCCCTGGGCGCAGGACCCGACACCGTGGGCGGTCATCGCCAGCATCAGGGACTGGATGTACATGCCCACGTCCAGCGCCACGGTGGGGCCGAATTCCCGCTCCATGCCGATAAACACCACATGGGGCGCGTCGAACAGTTCGAAATTACGCAGCTGCGCGCGCATGCGGCCCGGTTTGTCGTCCCGGTCGATGCCCATGTTGTTGTACAGCTCCACGGCGCAATCCACCTGCCGCTGCCGGTATACACCGCTGAACTTGCCGGCGTTGGGCTCGAAGTCCGGCTCCATGGGCACGCCGGCGGTGACTTTCTCCACCATCCGCCGGCGCAACTCATCGCGCACCTCGCCGGAGGCCACGAACACCTTCCAGGGCTGGATGTTGCAGTTGGAGGGCGCCAACTGGGCGAGTTCGAATATCTGCTTGAGGGTTTCTTCAGGCACCGGCTTATCCAGGAAGCCGCGCACTGAGCGACGCGAACGGAGGGCGTCGGCCAGGGACTGGGTTTCAGCGCTCATGAACCTACCTTCTAATTATGGAATAGCGTTCCATCCTAGCGCCTGACGTCGGGGATTTCGATCCTTGCGACTACAAACGATCCCCGGCCGCCCAGCAACGCCCGCCCAGGGCAATGATCTCCACCTGGTCGCCGGCATTTTCGGTCAGCTCGCGCCGGCGGGCCGGCGACACGTCCAGCATCGCGATGCCCAGGCCGAACATGACCGCGATGGCCGCCTCCGCCTCCCGCTGGGCCGGCACCGGCGGACGGTCCTGGGCGGCCACCGCCTCGCGCACGTCTTCGGCCAGTTCGTTGACCATCAACTGGAGCTCGCCATGGATACGCCGGCGATAGCTGGAACGCCGGCCCAGGCGCTGTTGGACCAGTAACCGAAATTCATTTTCGTAGTCCTGCTGAAAGCGCACGAAACGCGCCACCAGTTCACGCACCGCCCGGGCCGCACCCACTTCGATCATGCTGCGCCGCCCTTCCGCCATGGAGGAACGCAGGTGAAAACAGGCGCGGTCGATCAGCGCCAGGCCCAGGGCTTCCATATCCGGGAAATGGTTGTACAGGGAGGTGGCGGCCAGCCCCGCTTCCCGGGCTACCTCGCGCAGCCCCAGGCTGTCCAGGCCCCGCCCATCGGCCATCAAACGGCCGGCGGCGTCCAGAATTCGCTCACGGGTCTGCTTTTTTTGCTGCTGCCGGGCACCTTCACTCATTTCACGAACACTCGTTAGTCCAGATGTTGTGCATATAGCCACATAATCTAGCTGCAGCGCAAGGGATCAAAAACCATTTGACTAACAACTGTTCATAAATGAAAATGCCGAACACTTGTTAGTTGTAACCGGCGACGAGGGCGCCAACACTGGCCCTTTATGGGTTGGCGGCGCATTATCAAACGGTCGCCACATTCAAGAACAACACCCGGTGTCCGGCCCGGCCGTAGCCACCAGAGATGACAGCAAAGGGGTTTCGCATGAACTACTTCGTTACCGGCGCGACCGGTTTCATTGGCCGCTTCTTGGTGGCGCGTTTGCTCAAGCGCGAGGGCGCCCGGGTGTTCGCCCTGGTGCGGCCGGGCTCCGAGTACAAGCTGGATGCCATGCGCCGGCGATTGTGCGTGGAAGAGAGCCGCCTGGTGCCGATCACCGGCGACCTGACCAAGAAGCTGCTCGGCGTCAGCAAGCGCGACCAGGATGATCTGGTGGGCCAGATCGACCACTTTTTCCATCTGGCCGCCATCTACGATCTCAGCGCCGATGAGAACACCCAGCGCTACATCAATATCGAGGGCACCCGGCAGACGCTGAAGCTGGCCGAGAAGGTCAACGCCAAGGCGTTCCACCATGTGTCTTCGGTGGCCGCCGCCGGGCTCTACGAGGGCACCTTCAGCGAGGATATGTTCGAGGAAGCCGGCGAACTGAACGACCCCTATCTGCTCACCAAGCACGAATCGGAAGCCCTGGTGCGCCACGAGAGCCGCATCCCCTGGCGTATTTACCGGCCGTCCCTGGTGGTCGGCCACTCCCAGACCGGCGAAATGGACAAGGTCGACGGCCCCTACTATTTCTTCAAGTTGATACAAAAGCTGAAGGATTTCCTGCCCAACTGGATCCCCCTGATCGGCGTGGAAAGCGGCCATTTCAATATCGTTCCGGTGGACTTCGTCGCCGACGCCCTGGATCACATCGCGCACCAGGAAGAGGGCAACGGCCAGTGCTTCCATCTCACCGCCGACCGCAGCTATAACCTGGGCGAAGTGATGGACATCATCGCCAGCGCCGCCCAGGCGCCGCGCATGCCGGTGCGGATCGACCAGCGTATGTTCGACGCGGTGCCCGGCTTCGTGCGCCGGGGCGTCAGCGCGATGACGCCCCGGTTGCTGATCAATCAGGCGATGGAGAATCTGGACATCCCGCCATCGCTGATCAAATTCCTGACCTTCCCCACCGAGTACGACAACAGCCGCGCCGCCGCCGCGCTGGAGGGCAGCGGCATCGAAGTGCCGGAGCTGGAAAGCTATGTGCAGCAGCTGTGGGACTTCTGGGAAAACCATCTGGACCCGGACCGCGACGAGCGTGAGGACGAACTGCAGCCGCTGCCGTCCCTGCCGGAACGCGCCGAAGACAAGATCGTCATGATCACCGGCGCCACCTCCGGGATCGGCAAGGCGTCGGCCCTCAAGCTGGCGCGCGCCGGCGCCACCGTGCTGGTGATCGCCCGTACCCCGGAAAAGCTGGAAGAGACGCTCCACGAAATCAAACAGGTGGGCGGCAACGCGCGCGCCTACCGGTGCGATGTGTCCAACCTGGAAGCGGTGGATGAACTGGTCGAGCAGGTGCTGGCCGACTACGGCCGGGTGGACATCCTGGTCAACAACGCCGGCCATTCAATCCGGCGCTCGGTGGTGCACTCCTTCCAGCGCTTTCACGATTTCGAACGCACCATGCAACTGAACTACTTCGGCTCGCTGCGCCTGATCATGCGGCTGATGCCGGGCATGATCGAGCGGGGCTTCGGCCACGTGATCAACATCTCCAGCATCGGCGTGCTGACCAACGCCCCGCGCTTCTCCGCCTATGTGGCATCCAAGGCGGCGCTGGACTCCTTCACCCGCTGCGCCGCCAGCGAAATGGCGCACCTGGGGATTCATTTCACCACCATCAACATGCCGCTGGTGCGCACGCCGATGATCGCGCCCACCAAACTCTACAACCATGTCCCGACCATCAGCCCGAACCAGGCCGCGGATATGATCTGCGACGCCATCGTGCGGCGCCCCAAGCGCATCGCCACCAGCCTCGGCATCATGGGCCAGGTGATGCACTTCCTGACGCCCAAGGTCACCGAGACGATCATGAACACCGGCTATAAGATCTTCTCGGACTCCGCCGCCGCCATGGGCGGCAAGGAAAAGACGCCGAAGAAAATCAGCCGCGAGCAGGCCGCGTTCTCGCGTCTGTTTAAAGGGATTCACTGGTAAGCCGGCAACGCCGGGCCGCCGGGCAACAGCGGTCATTGATCAAACGCTTGTTTGAATGCAATCTTAGGAGGTCTTCCATTTTGTGGGGTGCCTCCAATGAACGACATCGAATGGCAGCGGCCGGACCTCCGGCCGCATATCAAACGCATTTCCGCTGCCGCCGGCTGGCGCTGGCGGCAGCGTTTCTCCCCCCGTGGTGCTCTGCGCCGGCGCGTCGCCGGCCAGGTGGTTCTGATCACCGGCGCCAGTTCCGGCATTGGCGCCGGGCTCAGCCACCGTCTCGCACGGGCCGGCGCCACGGTGCTGCTGGTGGCCCGCTCCATCGAGAAACTGCAGGATACCGTGGACGATATCCGCGCCGACGGTGGCCGCGCCCACGCTTACCGCTGTGACCTGGCCGATCTCGACAGCTGCGACCGGCTGTGCGAGCAGGTGCTCGCCGAACATGGCGGCGTGGACATTCTGGTCAACAACGCCGGCCGCTCGATCCGCCGCTCGGTGATGCACAGCCTGGACCGCTTCCACGACTACCAGCGCACCATGCAGCTGAATTACTTCGGCGCCATTCGCCTGGCGATGAATCTGATTCCCGCCATGCAGGCACGTGGCCAGGGCCATGTGATTAACGTGTCGACCATGGGCGTGCAGAGCGCCCCGGCAAGATTTTCCGCCTACCTGGGCTCCAAATCGGCGCTGGAAGGCTGGACCCTGGCGGCCCAGAACGAGCTGGTACACACCGGCGTGGAATTCACCCTGATGAACTATCCGCTGGTGCGCACGCCGATGATCGCGCCCACGGCCATTTACCGCTACGTACCGGCGATGAGCGAAGAGCGCGCCGTGGACTGGCTGTGCGAGGCGATCGTCACCCGCCCGAAACGCAAGGTGCCGGCGTTCGGGCTGGCGTCCCAGGTGATGTACCAGGTACTGCCGAAGACCTCCGAGCTGATCGTCAACACCACCTTCCAGCTGCTGCGCGATAAGCCCCGCTGAACCGGTTTGACCCGGCCCGCAACGGGACACTGTGGTCCGGGTCAAGCGCGGCACGGGGGAACGCCTCACACTGCCCGCATGGCTGATCAAACCACTCTCACCCGCAACCCCACCGCCCAGGCGCTCACCGCATCGCTGTTCCCCGCCGGCCGGCGCCTGCCGGCGGCGGACGCCGAGGCGCTGCTCACCCGCGTCGGCGAGCACGCCCTGTTGGCGCGGGCCCTGCGGCTCGGGTTGCTGTGGCTGGACGCCCGACACCTGCTCCGTCACGGCCACCGTTTCCACCGTGGCGCCCCGCCCCACCGGGCCCGTTTCCTTGAGCGGCTGTCCCGTACCCCGGTATCCGGCAAACTGCTTCGCGCCGTGAGCCTGCCGCTCAAGGCGCACTACGTCTTTGATCGCGACGTGGAAGCGCGCACCGGCTGCCGGCCACCGGTGCAAGTGCCCAGCCAGGTGGAGCATTTTCGCTGGCAGCAGCAGATCACCGCCGCCGGCGATTGCGACGAGGATATGGAGCTGGAAGCGGACGTGGTGGTGATCGGCAGCGGTGCCGGCGGCGCGGCGGCCGCCTACGAGCTGGCCAGCCGCGGCCTCGCCGTGGTGATCGTGGAAGAAGGCCAATACTACGACCGGTCCCACTTCAACGGCCGGCTCACCGAGGTGATCCCCAAACTGTACCGCGCCATGGGCAGCAACTGCGCCACCGGCAACGCGATTATTCCGGTGCCGGTGGGCCGCAACGTGGGCGGCACCACCACCATCAATTCCGGCACCTGTATGCGCACGCCGGAGGCGGTACTGGCCGACTGGCAGGCCCGCGGGCTGGGCGATTTCAGCCCGGCGCAAATGGCCCCCTGGTTCGAACAGGTGGAAGAGGTGCTCAAGGTGCAGGCCGCCAAACCGGAACATGTGGGGGCCATCGGTGACGTTATTGATCGCGGCGCCGGGGCGCTGGGGTTCCAGCAGCGCCACCCGCTGAACCGTAACGCCGAGGGTTGCGACGGCCAGGGGCTGTGCCAGTTCGGTTGCCCCACCGACGCCAAGCAATCCACCAATGTGAGTTATATCCCCCGGGCGCTCGACCGTGGCGCCTTCCTGTTCTCCGGGTTTCGGGCGGAGCGCCTGCACTGGCACGGCAACCGGGTCACCGGCATGACGGCCCGGGGCCGCAACCGGGACGGCCATTCGATCCGTTTGACGGTGAAAAGCCGCGCCGTGGTGGCCGCCATGGGCACCTTCTTCACGCCGCTGTTCCTGCGTGACCAGGGCATCCGCAACCGCCATCTGGGCCGCCATCTCACGCTGCACCCGGCCGGGGTGGTCAACGCGCTTTTCCCGGACCGGGACTTCGCCAACAGCCGCAGCATTCCGCAGGGTTTCGGCGTCACCGACTGGGGCGAGGAGGGTTTGATGTTCGAAGGCGGCACCGTGCCGTTGGCGGGACACAGCCTGCTGAACAACCTGTACGGCGAGGAGTGGGTGCGATTTACCGAGGACTACCAGCACACCGCCTATTTCGGCTTTATGATCCGCGACACGTCCCAGGGGCGGGTCCGGCGCGGACCGCACCGTGACTGGCCGCTGATCCGCTACCGCCTGAACGACCGGGACTTCGCCCTGTTCCTGCGCGGCGTGGACACGCTGGCGCGGATCTACTTCGCCGCCGGCGCTCGTGAGGTACTGGTGCCGGGCCTGGATGGCCTGCGGCGCCTGCACAGTGTGGCGGAGCTGGAGCGCTTTCTGGCCGGGCCGCTCAAACCCCGCGACTTTCTGATCACCGCCTATCACCCGCTGGGCACCGCGCGCCTGGGGCGCGACGCGGACGACGGCGTCTGCGATGCGCACCACCGGGTCCATGGCCGCCAGGGCCTTTATGTCATGGACGGCTCGGCGGTGCCTTCCAGCCTGGGCGCCAACCCCCAGGTGACCATCATGGCCCTGGCCAGCCGGGCCGCGGCCCGGCTGGCCGACCACCTACAGGAGCATCAAGCATGACACTGGGACTACTACTCAAGGAATCCATGAGCGGCTGGCTGGCTCTGGACAGCGACGGCGCCGAGCGGCCTTTCGCCTTTACCATTCGCGCCTTCACCACCCGCATCTTCAGCCTGGGTGCACCGCGCTATTTTCGCGGCACCGCCCGCCTTGGGGATCACCAGTGCGCCTGCGAAGGCGAACTGAGGATCCGCCTGAGCGGGCCGCATTATTGGCTGCGCTTCCGTCATCCGGAGCTGGGTGAACTCTACGCCGAAGGCCAGAAGCAGTACGGCCAGGGCGGCTGGGTTCAATCCCTGATCACCTGCCCGCTCACTGTCTACCAGTCCGACCAGCCCGTGGGCAAAGCCCGAGTGGCGTACCGGGACAGCATGCTGGCGTTTCCCTTCAAGGCACTGCGACTGGTGGACGAACGCCACGCGTATCAGGATGCGACGTCATGATCCCGTTCCATGGCAACCAGTACCCGGGCCAGGGCGGGCACTACGAATCCTGGTTCGTGCGCGCCAACGACCCTTATAGCCGGCGCGCTCTGTGGATACGCTATACCCAGTTCATCGCCGCCGACGGCGGGCGGCGCCTGGGTGAAATCTGGGCGGTCTGGTTCGATGGCGAGCGCCAGGTGGCGGTGAAGGAAGAGTTTCCTTTGCCGCAGTGCCTGGTGGCCGCCGACCGCCTGGCGGTGGAGATCGGCGGCAACCGGCTGGAACCGGGCAAGCTGCACGGCGGCGCCTCGCTGAACGACCACCGCATTGAGTGGGACCTGCGCTACCAGGGTGGCCAGGAGCCGCTGCTGTTGTTGCCAGAGGATCGCTACCGGGCCGGCTTTCCCAAGGCCAAGTCGCTGGTCAGCCGGCCGGCGGTGCGCGTGTCCGGCGTGGTACGGGTGGACGGCGATGCCCTGCAGCTGGAGAACTGGCCCGGCAGCGAAAATCATAATTGGGGAACACGCCACACCGACCAGTACGCCTGGGGCCAGGTGGCCGCTTTCGACGGCCGCCCGGACGCCTTTCTCGAATGCGCCACCGCCCGGGTCTGGTTTGGCCCCGTGCCCACGCCCTGGTTAAGCCTGGCGGTGCTGCGGCTGGACGGGCAAAGCTACGCCTTTAACCGGATCAGCCAGGCGCTGCGCTCACGGGGCCGCTACCGGTTCTTCCAGTGGCGGCTTGAGTGCCGTGCCGGAGACAATCAGCTGCGGGTGGACATTGAGGCGCCGCGCGAAGCCTTCACCGCCCTCACCTACTACAACCCGCCGGGTGGCAACAAAACCTGTCTCAACAGTAAGCTGGCGCGGGCGCGGGTATCGCTGATCCGGTCGGGTCACGAAGAGGTGTTGCACAGCGAGCACGGCGCCGCGTTCGAGATTCTCACCGACCGCGACGATCACGGCGTGCCGATCAGCGTGTAGGCGAGATGTCTTCGAGGAAGCCGAGTATTTCCCGGTTCACCTCGGAGGCCTGCTCCATCTGAATCCAGTGGCCGCACTGGTCGAGCACCACGGTGCGCAGGTCCGGCACATAATCGGGCATGCGCGCCAGGGCCTTTTGCCCGAACAGCAACACCGGGTCCTGCATGCCGCCGAGAAACAGGACCGGCGCCGTGATGGTCCAGTTTTCGTCGTCGCGGCTCTCTTCCCAGGACGCGTCCATGGCCCGGTACCAATTCAGGGCGCCCGTGAAACCGGTCTTTTTAAAGCGCGCTACGTAGTAGGCCATATCCTCGTCGCGCATCCAGCGCGGTGGCACCGGCGGCGGTTGCATGGCCTGCAACACCCCGGTGCTGTCCGGGGCCACGGAGAACTCCTCGATACCATCCGCGGAGAGGCTGTGGAACATGCGCCGCAGGCTGTCCTCCACATCGGCTTCCAGCTCCTGCTCCGGGGCCCGTGGGCGCTGGAAGTAGAGCATGTAGAAGAAGTGATCGCGGAACAGATCGCGCATCGCCTGGGTCGGCGGTTTCGGGGACGGGCCGCCGTACGGGACCGACAACCCGACCACCGCCGCGACCCGGTCCGGATGACGGCGGGCCACCTGCCAGGCCAGGGCGCAGCCCCAGTCGTGGCCGATCAGCACCGCCTGGTCGGCGCCCAGAGCGTCGATCAACGCCACCACATCGGCCACCAGCCGGCTTTGCCGGTAGGCGTCGACGTCGGCCGGGCCGCCGGTTTCACCAAAGCCGCGCAGGTCCGGGGCCACCGCGTGGCACCCGGATTGCGCCAGCGCCGGCAGCTGATAACGCCAGGAGGCCCAGCATTCCGGGAAGCCGTGCAGGCAAAGCACCAGCGGCGCCCCGGGCTCGCCGGCCTCGGCGATGAAGAAGTCCATTCCATTGGCGGCCAGGCGCCGTTCGCGGATAAATGCCATGTCGTGTTCAGTCTTCGCAGATGATGGTTAAACGTCTGGTGTCCCTCGGGCCAGTCTGGCAATGTGACACTGGATACTGTCGCTGACAAGAGCCCAAAGCTCCCATGCCCGCATCACCTCCCGACCAGCCCAAAGCTTCCTGGAAAACGCGCTTTGACGCCTTGATCCAGCCCTATATTCCGGAATATTTTCCGGTGGCCTGGAAGATGGGTCTGTCGATCTCGGCGCTGATCCTGGTGGGTATGACATTGCTGGCGTTCATTCTGCTCAACAATCAACTGCAGCGTATGCGCGACCAGGCGGACAGCTTCGGCAACGCCATCGCCACCCAGTTGGCGCACACCGCCCGGGAACCCTTGCTCGCCGAGGACCGCTTCCTGCTCAAGGTGCACATCAATAATCTGGTACGCAGCGACAGCATCGCCGGCGCCGCGCTGTTTAACCGGGAGGGCGAGCCGATTGACCAGGCCGGGGTGCAGCCACCGGCCAGCGCCCCGTCTTCCGAGGAAGTGCGGCGCTGGGGCGGGGTTGAGGAAGAGGCCATGAGCACCTATTTCGCGCCGGTGCGTGTCAACGACAACCTGGCCGGATCGGTGGCGGTGACGCTGTCGGACCGCTCCATCACCCTGGCCCAGCGCGAGGTGCGCAATACCCTGATCACCGCCACCCTGGCGATGGGCGTACTGGCGATCATTGCCTCTTTCCTGATCAGCCGGCGGCTGGCGCAGCCGATCCACAATCTGCTCGCCGCCACCAGCGCCATGCGTAAAGGGGACCTGCAATACCGGATCCAGGAACGCCGCAACGACGAGATCGGCCATCTGATCGAGGCCTACAACGGCATGGCCCACGGCATGCTGGAGAAAGACCAGGTGGAACGCGTGCTGCAGCGCTTCGTCAGCCCCTCGGTGGCGCGCAAGATGATGGCCAACCTGGACCAGGTCACCCTGGGCGGGCGCGACGTCACCGCCACGGTGGTGTTCGCCGACATCGTCGGCTTTACCCGCTTGTCCGAAAGCCTGGCGCCGGAGGCGGTGGCGGATATGCTCAACGTCTACTTCGACGCCATCAGCGCGGCTTGCGATTTTTACCGGGGCACCATCGACAAGTACATGGGCGATTGCGCGATGATCGTGTTCGGGGTGCCCGAAGAGGATTCCGAACACCTTTTCCACGGCCTGTGCTGCGCGGTGATGATCCAGCGGCTGGTGACCCGTCTCAACGAATACCGAGACACACGCGGACTGACCACCGTGGAGTTCCGCATCGGCATGAACTCCGGGGCCATGCTGGCCGGCAACCTGGGGTCGCGGGAGCGCATGCAATATACGGTGGTCGGTGACACAGTGAACCTGGCCTCCCGGCTGTCCAACATGGCCGGCGCCGGAGAGATTATCGCCGCTTCCGCAATGATGGCCGACCCCAATATCGGCTCCAGGGTGCGCGCCACCGAGTACGGTGCCATGCGGGTGCGCGGACGCCAGGAGCCGGTGGGCACCTTCCGGGTGGACGGCGTACACGCTCTGTCCGAAACGCTGATGGAACAACGCATCGCCCAATTTCTTGCCGAGATCAGTGCGGAGGCCAACCGTGAATCCTCCTAAACGCGGCGCCTGGCGGGCGACGCTGGGCCTGGGCGCGGTATTGATACTGCCCGGGTGCGCTTCGTGGCTGCCGTTTTCGGACCCCGCCAACCGGGTCGGTGACGCCCTGCAGGCGCACCGTTACCGGGACGCCCTGGCGATTATCGAGCGTACCGACGAGACCCACCCGCAGTACGGCCTTCTCACCCAGCAACGCCAGGGGGTTCTGCAGGCCAGCCGGGAGTATCGCCAGGAAAAACTGGCCCTGGCCCGGGAGCTGTCCGCCCGGGAGGACTGGAGTCAGGCCTATCAGGTGCTGGAGGACACCGGGGACCGCGTCGCGGAACCGGAGCCGGTGGACGCCCTGCTTGAGCAATTGCATGAGCGTGAAGCGCGGACGCTGCGCGCGCGCCTGAACCAATGGTATCTGGCCCAGGCGAAAGCCCTGCTGGAGACTGGTCAATTGGACCAGGACCTGGCCCACCACGACGATCACCGCGCAATCAGAATCCTGGACCAGCGCGCACGGCTACGCCAACAGGTGAGCGATGGCCTTACCGAACTGGGTGACGCCTACGCCGACCAGGCGCTGTGGCGCCAGGCACTGGTGTCGCTGGAAATGGCGCAACGCCTGACCCCCGACCGCGTGCAGCCGGCCTCGTTGAAGCGCGCCCGCAAGACCCTCGACAGCGCCCGGGACCGGGCACGGGACGCCCGCCAGGAAACCCGCTACCAGCATGCGGAGACACTGGTTTCACGCTATCAGCAAACCGGCCGTCTGCAAGACTTGCTGGCCGCGCGCACCTACCTGACGCAGCATGACGACACCTACCTGGATACCCTGCGTGAGCAGGTCCAGCGCTGGTCGCGGGACCGCTTCGCCCGGACCATGGCCCAGGGGGAAGCGCTTTACGCCAAGGGCGAATACCGGGCCGCCCACCAGTTGTGGCAGCAGGTGGCGCCGCTGGACCCGGAAAACGTGGAGTTGCAGAAGAAATTGGAGCGCAGTGAGCGGGTGATCAGAAACCTTGAGTCCCTGAACACCCCCTAGCGGCCGCTAGCACCAGGGCGGCCGGCACTGGTTGCTGGACGACGACGTGTCGGCCCGCGAGGCCGCCACGGTCGATTCCTCGGCCGGCTGCGGCGCGGGGGCCGGCTCAGCCGGTTGCGACGCCCGGGTGGCGGAAGGCTCGCGGGCTTCGTCTTCCGCCTGGTCCGCCTCCTCATCACGAGCGGCGGGCTCCTCTTCCTGCCCGGGTACGACGCCCTCGGTATCGGTCACCGGGCCGGAAGTGGGCGGTGTGGCGGAATCCTCTTCCCGTTTTTGTTGCTGCTCTTTATAAGCCCGCTCGTATTCATCGGAAACCGGTGAGCGTCCCTGGAACAGATTTTCCAGCTTGACCGGCAGCGGGAATTGAACCTCGCGAACCAATTCACCGTCGTCATTGACCCGGAACTGCATGGCGGTGACGCCCATGTATTTTTCGCGAGTCATGTCCACCAACCGGTCGTTATTAGCCAACACCGTGGGTTTGATGAACACCATCAGGTTGCGCTTAACGTGACTCTCGGAGGTGGAGCGGAACAGGAAGCCGAGCAGCGGGATGTCGCCGAGCAGCGGCACCTTGCGCACGGTTTCCTGAACGTCATCGGAAATCAGACCGCCCAGGGCGATGGTCTCGCCGTCGTCCGCCAGCACCGTGGTGTTGAGCTGGCGCTTGGTGGTGACGATGTCCACCGCTTCGCCGACGGAATCCTTCACCGCCGAGGTTTCCTGCTCCAGCTCGAGACGGATGGTATTCAACCCGGCCACATGCGGTGTGACCTTCAAGGTCAGACCCACGTCCTCGCGCTGAATGGTGGTGAACGGGTTGGACACGCCGGACCCGGTGCTGGACGCCTGCCCGGTCACGAACGGCACATTCTCACCAACGATGATCGAAGCTTCCTGGTTATCCAGGGTAAGAATGCTCGGGGTGGAAAGCAGGTTGGTGTTGGTGGTGGAGGCCAGCGCCTGCACCAGTGCGCCCCATTCCAGGTCACCGTCGGCATCGGTTTCACCGAAGCCGGCGGCAATGCCGTCACCCAGGGTGATATTGGAAGGGTCCTCGGTGATCACCGCCTGCAGCAGCGACTGCACACTGATGCCGGAGCCCCCGAAGTTCACCGCGCCAACCCCGTTTTCCAAATCGCCGGCCAGGTACTGGAAGCCCAGGTTGTTGGCTTTGTCGCCGGTCACTTCGACGATGGCCGCTTCGATCAGGATCTGCGCGCGCCGCACGTCCAGCTGACTGATCACCGATTGCAGCTCTTTCATCATTTCCGGCTCGGCCCGGATCACCAGGGCGTTAAGAGATTCGTCCGACTGAATCGATACCCGGCCTTCGCCCTGGGAGGTGCGCGCGGCGGCGGCACCATTTTCATCGCCACCCTGACGAACCGCCGAAGCCCCGGCGGCGAAATTCTTCAGCAGCTCCGCCATTTTTTCCGAATCACCATGGCTGAGCCGGACTACCTGTACGCCGCCGGCGGCGCTGGACGGACTGTCCAGTTGTCGGATCAACGGCATCAGGCGGGCACGGGTGCCGCGGTCGCCTTTGATGATCAACCGGTTGGTGCGCTCATCGGCCACCATGGTGGCGCCGCCCTGGGCGCCCCGGCGGCGGGTGTTGGCGGCCGGATCCGAGGTGGTCAGTTCTTCGAGCAGGGACACCATGTTGCCGGCGAACGCGTGCTCGAGCTGAACGATCTCCACCTCATCGCTTTCCGCGTTGTCGAGGCTGTTGATGATGGCGCGCATGCGCTGAATGTTGTCGGCATGGTCGCTGATAATCAGCGCGTTGGCGGAGCCCACCGCCGCCAGATGGCCATACTGGGGCACCAGCGGGCGCAGCACCGGCACCAGCTCCTCCACCGGAGAGTTGTCCACCGCGATCACCTGGGTGATCAGCTCTTCGCCGTCCACGCTGCCCGCGTTGGGGGTCAGCGGCAGGTTGCTCTGCTTGGCGGTGGTATTGGTGACGATCTTGATCACCCCACCGGACGGCACCGCGGCGTAACCGTGCACCTGAAGCACCGACAGGAACAGCTCATAGACTTCTTCGGAAGTCAGTGGCTGGTTGGAAATGACAGTCACGTCTCGGGCGCGCACCCGCGGGTCGACGACAAAGT